>JADDPT010000082.1 GCA_016781735.1 Rubrobacter sp.
ATGAACTTCGCCAAGTTCACCTTCTACACGCTGCTCGGGTGCATACCCTGGGTCTTCGCGTTGACGTACTTCGGGTACGTGCTCGGGGAGAACTGGGGCAGGATCGGGGACTTTTTGCATTACCTGGACTACGCGGTCGCGGTGGCGTTTATCGTCGGGGCGGTCTACCTGTTCTGGCGCTGGCGCTCCTCCCGGACCTAGCAGAACCGGGGACTTCAGAGCATTGCCTGCGGGCGGTGGAGACGTCTCGGACTCGTTGCCGGTCAACGCCCCGGGACCCGCGAGGGGTGAGCCTTTCACCGCCGGGTCGCTGCTACGATCCCCATGACGCCGCGGAACCGTGGGGCGCGTCTAGCGGGATAAAACGGAGGAGCACCGGAGAAGCGTTCCGGACGTGCCTATCAGAACCCTCCCGGAAGGACGATAAAACCAACTCAGCCTGCTTCGGTGGGACTTATCCGGCGCCAACGATCAGCAAGGTGGCGAACATCACTATGCCGCTGACGAAGAGCGTGATGGTGGTGTAACCCATAATGTCGCGGACGCTGAGCCCGGCGATGGCGAGAAGGGGGATCGTCCAGAATGGTTGGACCATGTTGGTCCACTGGTCACCGTAGGCCACACCCATGATCACGACCTCCGGGTCGGTTCCGAGCTCCTGGGCCGCCTGGAGGAAGACGGGGCCCTGTATGGCGAACTGGCCGCCGCCTGAAGGGACGAAGAAATTGATGATGCCACCCGAGATCATGGCCCACGCGCCCAGCGTTCCGGGGGTTGCGATGTTCACGAAGAACTGGCTGAAGACCTCCACGAGCCCGGTGGCCGACATCATCCCGAGGATACCGGCGTACAGCGGGTACTGGAGCAGCACGTTGCCCACCGTACGGCCCGCTTCGGTGATCAACCCCACGAGCTCCCGCGGGGAGCTGACGATCAGCAGGATCGCGGCCAAAAAACTCCAGTTGACGATGTCCAGCGTTAGCGCGAAGCCCTCCTGCACGAAGTACAGGAGCAGGTAGATCACGAGCGCCACCCCGAGCGCGAGCGTCAGGATGCGAGTGCCGTCTATCCTCTCGGCGGGGGTGGGGGGTCCGCCAGGCTCCTCCGGAGATCCTTCGGGGGGAACGGGTGAATCTGCGCGGGGCGTGGCTTCGTCTGGCGCGGTTGCTCCGCCCCCGTCGTTCTCTGGGGTCTCCTCCTCCGGGTACTTGTCCGCCAGCTCGACGATCGGGTCGTCGGCCGTCGGCCTGAGCAGCACCATCGCGGCGGTCACCGCGACCAGCGTGACAACGGCCGCGATAATGTTCCAGGTGGAGAAGGTGGTCTGGGTGACAGGCACCAACCCGAACTCGAGTTCCTCCAGGAAGCTGCCGGGCGTGGCGGCGGCCAGCGGACCGGAGCCCGAGTAGCCCATGTGCCAGATCACATACCCCGAGTAGGCGCTGGCTACCAGCAGCGGGTAGTGCAGCCGGAGGCCGCGGGAGCGTGCCACCCTGGCCACCTCCACCGCCACTATTCCTCCCACGATCAGGCCCAGAGCCCAGGAGACGAGCGAGGCGATACCGGCCACCACCGTCACGAACCCGTAGGCCATCGCCGGAGTGCGTGGGAAGCGGGCGATCCGCTGGAGCATCCGCTGGACCGGCCGCGTGTGGGCCAGCGTGTAGCCAAGCACGAGCACGATGGAGATCTGGGCGATGAAGTCCAGGAGCCCCGCCAGCCCGTCGCCCCAGCCCCGGATCACCTCCAACGGCCCGCTGTCGGTGAGCCCCAACGCCGCCAGGGCCACCACGAAGGTCAGTACGATGGCGAAGACCAGCGCGTCGGGCATCCAGCGCTCGACGACGTTCACTAGAGGACGGGCGACGGCTCTTAGCATCTCAGCTCCTTCATGTAGGCCGGAAGCGGTGACACCCGATCGAGGGCAATCCCGACGGAACGCCCGGATCCAGCACGGTGGCCGGACGGCGACGAGCGTACCTCCTGACGGCGTCCATCCCGGAAGATCCCTCCTGAGCTACCGGCGTTTCCCCGATCCTGAGCTGTCGACAAGGATAGCAATCGCAAAGATCCCGCGCCATCTCTGTAGGGAGGCGCACCGGTAGCTTCTCGCGCATTGTCGTTGTTCCGCGAGAGCTGTAGGCTGTATGAAGTTTGGGGAGGGCTGTACAGAACGGGGAGGCGTGGAGAGCTTTTATGGCGAGGAACCGGAAGACGACCTCGATGGGGAAGGCGCCTTCACGAGCTTCGCCGGAGGACCTGCCTGTCGCACCTCTCCGAGATACGGACGGAGGAGTGGTGCCGGCTGATCGCGGCAGGGGCCGCCGCCGAGCAGGCTGCGGATACGGGGGTGAATAGGTTGTCCGAAGAGATCTGCTTCCTAACTGCTACCGAGCTGGCCCGTCGCGTCCGCGAGAGGGAGCTCTCTGCCGTCGAGGTGATGGAGGCGCACCTGGCCCGGATCGACCGAATCAACCCGAGGGTGAACGCCATCGTCACACTCCTGCCCGAGAGGGCCATGGAGCGAGCCCGCGCCGCCGACGGGGCGCTCGCGCACGGCGAGCGGGTGGGACCGCTGCACGGCCTCCCCGTAGCGCATAAGGACCTCTTCCCGACCAAGGGCGTCCGAACCACCTCCGGCTCGCTCGTCTACAAAGACTTCGTCCCGGACCGCGACGCGCTGGTCGTGGAGCGGTTAAAGGAGGCCGGGGCGATCTCCGTCGGCAAGACCAACACCCCGGAGTTCGGCGCCGGCTCGCAGACCTTCAACGAGGTGTTCGGCGAGACCCTCAACCCCTACGATACCACGAAGACTTGCGGCGGAAGCAGCGGTGGGGCGGCTGTGGCCCTGGCCTGCGGGATGCTGCCGCTCGCCGACGGGAGCGATATGGGCGGCAGCCTGCGCAACCCGGCCGGCTTCTGCAACGTGGTGGGGCTTCGCCCCTCCTCAGGAAGGGTGCCCACGTGGCCCGGCCCCGCGGCCCGGTTCTCGCTCTCGGTCGAGGGTCCGATGGCGCGCACGGTGCGAGACGTGGCCCTGATGTTGAGCGCGATCGCCGGCCCCGACGCGCGCTCGCCCATTTCGATCACCGAGCCAGGCGACGCTTTCTCCCGGCCTCTGGAGCGCGACTTTGGGGGAGTGAGGGTCGCCTGGAGCCGCGACGTGGGCGGATTGCCGGTGGACTCGCGTGTGACGATGGTGCTCGACGAACAGCGCGGCGTGTTCGATTCCTTGGGCTGCATCGTGAAGGACGCCGAGCCGGACTTCACGGGCGCCGACGAGGCCTTCAAGGCGTGGCGAGCTTGGTACTACGAACTCGCCTTCGGGGGACTGCTCGAGAAACATCGCGACAAGCTAAAGGACACCGTGGCCCGGGAGATCGAAGAGGGCAGGCGCCTCAGAGGTCCGCGGCTCGGGGAGGCCGAGCGCAAACGGACGGAGCTCTACCATCGCACGCGAACGTTCATGGAGAGGTACGAGTTCTTGATCCTTCCGGTCACCCAGGTGCCACCCTTCGACGTGAAGCAACGCTACGTCACAGAGATTAATGGAGTAAAGCTGGATTCTTACATCGATTGGATGAAGTCCTGCTACTACATCACGGCGACGGGTCTGCCCGCCATCTCGGTCCCCTGCGGCTTCACACCGGAGCGCCTGCCGGTGGGCGTCCAGATCGTGGGTCGGCATCGGGACGAGCTCGGGGTGCTGCAACTGGCCCACGCCTTCGAGCAGGAAACCGGCTTCTGGAAGCAGAGGCCGCCGGTAGCAGATAGTTAACCGGTCTCAGGAGAATGGCAGTACGACGTTTCTCTGCCGCCGAAGAAGGCCGCAGCCACGAAGGGGATGAGCATCACCTCGGCGGCGGACAAGCGGACCCGAGGATCGTCGCGGTGGTGCATCGTCGCGGTGGTGCATGGCCTTCAAGAAGTCCTCGCACAGGCAGTAGATGGTGATTATGGTATCGTCCATCGTGTTCTTCCGCTTCAGAGAGAAGGTGCCCTGCCTTAATCGGGAAGATATTTGCTACCAGGATAGGGGACGACTCGGGTTAGTTGGCAAGGGGTCGCGGCTATCCGCCGGGGGATGGGTTGCCTCTTGTGTTGATCGTCGGAAACTCATATAAAGACTTCGCTCTCACCCGCTGACGATACGCCAGATCCCGACGATACCGAGCACGACGATAGCGCCGCGCAGCACCGTAGCGGGCAGCCGCCTTCCGACGCTCGCGCCGATCGACCCGCCGACCAGCGATCCAGCGGCGATCAACCCTGCGGCCTCCCAGCTGACGCGGTCGTAGGCGAAGATCGTGTACGCGGCTGCCGCCACAGCGTTGACGACTAACGCAAGCAGGTTCTTCAGCGCGTTGAGCCGTTGGAGCGACTCCGGAAGCAGGGAGCCGAGTACCCCTACCAGCAAGATCCCCTGAGCGGCGGCAAAGTAGCCTCCGTAGCAACCGACGAGGTAGGTGCCGCCAATCGTTGCTGCCACCTGGTTACGGCTCGCCGTCATCTTGCCGTGACGCTCGCGGTGCCGAGCGAGCGCCCTCTGGATGCGCGTCTGGGCTACGACCAGCACCAGGGCCAGGGCCAGCAACACGGGGACGACGATCCTGAAGGTTTCGGCGGGCAGGTGCAGCAGCAGCCAAGAGCCGGTGGCCGCCCCGAGCAGCGAGGCAGGCATGAGCTGCAGCACGCGGCGTCGCTGCCCGGCCAGTTCGCGTCGGTACCCCCAGGTGCCCGAGAAGCTCCCCAGCACCAGGCCGATCGCGTTACTCATCGCCGCAGTGACCGGAGGAAAGCCGAATGATACAAGGGCGGGAAACGTGATCAGGGTCCCGGAGCCGACCACGGCGTTAATAGCACCCGCGGCGACGCCAGCAAGCAAGATGGCGGCGATCTCGACGGCGGTCACCGTGCGACCGTATCCGACGCCGGGCGCGCCCCAGTGGCCCGGCTAGCCCCCGGCTCCGCATTCCGAGCCTCCGACGGCGACATAGCGACCACGCATTCCGTCACTACCCTTATGATGTCCCACCCCAAGCTGTCTCCTCCTGCCAAGCATGGTTACTTTACTAGAGCATACGCTCCGGGGCGGAGCGTCTTCCAGGCGATGGACTGTCGTCGGTTGTTAGATCGGTAAGGCCGAGATCTATCCCCTGATTCTCACATCAGAAGGCGGCGTCCAAGAGCCATTCTAAGAGTTCG
>JADDPT010000068.1 GCA_016781735.1 Rubrobacter sp.
TGCTCATTACTGGCAGCTCTCGAGGCCTGGGATACCTCCTAGCCCGTCAGTTCGCTCAGGAGGGCTGCAAGATAGTCATCTGCGCGCGCACCGCCCAAGACCTCGAACGCGCCCGCGAGCAGCTTGAGGCGGAGGGCGCCGAGGTTCTCGCCGTGCCCTGTGACCTCTCCAATCGGTCCTCGGCGGAGGAACTCGTGCGCCGGGCCACTGAGCGCTTTGGCCGTGTAGACATAGTCGTCAACAACCACGGCATCATACAGATCGGCCCCGTCGACACGATGACTCACGAGCAGTTCCAGGAGGCGATGGACATCATCTTCTGGGGCACTGTGAATACCACGCTCGCCGTGCTGCCGCAGATTCTGGAGCGGCGCTCCGGCCGGATCGTGTTCATCACCTCTATCGGCGCCAAGATAGCCGTGCCCCATCTGCTGCCGTACACGTGCGCGAAGTGGGCACAGCAGGGCTTTGCTGAGGGGCTTCGCGCGGAGCTCCGAAAGCACGGCATCAGGGTCACCGCCATCGCGCCCGGCACGATGCGCACCGGCTCGTACGTCAACGTGTCGGTCAACAGCAAGAAGCAGGCGGAGTTCGGCTGGTTCGCGCTCGGCGCGAGCCTCCCCGTGATCTCGATGAGCGCGGAGCGCGCCGCCCGGTACGTCGTGCTAGCCACGAAGCGCGGGGACAGCCAGGAGGTGCTCTCACCACAGGCAAAGGCAGCCGCGCTCTTCCACGGTGTGTTCCCCGGCACGATGTCCGACATCATGAGCGTCGTGAACCGGCTGCTGCCTTCATCGACCGGAAAGGCGGGAGACACGGCGCTCTCGCGTGACGTGCAAGACAGCATCCAGTCCCGCCTATTCAACGCCGCTACCATCCTGGGCCGCACCGCGACCGCTCGCTACCAGAACCAGCCCGAGTCCACGCAAGCCGTGGAGGGCAACGGCCTGTCCCGCAACCGGCAGTGATGTCTACCGATACCGACCGGGCTACGGCGCGGCTAAATAGGAGGGTCGACGTGAGTGAAGAAGGCAACGCTCCTCGCGAGGAGCCGAAGGAACAGCCGGTGCCGGAACGGATGGCGGTCGATCCCGCGCTCGAACCGGAGCCGGAGGACGAGCCAACTGACAGGCCGGACAAACAATAGGGTGTCGGCTACCCTGGGGTGATTTTCCTGAGCAGGGGTGTGATCCGTGGGGGTAGTGCGCGAGCGTAGGGCGAAGGGCCTATGGAGACTGACGCGGAGTTAAGCCTGCGGTAGCAGCGCGGGCGCGGCGGCCGGCCGCATCTGGTTGAGGAGTGCTGAGATGCTGAGCTCCCTGCGGTAGAGGGCTCTCCAGTTTTCCTCGCTCTCGCCCTGCCACCAGAGGGAGCGGTCGCGCAGGCGGGCGAGCTCCTGCGCAGACACGTCGGGCGAGGGGGTAATGTTCAGGGCGGCACGCACGCGAGGCGCGAGCTCCTCGTGCATGTAAGTCTTGTTCACCACCTGCGCGGCATTCTGGCGGTGCTTCTGGCCAAAGAGCCACGGCTCCAGGCCAAACAAGATGAGGGGAATGTCAGCGGTCGCGGGGTCGAGCGCGAGGAGATCGGCGAAGTCGTTGCCGGTCATGTCGGGCAGCGTCCAGGAGAGCAGTATCGCATCAGGCTGGTGTAGGCGAACGAGTCGCAGCGCGTCATTGGCGTTTGTCGCTACGAGCAGCCTGTACGGCTCGTCGCGCAGGAGCGAGACGGCTATCTGCACGGCATCTCGATCGTCTTCCACCATCAGTACGCGCCGGGTTCTGTCGCCTGTCTCCATGTCCGGATCTCCTGGCCCTTGCGGGCGGCTGTGCTCGCCTACTGCACCAACTCGGCGTTGCTTGCCTGAGAGGTCTCCGCCTTGTCGGCCTCGAGCACGCGCTCCCTCGCCGAGTTGGCCGCGTGGTGCGCGAGTGCTGCCCAGAACAGCAGCCTCTGCCGATCCTCTGAATGGCGCACCTCGTACAGCCGCATGTACTCGGCGTAGTAAGCGCTGCGATATGCCTGCTCGCCTCTCGCCTCGGTCTCTGTCAGATACCCATATATGGCTTCCATCGCCCTTCTCCTCGCCGTTACCCGCTCATCTCATGGACTCAAAACCGTGTCGCCTTTCGGCGTGTCATAAGGATATGCCCATGCGACGCGCTTGTCGTCACCCAAATGAATGAACTTTCTCTGGCTCAATTGAGCCAGTACTGTCTTCGCGAGGGCACCGGTATCCCCGTAGCCCCTCCGTCCCCGTCTCTTGAGCCTATAATCACACACCTCCCCTGCGGCAGAGTTGCGGCGGCACTGCGGCACCACTGCGGTAATCCACATCTGCCCCGCTTACCTTTGCGGATACGGGGCGCCTAGCGAGGATGCCCCCACAGCAGGTCGACCAAGACGGCGAGCACGCCGTATGGGTTGACCATGGTTGCCAGCAGCACCAGGCCGGCGAGCATAATCAGTATCGTCTCCATTAGTTTCGCCCTCCCTCCCGAGCGCTGAAGGCAGCGGTCCATCACCCCGTTGTGCCGGCTGTGGCTACCTTGGGCAGAGTTTAAGTCCGCGAGTGGGGTCGCACATCCGCCAAGTCCGTAGCAGGCCGGGAGAGAAATAGCTGGTCCACGGGAGCCATGTAGCGCGGTCCGGGGAGGCGCCTGTTGCGTGCCTTGGCCTATCCCGGCCGCATCCGCTCGTGGAGCGTTGGTTGTCAGTGCCGGACACGACAGCACGGGAGGCTACCCGCTGCTTACGTGCCGCCCTCGTGGACGGAGGAGGTACAGGAGACGGGCGCGGCCGGATTCCGCGCGCACGGGCCAGGTTTAGGAGGCTTTATAAGGGGATTAGATCAAGATGGAGGATGACGTCGCGGGGCGCCATGGGGCGGTTGCTGCCTACCGGTAGCCCTGGATCAGCAGTTGCAGGGGCCGCCGCCGGCGCACCCCTCGCAGCAGTAGCACTTGCCGTCGCGCATCACGGGATCGCCGCGTATCTCATCGTGGCAGGACGCACAGAGCGACGGTGCGGCCTCGCCCCGCTTTGCGGGATACGAGCCGCCGGTCGGCACACCGTTTTGTACGTACTTGATAGCCACTCGATACCTCTTCTCGCGCAGGCATGCGCCCGTCCTGTCCTAACTATAGGACCACGAGGTCAATATCGGGTAAAAGCCGCGGTCAACATCCGGTAAACGTTCCCGCTGCTTGCAGGGGGGGTATAGTGATATCCCCTGGATTGCTACACTTTTGACAACACCCTGAACCGACGCCACGGGCACTGATCGATCAGCGACCGTCTCCTTACGGGTCGTAGCAGAGTACTCATTAGACATAGTAATATCCCCACACGCACATACCCATGCGCTTAGCGACCACGACCAACACATTAGGAGGAGACCGATGGATCAGCAGCGAGTCATCAAGGGGTTAGGCGAGATCGCTTTGCGTGTGAACGACCTCGAGAAGATGTCACACTTCTACGAGCACGTCATCGGGCTGGAGGTGTGGCAGCGCTACGGGGGCGGTGTATTCTCCGCATCGCAGAAGGCTTCGCTGGGCATACTCGAGTGCTTGTGCTGTTCGATCGCAGTGCCCGCGACCCAATACCGCCACGGGCCGAATCCTCAACCCTGGATCACTTCGCGTTCGAGATCCCTCTGTCGGCCCACGAGTCAGAACGGGCACGGCTGGAGGGCTTGGGGCTGAGCGTCCACACGCGTGAGTTTCCGGGCCTCCAATTTCGGGCCCTGTTCGTCAGCGACCCTGAAGGTAACACCGTCGAACTGGTGTGCTACGACGCTAGCATCTAGCACCCGGTCAAGTTACCTCGTCGGCTTAGGGAGATTGGATAGGGCGGCAGTATCCCAACTTCCACCTCTCAAGCCAATCTGATTGCTTATTTGCACACCTCGTGCGTGAAACTCTACCTGCTGGACCTCGGCAAGAGTTAGCCTGAAGTTCTCGGGTTCGAGAAGGTCTGTTTCTTGGGATAGTGATATCCCCCAAAGTGCATCACATGTGGGAACACCAAGTGTCTAAGGTGGAGAGCACTTGTCGGTTCTGTTCGACCCTCCAACGGGTGGTATCGGCATCAAAGCTCGCGGTTGAGAAGCTGGTGGGCGGAAGAATACTCCGATCCAGTGGATTGCACCTGTCGTTGCTCTGCAAAGTGCCCCGGCATTCATCGATCTAATGACTTCGACAACTCTCTCACTGCTTCTCGGATCCCCCGTGCAATGTTGTACCAAGCTTCATCACGATTACCCCACTTGGTAACGGCTTTAGCATCCTTTGGAAGTCCCTGGAGCTTCGCGAAGGGGGCAGTGTGCCAATCAACGGGACGAAGAATTATTGGGATCACACGTGCTTGCTCCGATTCATGCCTTTCCATGGCCCGCTTAACTTCGACATCCCAACAGTAATCCGATGCGAGGAAGTCGGGACTCACGAGTAGGAGAATGATACCGGCTGCATCCAAATTAGCGTCGATCTCTCCTTTCCACTCTCGACCACCACCAATCTTTCTGTCATGCCAATCCTCGATCAGTCCCTCGCGTCGGAGCAGTGTTAGGTGCGTCCGCAGACTATCCAACAGTCGCTCATCCTTGTGTGAGTAGGAATAGAAAACAGAGACTTCCGCTCTAGGGCCGACAGTGGGTGTATCTGTAGATAACTCGTCGGTGAGAGGTATGTAATGTCTGCTTTCGCTGATGACCTGGATGACTTGGGCACGCACTTTGTCTAGCTTCACCCCCAACTGCTCAAGAACTGTTCCAGCAATTCCTCCCCCCTCGCGCACGAGATGCACGAGACCGAGCAACAGGTGTTCCGTCCCGAGGTATTGGTGGTTCTGCCGCTTGGCCTCATACAGGGCTAGTTCGATTGCCCGCTGAAAACCTGGGGTTGGAGTCAGATCACTCAGCGGAGGTTGGTCGCCCCGACCTACCAAGTACTCGATCCCAGCCCGAGCCCTCTGTAATTCGATTCCGGAGTAAGACAGGGCACGTGCCGCTACTCCATCACCCTCTCGGAGTAACCCTAGGAGCAGGTGTTCACTGCCCACATAATCATGATTGAAGTTTCGTGCTTCCTCCGTTGCCAGGTCCAGCACACGGCGTGCGTACGAAGTCAGCCGGTTGTCATATTTGGAACTATTTGGGGTATCGTCAGCGCGGTCTGCCATCTGTTTCTCCTGAA
>JADDPT010000031.1 GCA_016781735.1 Rubrobacter sp.
CGCTCCAAGGAGCGCGCCGAGCAGATGCTCGATGCGCATCCAGTCCTGTAAGGGAGACAGACGCCAAAACCTGGATACGGACCGTCCAGACGGCACAAGCACAGCTACGTGGCCGGAGAGCCACCCGAGTACAGCACCAAGCAGTATCCCGAGGACGCCGCCCATCAGGCGTCGGAACGTCCGCTTTGCCTACGCACCTTAGAGATCGCCAGTGCGAAACAGAGGCGCAGGTATCGTCGGGGACAGAAAGCGTCCATGCCCACATATTACGATGAACTGCGACATCAGGCAATCCGCAGAGCGGGTGGCGTCCGATTACCTCGTGCCGGTGGGCACGCATGTTGCATAGTAATTTTTGCCATTGAAGTATCGACCGTGGGGCCGATTGCCTGGCCGGGCACCAGACAGGGCTGCAGGGCTAGGCTTTTACCCGGAGTGATAGGAAGCTACAGAATTTGATGACACAGGTGATGCGTGCCCTAGCCTTGAGACCAGTCGCGAGCGCGCTTTACATGCTGCTTACTCTGGGTGACATCGTCAGCACGGAGATAGGTATGCGGATCGGGATGAGGGAGATCAACCTGCTGCCCGCTTGGGTGATGGCTACGTACGGACGGGGCGAGATGTATACGCTGCGAATCGCACTCGCAGCGCTCGTTTTCCTTGCCGTGGCTCGACTGGCCTCGCGCTTCCCGGGCCTTTGGCTATCGATCTTCATCCTGAACTGGATGGTCGGCGTTGTTGTATTCGGCAACTTCCTTCAGTTGCTTCTCGCGTAAGTCCTACTTACCCAGCCCGGCGAATGCCTGTATGACTGACGGCACGGCTGGTCCAAGGAGCACGACGAAGATGGCCGGGAAGATAAAGAACACCATCGGGAAGAGGATCTTGACGACCGCCTTGTGTGCCAGCTCTTCCGCTCTTTGTCGCCTGCGTAGGCGCATCTGCTCGGCCTGTATGGACAGAGCGCGACCGATACCCATTCCTATCTCTTCCGCCTGAACAATGGCCCCAACGAATACCCTCATCTCTGGAATGTCGATGCGCTTGGCCATAGCCTTCAGCGCCTCCCGCCGGCTCTTACCTAGCTTCATCTCCGCGAGTACCGCCCCGAACTCTTTGGCTAGGTCATTGTCCCACTTCTGCACTACCTCGGTCACCGCTGCGTCAAAGCCCAGGCCAGCCTCAACACTGATTGTTAGCAAGTCGAGCGCGTCGGGCAGTTGCAGCAGGATGCGTGAGCGCCGCTGCTTCACCTTCTTAGCCAGCCAGTAATTGGGCGCGTAGAAGCCCAGCCCCACGAGACCGACCGCCAAAAGGAGGTTCTGTGTAGCGAAGAACGTTATTCCCGCAGGCAGCAATGCAGCAAGGCCCTTGAGCGTGACGAACTGTGCCAGCCGCCACCGGTACGGGTATCCCGCCGCAGCGAGGCCTTCCACGAGCTTTCGCTGATGTGATGCGGGCAAGATACGCAGCATAATAGCGGAGGTAAACTGGACGACAGGACGCATCATGATGCCCAGCTTGGACGAGCGGGTGGTTGCTACCTCTATGAAGTCCGACATCGAAATGTAGGAGGCGAGACGCCTTTGCACTCTGCTGGGTGTACTCGCGAGCCACGCGCCGAACGAAAACACGAGGGTCGCCAGTCCCGCGCCTATGGGAAGCCCGAAAGTACCGCCCGGTATCGCTGTCATCTGCTCGACGGGCTTGGCCTCGGTAATCACGCGGAGGTTGCCGACCGCAGCCGGCGCACCCGCCCGCTCCACGCGCTGCCTTGAGGCGTAGTCATAGCTGAAGCTCGCCTCAGTCTCGTAGCCCGTCCGTTTCAGACTGACGCGAACGTCCACGGTGGATCCCACCGCTGCGACTGTGCTCGATTTGTAGGAGAGGCGGTAGTCCTGATGTAGCTGCTTCGAGATCTGCTGGAAGATTTCCGCAAGGCTAGAGCCTTCGAGCGCAGTGTAGTACTTTCCACCAGTCTCCTGAGCGATACGCTCCAGCGGCGCCTTGGCGGCCCTCTTACCGAAGCCGACGGTGAATACCGGTACGCCAAGATCCTGGACCTGCTCCAGCGCCTCGTCGGCCGTTAGCTTGCTCCTCCAGTTCGCCCCATCAGTCATAAGGATAACGACGCGGGGATTGGTGCTGCGGTTGGCCTCCTCGGCCGCGACCACGAGCGCATCGTAGAGCGGTGTCATCGGGGAGACCTTGAGCCGGTTGATTGCCTGCGCAAGTTTAGTGGTGTCGGTCGTCAGTGGCTGCTCAATCTTCACCGCCTTACCAAAGCTAACGACTCCGGTGCGGTCCTCGGCGCCCATGCCGTTCACAAAGCCCTTCGCCGCTACCTTGGCTTCTTCGAGAGGCTTACCCCTCATCGTGAGGCTTGCGTCCAGCGCGAGCACCGAGTCTACAGGTGTTGGGCGCTCGTAGAAGGGGTAGAGGACCACGTCCTCCTGTACCACCCCGTTCTCGGTGACCTCCACATCCTTCGGCTCCAGATCTAGGAGGGGCAACCCGTTCTCGTCCGTCGCGGTGAGTGTAAGACTCACTCGCGGCTGGCTGTTGGTGTTCGGGGCCGTCAGCTCAAGCTTACCTTCGGCGCTGGCGGAGGCAGGCAAGAGCACCATCAGGACCGCGAGTAGGACCGCGGCATGACCCAACTTGTATATAATCGTGCTCTTCATACGGGTCACACCTTTATCGAGACTATTTTGTTCATTACTATGTAGCCGACCACGATCATCACGAGTGCTGTTCCCACCATGAACCAACCCAGCGTTGTGGTGAAGAGCTGGCTCATGTACTCGCCGTTTACCAGGAAGATAACGCCGCAAAGGAAGAACGGCACAGCAGTGATGATTTTCGCGGAGATGCGGCCCTGCGCGGTAAGGATCTGGATCTCTCTCTTGATGCGCAGTCGCTCGCGAATGGTATGCGCTATCGTCCGGAGCACCTTGGAAAGATTTCCGCCGACGCGGTACTGGATGTTGATGCACGAAATGAGCATGTCCAGATCCTGGCTAGGGCAGCGCTCCAGCATGCGAGCGAGAGCCTCCTGCTGACTCAAGCCGAGCTCCTGATCGCGCACGACCCAGTTGAACTCGGTCGAGATCGGATCGCTCAACTCGCGACCCGCCATAGCCATGGACTGCGGGAGGCTCGAGCCCGCCTCCAACGCGCCCGCAAGGACGTCCACCGCATCGGGCAGCTGGTTCTCTAGAGCCTTGAGACGGCGCTTGCGCCGGATGCCGATGTACACCCCCGTGAGCTTGTAGAACCCGCCGGCGCCCGCCAACATCACTACCAGCCCTAGCGCCGTTGCACCCGGGGCAAGGATGAGTCCGAGCAGCCCTCCTACCAACGAGAACGCGACTTGGACCATCAGGAACCGGGGGGCCGGCATAGTAATGCCCGCAGTCGCCAACTGCAACCTCAACTTCGGGATGACGCTGAGCTTGCGCATCCTGGCGTTGAGCTTGTCCGCTAACGCGCCGTCGGCTCCGCCAGACGCGTTCACCGCAACCGCGACGGGTCTGTGATCCAGGTGCATCCCGATCTGCGTAGACAAGCGTGCCTGCCAGCGCTTGTATGCCAGGTGAACGGCCAGCCCAACAAAGAAAAGCAGTACTGACGAGCCGCTAAGTAAACCGATCGTAGTATTTGTGTCCACGACTAAATCCTCTTCCTCAACTCTAAGTCTGCGCGAACGTGGAGGCTGGGACGTGAATATTGTGCGCTGCCAGCTTGTCAAGGCACTTCGGCCTGACGCCCTTGCTCACGTGCTCACCAACGACCTTTTTACCGACAACACCCATCTGGCGGAACTCGAAGACATCCTGCAACACGATCGTGTCGCCTTCCATCCCCTGCACCTCGCTTACCTTGACGACCTTGCGCGAGCCGTCCTGCAGCCGCTCCTGGTGGACGATGAGGTCTACTGCTGAAGCTATCTGCTCGCGGATGGCCCGCAGGGGCAGGTCCATACCGGCCATGAGCACCATAGTCTCGATACGCGCGAGCGTGTCGCGCGGCGAGTTGGAGTGAGCGGTTGTCAACGAGCCGTCGTGACCAGTGTTCATAGCCTGGAGCATGTCCAGCGCCTCACCGCTACGAACCTCGCCTACGATGATGCGGTCGGGGCGCATACGGAGGGAGTTGACCACCAGCTCCCGTATGCCTATGCCCCCCTTCCCTTCCGCGTTGGCCACACGCTTCTCCAGGCGCACCACGTGTCGCTGCCGTAGCTGAAGCTCGGCCGCATCCTCGATCGTCACGATGCGCTCGTCGTCAGGGATGAATGAGGAGAGAACGTTGAGCAGAGTCGTCTTACCGGAACCGGTGCCGCCCGACACCAATATGTTCAGGCGTCCCTTGACTGCCGCCTTTATAAAGTCGAGCAGGGCAGGAGTGATCGTGCCGAACTGCAGCAAGTCGTTGTAGGTGAACGGATCAGTAGAGAACTTTCGTATCGTGACGACCGGCCCCACCAGGGACAGTGGCGGGATGATGGCGTTCACACGGGAGCCGTCCGGGAGGCGCGCGTCCACCATTGGTGAGTTCTCGTCGCAGCGCCGACCCAGCGGAGCGATGATGCGGTCTATGATCCTGCGAACGTGAGCGTCATCCTCGAACTTGACGTTCGTCTCCTCAAGGTTGCCGCTACGCTCCACCCAGATCGAGTCCGGGCCGTTGACCATGATCTCCGTGATGTTCTCGTCGCGAAGCAGTGGCTCGAGCGGACCGAAGGCAAGTATCTCGGCCGCGACGGCTTCGAAGAGCCGCGCGCGATCCGGCCTGGGGAGCTGCACGTTCTCCTGCGCAAGCACCTCATTGAAGAGAGCTTCCAGAGTACGGCGAAGCTGGATAGGATTTCCAGAATCGGCGCCAGCCAGGGTATCCGTCTCCTCGACGAGCCGGCGCTGCACGCGCGACTTGAGGTCCTTCCAGTTCACCTTGCCCGCTGTCGCGTCGGGCACGGTCAGTACGACCTGCACCTGGCCATTTTCAGTTGCGACCGGGGCCACACCTGCCGGCTGGCTATGCCCGTTTTGCTTCGGATCGGGCTGGTTGTTCGGGTTTAGTCGGTCGGAGAGCGAGAATGCCATCCGGTTGCCTCCTGTCTGCTTATCCTGAGAGCTTGCCTATATCTATAGACAGAATACACCGACAGAGCGCATCCGCGATGCCGCAAATGCAGTATCTTTGAGTCCCTCAAATTGGGGAGACTTACCTGGCTCATTTGAGCTAGACACGCAACGATCCCGTGGCCTCGTGTCGAAGCACGGGATCGTTGCGTGTCTGGAGGGGTTGCCCCGCTTAGCGACCGGGCGCCGGCTGCTCCGCCTTGCCCTTGGCGGCATTCCTGCCCATCGTCAGCCACGCGGCCCTGCGGGCCCGCTGCTGGCGCTTGCTCTCGCGCTCGCCCATGTCGAGTATCATCGCCAGTTGCCTGAAGCTCTTCGCCGGCCCAAAGCGCCCCTTGCCCATTGCCGCTGGGATGCCTTGATTGCCGGCCGCCACCAGCGTCTTGCCTGCCGAAGCGATCTGCATGCCGATGTCGTGCTTGAGGTGCTCCTTGATGTCCTCGCTGCGAACCCCACCCTTGCTGCCTGCCCGGTTGAGCAGGAGGAAGAGCTTCTCGGCCGGGTATCCGAGTTTGGCCGCCAGCTGCATGAACCGTGCAGTGTTGCGCAACGCGGTTACCTCCGGCATGGTCACAAGCACGATCTGGTCGGCGGTGTCCAACGCCGCCATCGAGATCGTATCGAGCGCCGGGGAGGTGTCGATGATTATGTAATCGGCGCTCTTGCGCAGCACGCTTATGATCTTGTTGAACTGCTCACTGCTGATCAGCTCCGCGCGCTCGATGTCGGTTGGCGCGAGCAGCACCTGGACGCCGCTCTCGTGATGAGCCATGACGTCCTTCATCAGGTCGTAGTCCAGCTCCTTCATGTGCGACAGTAGATCCGCAACGTTCGCGCTGTGATCGATATCGAGCAACACACCCACGTCGCCTGCCTGCAGCGCGGCGTCCACGAGCACTACCCGCTTCTTCGTCATCTGCGCCAGGGCGACTGCGGCATTGACAGCCAGCGTAGTGGTTCCTGCGCCGCCCTTCGCACCGTGGAAGGCGATGATTCTGGCAAGCTTCTTCTCCTCGTTGGAGGCACGCGCCAGAAAGACCTGGCGGCGACGCTTCTCGCGGGTAACGAGCCTGCGGATCGCGCCGATCAGCTCCTCGCGATCCTCGAGGTTGTACATGCACATCTGCGCGCCGGCCAGGATGCACTCGCGGGCCAGCTGCGGCTCCTCGGCGTCGAACAGGACGATGACAGGAGCCTCCGGCAGCGCGCTGTCGAACGCTTCCACCATGGAAGCCACGCCGGGGGTATCGCCCGCTATGAGGACAACGTCCGGGTGCAGCTTACGTGCGGCCCGGAGGCCCTCACCAAAACCGGTGTGCGAGTTGTGCAGCTCTATGCCCGGCTCGTGCTCGAGCATCTGCTTGATCGCCTCGGCGTAGATGACCGAGTCGTCCAGCACCAGGCACTTCAGAGTTGTTACAGATTGCTCAGACATTGTAGGTACGTCCCTTCCGGTGTGCTAACGTATCGGCTGCGGCTTGCGGAACTTCCACTTGACTATCTCGGAGTCCTCGGTCGCGCCATCCGTCTCAACTTCCTTACCATCGTCATCAGCGCTGCGCAACGCCAGGTCTATGACCGCACCGCTATCCTTGGCGAGCTTCAGCGATAGAGCCTGGTCAGGATCGACCAGGAGAACTACAGCTGGTCCTCCCGACGCCCCGGAGCCGCCATCACCCATTACGTCGAGGACCTCTATATTCTGCAGCGCTGTCTGGGTGGTATGAGCCTCCTCATCCTGGCTGCCGCCGCCCCTGCCGATTATCTTCAGCTTGAACGTCACGAGGATATCTACCCGATCCTCCGGTTGGATGGCGCCGTTCGCGCTCAGGAGATCCGTTTTCGGCAGCCCGAAGGCCCTCTTGCCTTTCGGGATACTCAGCGACACGTTCCCCGACTGCTTGGTAGCGGAGAGCACCGGCTGAGTGATTATTTGACCCGTGACTATGTGGGTAGCCGCGAACCTGCCGTCCGCCTCCTTGAGCGTGCTGACTGCCTTCTGCGGCGCGAAGTCCGCGGGGAATGCCTTGCTCTCGAGCATTGCCGACGTTATGGCCGTGCCCTGAGGTATGTCCTGCCGCGCCACCACGACCTCGACCTGCTTGACGACTGCCGCGGCCTTGCGGGCGTTACCTGTAACCGCCATCATCGTTAGCGCCGCGATCACGGCGAGCACCACCCCGCCCAACATCAGTAGTAAACCCATTCTCTTGCGCATTTGTTTTCTCCTCTACAGAAAGAATAAGCTATTGATCCCAATCCACCATCGCCAAAATGAGCGATATTTCTCTACCTCAAATGAGCTAGCCGCCCGGCGCCAAGCATCTGGAGGCGCACAAAGTATAAGGGCGTTCGATTGTACGCCCTTACGACCGAAGCCACTGGCTTGCCCCGCTCTCACCGGGCCCGACGACGAGGGGCGCCGCAGCTGCTGCCTGATTCCACGGTCTATCCTCTCGAGGTCACGAGAGCGGGTGCCCGCGCCGCTACTCGACCATCTGCACCGTGTTAGCCTCGACGCTAGGCGGACCCGGCAGAGGCTCTCCATCCGCGATTGGCGTAGCTACCATGTAGCCCTTGATCTGTGAGTTGCCATCAAAGGTCAAGGCACTATCGCAGGGAGTGCCTTCGCTCGGGTTACAGTAGAACTTGAATGTCCGCCATTGGACGAACGTGACGCGATCTACCTGGTTGCCGGTGGTATCTTCGAAGTGCTTCGGAGTCGCATTGCCGACCCACTTCTCCTTCGTGTCCAAACCATACATGTAGATGTTGACGTAGGCATGGTAGCCGCCACCCGGTGTCGTCTGGCAATCGGGTACGGCTTCGAGGTGATCGTTGAGGTAATACTTGATGTTCTCCGCTATGTTGTTACCCAGGTTTGCGTGCGATACCTCAGCCTTGTCGCCGTCAGTAGGCTGCGCAGCGCCCGGACGCCAGGGATCGGGCTCGAGATTGAGATCCGTCTGAGCAGGGTACTTGCTGCCCACCGTGAGCTCGCCGTTCCAGCCATACCGAAGCTGGTACTGCAGTTGAACCGTCATGTCGTTTCCTGTAAGATCGGCCGGCGGAACAGTCGCGCCGAGGCTCTCGCCGTTCGCGAACGGCCCGGTAAGGTCGGACCTGGTGATCATTTGTTTATGATTGTACGTCGCGCCGTTCAGCTGATGGACGAAAGCCGAATATCGGCCCAGGTACAGCAGCATCTTCCAGTCGCCCGTGTTGTCCCCTGGCGGGTTGGGGGACCAGAACACGACCGGAGAGGCGCCGCACCCGGTGCCGGTCGATAAGTCGTTGTTGAATACGCGCGTCAGGGGCCATGTCGGTCCCGGCGCGGTAGTCGGCTTTTTTACCGGGGCTATCCGGGCGGTAGCAGTGGCGCCTACAGCGATCCTATCCTCGCCGAGCACGCCCGAGAAGAGAGCGGCAAACTCGATCTTGGTCTTCACCCGCACCATCGCGGTGGTGATCGGCACCTGGTTGTCGGCTGTAGGGCTCGTTGCCAGCAGGTTCTTGTTTACGTCCAGGTACTCGATGGTAATGCCGACCGGGTTGGCGCCTACCGGCGCCACACCTTTGTTGGCTGCGACATACTCATTTACTACGTCGCGAATATTTGAGTCGTTGACGATGATGGAGTACCCGACACCTGAGGTGTTGGACGGAGAGATATTTTTCGCGATCTTGAGCGCTGCGGCCATCGCGCTGGCATCGGAGGAGTTTTGCATGGCTCGGCGCGAGCTGTAGGCGAAGCCAAGATCGATGGCAAGCCCCACAAAGCCGAACAATAGGGTCACCATCAATGCGAACATGATCAACGTCTGACCGCGGGATGGATTCTTCAGATACCTAAGCGTGTTACCCCACCTGTTCATGTCAGCGCTCCACTATCATTTGCGAAGATGCGTCCAAAGTCACGGATCCACCTATTAGATCGCCCACCATCGGCGTGATGGGCGTGAATTGGTACGATATGCTTACCTTCACCGGATCGCGGGCGATACGGGTGACGGCGGGAGTGATCGTGATATCGGCATCCACGAGAGGGACTCCCACCGCCTTCTCCCGCACATACTGCCTTATCGCCGGATCGTCGCGGGAAGGGTGATTTATGATGGCGTACCGAGCCCCTTCACGAGCGCCGTTCGAGATCGCGTTGTCGTACCAGACGACACGGCCGAAATCGACGATCATCATCACCAGGAGAATGAAGACGGGGAAGACGATGGCGAACTCCACGATCGCCTGTCCACGAGTTACCCCTCCACCTCGACTCAGAACGCTCAACATTTTCTGTACGGTCTTTCCTCGCTGTTAGTCGCGTAGCTTCTAACTGCTCTACATGCCGAGTACGGGCATCCGGCTGGTCGAAGTGAGTGTGACAGTATCGCTGCCGCCAAAGAAGCCCTTCATAAGAGGTGTGATCAGCGTGAACTTGTAGCTTGCCGTAACGCTCACCGTATCATCGCCCATATTCCCATCATTTGGAACGACGGTTATGCCGCTGATCAACCCATCGTTTTCCTGCAGGGCGGCGGCCTCGATCTGCGATTCAGTGGCGTGCGGATCGCTGGCGCCGTATCGAGCGCCTTCCCGCGCCACGTTCGTTATCGCTTCCTTGTAGTAGAAGGCGCGTCCGAGGTCGACCATGCCGATGGCGAGCAGCACGAGCAGGGGCAGTAAGAGAGCCATCTCAACCATTGCCTGTCCCTTGTGCTCGTGCTTCATTGCATCGTCCTTACGTGAGAGAGGGCCGGTGCGGACCACAAAGATGGTCCGCACCGGCCCTTATGCCTGGGCCTGTGACTAGGGGAGCGCCTGGCTGACCGCGCTGAAGACGCCTCGCACCTCGGTGCCCACGGTCGTCATGATCGCTATCGCCACCACGCTGATGAGCGCGAGGATGAGCACGTACTCAACCAGTCCCTGGCCCTTGCGCTCTGCGCTCAGCAGCACCAGCATCCGTGTGTAGACCTCTACTAGCTTCTCCACTTGCTTGTCTCTCCTTATTCTTGTTCTTTTTTCCTGTGAGCATCGTCGCTCTCTGTGCATAGAATAAGCGATCCACACCCTGCTGCAATCGCCCAAATGAGGTATCTTTCCCTACCTCATATTGGGGACACCTGTCTGGCTCAAATGAGCTAGAAAAGTGACAGAGTGGGGGCCGGCCGGGCTACCGCCGCGCGGTCGCACCCTCGCAGCCCCACGCAGCTCCGTCCCGCGCTGCCACGACCGCTACACCGTCCCGGTACACTTCCCGCCACCCAGGCAAGGTATGGATAGCGGCAGGGGCGTTCGCACGGATCAGCGCGTATTGCGCTGGAGAGCGCTGCACGATGACCTCCCACCCGTCCTCTCCCCTGTGTACTTTCAGATACTCGTTGAACACCTGCTCGGTATAGAGGGTTTCCGCCCGACCGTCAATCCCAACCTTATACCGGGCGCCACCCCGCCACAGCAGGTAGCCACTCCAGTCGTAGTTGCTCCACACCGGCGCTGGCTGCCCACAGTCGAGCAACCTCACGACCGCAGTCTGAGGCAACGTATTGCTAGTTCCCTCCTCCATGGAGACCGGCATCCTGGCGGCAGTGAAAACAGCGCCCAAAAACACCAGGAGCCAGCCGGCGAATACGAGCCCTCGCGAGGGCCGGCCGAGATCAAGCCTTAGGCGCGGGAAGCGCTCGGCGAGCCGCTCCAGCGTGACAAGCCCCAGAAGCGGCGCTGAGAATGGGGTGTACCGCGCGACCTGGATCGTCGGCAGGAGCAACCCCATGGTGGCGATTGCCCGAGGGTCGGTTGCCCGCCACACGCCGACGGCCACAGCCAGGAGTATCAAGATGCCCATCGTTGCAAACGTTGGCGTGAGGGGGCGCAGACCGGTCCAGTCCAGGTTGTAGGGCACGGTCGGGTTAGACAGCGAGCGGAACGGAAAAGCCCAGAGCCGGAGGCCAAACGGCGAGAGCAAGCTCAACCCAAACCCCAACAGAAACGCCATTGCAGCCATCGCCATGGATCTCATATCCCGAGCCACGAGCCAGGCGAGGACCGCAGCGCCCACCAGCCCAAAGCCTACCTGGAAGCTACCATGGAGGTTCGCCCAGGCCCCGAGTGACACTCCGACGACCAAGGCGTGTCGCGCGCCGAACGGTCGCTGAAGGAGGTACACGATAAATCCAAAGAGGACGATGCCTGCTACGTGCGGTCGGGCTCCCATGTAGGGCCACACTGAGCCTCCGATCAGTATCAGGGCCACGAGCTCGACAGCCGGCCGCAGTCGTAGCCGTCCGCAAGCCAGAGCCACCGGCAGGAGAGCTAGCGCGAAGCCGATGGCGGCAAACATCCCAAGCGCGGTTGCGCCGCCGAGCTTCCACAGGAGGTAAAGCAGCCGGTCTGTCTGCGCTGAATACGCGATGAAGGTCTGGCCGGCCATCGACCAGGAAAACGTATCAGGACTGGGGAAGCGCCCCTGTTCCACCATGAGCCTGCCCACGGCGAGATGCCAGTAGATGTCATAGTCGCCCCAGCCCGCGGTCATCGTAAGCATCCAGAGAACGATCATCATCGCACTCATGGGAGTCAGCCACGCCCGTCTTTCGACCGCTACCTGGGAGGTCGGGGCTACCTCGGTAGGCTCTACAGCTTGCACATCTCACACCTTTCCTGCAGGGGTATGGGCGAGATCAGCAGTTTTAGTTCCACTGGCGCCAAGACTCCAAAGACAGGCTCAAGGACTCTGTCTCGTTGGTATTTGGGCACAGAAAAGGCCGGCGGCTCCCAGATATCCTTGGGAGCCGCCGGCCCTTATGCCTGGGCCTGTGACTAGGGGAGCGCCTGGCTGACCGCGCTGAAGACGCCTCGCACCTCGGTGCCCACGGTCGTCATGATCGCTATCGCCACCACGCTGATGAGCGCGAGGATGAGCACGTACTCAACCAGTCCCTGGCCCTTGCGCTCTGCGCTCAGCAGCACCAGCATCCGTGTGTAGACCTCTACTAGCTTCTCCACTTGCTTGTCTCTCCTTATTCTTGTTCTTTTTTCCTGTGAGCATCGTCGCTCTCTGTGCATAGAATAAGCGATCCACACCCTGCTGCAATCGCCCAAATGAGGTATCTTTCCCTACCTCATATTGGGGACACCTGTCTGGCTCAAATGAGCTAGAAAAGTGACAGAGTGGGGGCCGGCGAAGAGTGTATGATAGTCGGCGATGGGACAAAAGCGGGGCATACTAATGACGGGGACCGCTCCGTCAGAAAGCTGGAGAGGAGCAGACGGTGAGGGAAACGGTACAGGAGCCCGTGGTGACGAGAGGTCGGCGCCCAGAGCTACGCATTGAGCACCTGTACTTCATGTTGGCGCTTACCGCGTTCAGCTTCTACGTAGCGCTCGTACCAATCGTTCCCCACGATTTCTGGTTCCACTTGCGGGCGGGTCAGTTGCACTCGGAATTGGGACAGGTCCTGCGCGTCGACACGTTCTCCTGGTCGGTGCCTGCAAATAAGCCCTATCTGTACGGCTCGTGGTTAGGGGAATGGTTGTACTATCAGATATACTCCGCGGGCGGTGTCCCACTAGTAGTCTTCACACGCAACGTGCTGGCGACGCTTGCCTTCGCTTTGATCGGCCTGGAAGCGCGTCGGCGCAGCGACTCGTGGAGGTTAGCCGCGCTTGCGGTTGCCCTCGCCGGAGCGATCGCGTCGAGTAATGCCATCGTGCGGCCGCAGAACTGGTCGTGGGTACCATTTGCCCTGTACTTCATGATTCTCAGCCGATACGCGGCCCGGCAGTTACGGCCGGTATGGCTTCTTGTCCTTCCTGCACTGATGATTTTCTGGAGCAACACCCACGGCGTCTTTGTGCTTGGGATCGTGATGATTGGCTTGTTCGCTGTAGGCGAGACTCTTCGCAGGTTCTTACACGACTCTGGTGCGTTGACATGGCCGCAGATAGGTGCCATCTACGCCACAGGGGCCATTACACTCTTGGCAACTGCGGCCAACCCGCGAGGTTTTGGCATCTTCGCCTACCACCTTAGCGCTCTGACAGATAAGGCAGTTCACGGGCTGGTCGACGAGTGGCAACCACCGACGCCTTCCGGACTTGCCAACGTAGTCTTCTTCGGAAGCGTCCTGATGCTGCTAGCTGCCTTCGCATTTGCTCGTCGAAAACCTACGATCACTGACGTTCTCGTGGTATCCGCTTTCCTTTGGCTAGCGTGGGATGCCGTGAGGAGCATGACATGGTACGGGATGGTCGCGATGCCTGTGCTTGTGCAGTGCCTCGGCCGTCCATACGCACGTGAGACGACTGCTACCCGAGCTAGGCAACTTCTTCCCCTTAATCTGGCCATCGGTGGCACCCTCATCCTGGCTGTTCTACTAGCGCAGCCCTGGACCGTGCGGGGTTTGCCGCTACCTAACGGATATCAGGAGCAGATCGTTCCTCCACCGGCTCCGCCGCTGCTCTCCACACTGACGCCAGTCTCTGCAGCAGAGCACCTCCGTAGGAATCCGGGCGGCAAGCTGTTCAACGATATGGGTTACGGAAGCTATCTTATTTGGGCGGTGCCGGAGCAAAAGGTATTCATAGATCCTAGGATCGAGTTGTATCCCCTGCAGCAGTGGCTCGACTACGTCGATATCAGCTCAGGATATCACTCCGTGGAACTGTTGGAGCGCTACGGCGCGGACCGAGTCCTGTTGAACCGGGAGGAACAGGCGAGGTTGTCGCAGGCGCTGTCCGAGAATACCGGATGGAAACGCGAGTACACTGACCCTTGGACTGAGGTGTGGAGGTATACGCGCCAGGACTAAATCCCCTGACTGCAGGTCGGCTATGCATACTCCGCCCCAGAGGCGGTACGCCTCGTATCATCTTGGAGGCGGCAGAGAGCGTTGGGTAACTCTGATCTGGGAAACCGCCGGTGAAATTCCAACCGGTGAGCGTTAGCTGCCCTTGAACTCGACTTTGCTACGGCAACGCGTCGAGTACTGTCTGGAAGGGCTTCTGGACCTCCACACCGATGGCAGCCATGATGCTTACCGCTATCAAGCTTATAAAGGGTGAGGATCAGCATGTACTCGACGAGTCCCTGGCCCTTACGTGCCGTAACCATCGCCCCTAGCATCCACACATGAAACGTCATTCGCGTATCCCTTGATGTATTTACAAACCGCCCCCGGACTACGACGCCTCCTGAAGAATGTCATGATGGTCGCTGTCTTGGGCCACACCGTGTCCAATGGGAAGGGAGACGTAGAAGCTGGTTCCATTCCCATGGCCGCTCTCTACCCACAATTGGCCGTTGTGAGCCTCAACGATCGCCTTAGATATGTACAGGCCGAGGCCGGTCCCCTTTCTCGTCTTGGCGCCCTCGAGCCGTGAGAAGGGCTGGAAAAGGAACTGTTGTTGCTCGGCGGGAATACCGATGCCATCGTCGGAGACGCTGAGGATCACCTTGCCATCCAAAGGCTGTACGGCAACTCGCACTTCACTTCCCGCAGGCGAGTACCGGATCGCGTTGGAGATGAGGTTCGTCAGGAGCTGACTCAAGCGGTCGCGGTCCCACCATCCCTGTAAGCTTGGAGGCGCTTCAAGCACAAGAGCGTGCTTGCCACTTGTGTGCCGCTGCTCGTCTACTATCTGATCAGCCAGCGCCACGAGGTCCATCCGCTCTGGGTACACCTTGAAACGGTTCGAGCCAATGTGAGACGTGTCCTCGACGTCGTCAACGAGCCGGCGGATGCGTTGGGTCATGTCTCGGACCGTGGCAAGCGAGCGCTGCTTCGCAGCGGGCGACTCTCCGCCCGTGCCGTCACCCAGGATCTGAACGTGCCCTGAAAGGATCGTGAGCGGCTGATCAAGATCATGGGAGACCATGGCGAGAAACTGCTGAAGCTGCTGCTGTGCCTCCTTGAACTCCTTCGCTTGCTTTGCCGCTTCCATGCGCTGGCGAGCAATCACTACCGAGAGGTAGCCGACCATTAGAATGGCGAAGACTGAAAGCTCCTGCGTCCCAACAGGCGCGCCTTTGACCGCGGCATTGTAGAGGTAGAACACTACCGCGAGTGCATCCGTCAGGGCTACTGCGAGCGGGGAGGAACGGTGGGCAGCGATGAGGACTGAGATGGCATAGAGCCCGGAGATCAGTTCGTTCTCCGGCAGAACATAGAGGTTGGTGACAAGTGCGGCGAGAAGATAGCCAATGAGGAAGAGCACCACTATGACGTCTTCCCTGAACTGGCTGTACTCGCGTCGTTGACGGCTGGCGCCGCCGGGCCTATTCCCGTTCCGACCCTTCTGGTAACCGAAGTCGAGTCTACGGGCTGCCTTTGCTAACCAGAGGTACAAATCCGCTAGCGAGTTGTACAGGGCAGATACTCTCGTGGTCATCGATCCGCCTATGCTGATGAAATGATGCTGTCTATAGTTTCAGACGATGACGGCCTGCCGGCCTATCCGCGCATCCAGACCCGCCACCAATCCCAATTCGGGCAGACACGTTGTTCCGGATGCAACCAACACATCTCGGAGCGTCATAGCTTCCGTGAGTTGTACCGATCGTATAGCAACCACGCCCTCGTGCCATCACTCAAACGGGTGATTTTTTCCTAGCTCAAATGAGCCACAGAAAGACCGCTCATTTGCCCCACGGGTAACTACACTACATCCGTTATCCTCAAATGGTGAACATGAGCGCAGAACAGATCGAACACTGACAAGCATCCTGACCGGCGACAAAGTGCGGAATGGAGGCACGTTCTGATGGCACCGGCTCCTGACCACGAGTCCAGGTCGTGGTCCATTACCCCATTCATCAACATAAACCACCGGATTACTATCTGGATGCTCGCGGCGCTTGCGCTTGCACCGCGCTTGTGGCTAGCATGGCAGCCGACGGAGCGGCTTGTCACTGTAGTTTTACGTGATGACGCCTATATTTACTTCGTGGTGGCGCGTAACCTGGCGACGGGATACGGTTCCACATTCGACGGGACAACGCCGGGCAACGGCTACCACCCGCTCTGGCTCTGGCTGATCACTCCACTGTGGCAGTTCGCGGCAGGTGATACACCCGTCCGTCTGGCCCTCACCGTGGGTTCCGCACTGAACGTAGCATGCATCCCCCTGATCTACCAACTCGGAACCCGCCTCTCGGGCAGACGTGCAGGCTTGGTTGCCGCCGTGCTGTTCGCCCTTACACCATCAACAATATTCATCAGCGTCAATGGAATGGAGACGAGCCTAGTGCTCTTTCTGTCGCTCGCGACGCTCTGCCTCCTGTCCGCCTACACTGAACGCCCTCAGTACCGAAGTCTGTTCGCACTCGGTATCTGCTCTGGATTGATGCTGTTGGCTCGTACTGACTCCGTCTTCCTCTTCGCCGGCGTGGTAGCTTACGCCTGCTACACATCACCCCGACAGATGCGAATTATGTCGGTGTTGGTGACTTGCGGTCTTGCGGGGCTTGTAGTGTCACCGTGGCTGGCGTGGAACGTCCTGCGGTTCGGCACCATGCTGCAGTCGAGTGCGAGCGCCTATCCCTTCGCGCTCAAGCAATCAGGACTGTATGCAAACCCGATCGCTGGCCTTATTTCAGCTGCCCTGATCCTGCTGGTTGGCCATGCTGCCATCCTCTGTGCCGTTCCGCTGGGCATAGAGTTACGTCGGAGCCTGAGGGGGTTAGGCAGGGCGGCAATCATCCCTTTGACTATCCCATGCGCCGCCCTTTGCGCGTTGCTGATCATCCACGGATCACTGCGTCAGAATCCTCAGGTCTACTACTTCGCACTGTTCCCGGCTGTGCTGCCGCTGTCCATCGGTCTGTTGTGGTCGCGCCGACCAGTCGGCGACACACGCTTCCGGGTCGCGACAACACTCATCGTCACCCTCTTTCTGATCTCTGCCGCCATGCAGTTGCCTGGACTCGTCTCTGGGCGATACCCTTTTCAGATGGCAGAGTTACATGCCGCAGCGTGGACGTCCCAGACGCCTGCTGATACCAAAATTGGAACGTTCAACGCTGGCATTGTTGCTTACTACGGATCGCGACCGGTTGTCGAGTTGGGAGGAGTTTTCTCCCCGTCCGCGTATGAGGCGCTACGCCATCATGAACTCGCGGCCTACGCGCGTCGAGAGGGTGTGGTATACCTGGCGGACTACGATGCCCCTCTGAACCGCATATACGCGCCCTTTTTAAGGGAATTGCATCCCCTCCTATAATCAAGTTCACTGACCGGCCACATGGGGGTAGAGGTGACTTCGGCGTGTACTCAGTGCGATAGCAACGTTCTTGCAGGTTCACCACTACGAGCAGCTTGTATATTCTC
>JADDPT010000080.1 GCA_016781735.1 Rubrobacter sp.
GCGACAATAATGGGGAATAGTACGCCCACATTTATCAGGAACACTCACATATTGTTGTAGTTTTTCGCGGTTATTGGCCGCCGTGTCGTAGTTATTGGCCCAGTCGTATCACAGATATTGGCCGGGATGGATCCGCACCCTGGTCACGTGGCGTAGGCATTCAATGCGAGCCAGAAGGTAAGGCACCTGCCGCAGGTGTAGGGGAGCGACGTAGAGGCGCTCTCCACGATCTGCCTAGCCAGGTTGCTACGGGTGATGAGTCGGTCTCGGCATTAGCCGACGAACAGCAGAGCTCGGGCGCGCCGCCGGACCAGCGACAAATGTTGCGATCACGGCTCGAGCAACCAATGGAACAGATGAGCCCCTATGACGCGCCGCCAGGTCTGGAGGGAATGCTGGTTCTCCTGCTATCATCTGTGAGCTAGAGAAAGGGGCTGGGATGAACGAGGAGGCACGGCGGCCATTCCGGCTGCACCTGCCCGGTCTACTGAAGGTGCTGGCAGAGCACCTGTACTCGAACAGGCAAGTCGGCGTTCGGGAGCTGATACAGAATGCGCACGATAGCTGCCTGCGCCGTGCCATCAAGTCCGGCGATCCGGACTACCGCCCGCGCATCGATATCTCCGTCGATCAGCCCCGCCAAGTCCTGACCATACGCGATAACGGGTCCGGCCTCACCGCGGAAGAGATCGACGAGTATTTGGCGACGATCGGCCGTAGCTACACGCGTGAGCTGCGCGAAGACCTGGGCATGATGTCCCGCGCAGAAGCGGAGCAGCTGATCGGCCAGTTTGGGTTCGGCTTCCTAAGCGCTTTCTTGCTCGCCAACGAGGTAACGTTGACCACCCGCTCCTTCGCGGAGGGCGCTCCCGCATTGTGCTGGCGCTCCTCGGGGGACGAGTACTACGAGACCACGCCCGGCTGCCGCGAGCAGCCGGGAACAACGATCGAGCTTGCGGTCAAGCCGGCCGCCGCCTTCGTCCTGCAGCGGCAGCTCCTCATCGAGACTGTCCAGAAGTACGCTGACTTTTTGCCCATACCGATACACATGGATAACGACCCGCAACCACTCAATCTGATGCGCCCTCCGTGGGAGGCCGATGATCCACAGGCAGCGACAATGCAATATATCGATCGGGCATTCAAGCTGTCCGATCCGCTCTGTGTAATCCCGTTGCGCGAGCGCGTGGTCGACCTGGGACACGACAGCGTGCGCACGCCACTGCAGGGGTTCCTGTTCGTGCCGCCACAGTCCGTCGCCTCAATCTATGAGTACGGCGACGTGAGCGTGTACATCCGCGGCATGTTTATCACGGACGGCGAACGCGACCTGCTGCCTCCGTGGGCGCGCTTCGTTCGTGGCGTGGTGGAGTGTCCCGTCCTGCAGCCAACCGCGTCGCGCGAGGCCATCCACCAGGACGATGCGTACCTTGCGATCCAGCAAGCCCTCGAGGAGCAGTTGGGCGATGCACTGCGGCACCTGGCACTCGAGCAGCCGGCTACGTGGCGCAAGATCGTCCGCGGCCATACCGATGTGATCATGGGATGGGCGGTGCGGGATAACGAGTTCTTCGAGCAGGTGGCCGACATCGTCACCTTCCGCACATCCCGCGGCCAGCTGAATCTGCCGGAATACTTACAGCTCACAGGCGGCACGCTCTACTACGTAACGAAGGAGTTGGGGTCGCTTCAGGAGCAACTGCTTGCAGAGGGGCACGACGTGCCGGTGATCGACGCCTCGCAGTTCGTCACCGCGCCGTTTCTGGAAAAGTACGCCGCAGGTCGGCCGGGGGTCGGTCTAGCACGGCTGGATACTGAGCAGTCTCACCTTCTCCGCTCCGTGCCGGAGGAGCCGTTCGAGATTGTACTGGCACACTACCGCGAGCGCGGCATCCGAGCGGAGATCGCTGCATTCCGGCCGCCCGAGGTGCCTGCCCTGATGATGTACCCGCAGGATGCGGACTTCCTGCTCGAGGCTCGGCGAGCGATGCAGGCGGAGGAGCTGCCGGGACCAATCGCAGGGCTGGTCGGAGAGTACATCGACGGGCAGGTTGAGTCCGAGGACGAGCTGCGGGGAACGTTGTACGTCAACGCGTCGTGTCCGCTCATCCAGAAGCTCGCACAGTCGCCGCCCACCGACAGGCGAGCGGCCGCCCTCACCCTAATCTTCCAGGTCGCCCGCCTCTTCTCGGGGCGGACCCTCGACGCCGCGGCTGCCACCGCCGCCTTCGGCGAGACCACGGACGCGCTCGGGGAGCTGCTGGGATGAGCAGTGTCTGGGACTGGGTGTACGATTTCCAAGACAAGTCGTACGAGTCGGGCGATACCCAGCGCTTACGGCTCTGGGAGCTGTTCAGCGCGAGTCCCTGGCCGCTGGAGTCCGATCCAGACCGCGCGCTCGCCCTGTTTGAGGAAGGGCGCGCTCTGGCCCGACAGCTCGGAGAGTCGTGGTGGGTGATGTTCTTCGAGCACTGGCGCCTGCAGGTACTGCTGCATTTCAAGGGCGACTATCACGCCGCGCTCCAGTCCGCAGTACCAGTTGCGGTCGAGGCGCGCAAGCCGCGCTACGCACAACTGCCGCAGCGTTTGTGCATCCACGAAGACCTGATCACGGCCTACGCCGGCATCGACCCTATCGGACACGCCGAACGCATACACCAAGCGCTCAGGTACATGGAGGAGGAGGTCTCCCCGCATATCGAGTGCTACAAGTGCCTGCAGGAACTGCGCACCGCGTTCGAGCTGGCTCAGGAGCACCTGGATGAGGCGGAGGAGGCAGCACTGCAAAACCTCGAGACGAGTCAGGGTGACGATCACTACCTTGCGCAGGCGTATGCGAATCTGTGCAGGATCGCCCATCGGCGGGGCGACTATGCGGCGCTACGACGGTGGGCCGAGGCCGGGGAATCAACGGCGCGTCGGGCGGCGAAACCGCGAGAGGTGGCCGAGTGTCTCGCGTGGCAGGCAGTCGTGACACGACGCGAGGGCGACGAGGCAGCCGCTTCGCGTCTCTACCGGCGGGCGATAGCCGGCGCAGCGCGTCTGGGCTCTCCACCCGAAGAGCATTACTTCGAAGCGCTCGCTACCTACCATCACGACGGCGGCAGACCGGATCTCGCCCTAAAGGTACGGGAGAGACAGCTCAAGGAGTTGCTGGGCAAGGGGCAAACAGCGGTCGAATGCGCATGCCGCCTCGCGCGTTGTCGCCTGCTGTTGGAGCTAGGGCGCCCGGTCGAGGCGGAGGCGACCGCAGCGCGCAACGTGGCGCGGAACTTGATCGATCCCAGCGCGGTGCTCGCTGAGCTGGATCGTATACAGGACCAAGCGAGCACGTAGGGGCACGAGCAGCCATCCCCCCCATTTCAGCAAACTGCCCTGAGCTGACTGTTATGAGCGCACTGCTAACGCCCAGCCTCTTCACTCGCCTGCACCGTCACGCCCGTCGCAAGTATCGTCAGCAGTCATCCCAACACGCTTTCCCAGCTTGTAACCACAAAGCACCGTCACTACAGGATCAAGGACGCCCGTTGCAAGCCGCGCACGGACCCCAGCACACGTGACGGAGTGTGTAACGAGCTTCATCGTTTATGTCCACGGCAGTAGGGTTTCATCTGGATGGTGCGATATCGCCGTACCCGTTTCTTGAGCTGGCAGGGATCCGCGGGGCGTCGGTCCGGGCCTAGGCGCACTTCCAGCCCGTCCGCCAGTCGCTCCATAGCTTCAACTCCTCACAGCATCGATGATCATCCATATATGTCTATACGGACGAAGGGGAGAGGAGCAAGAAGCTGGGTATGGGCATGTTGCTGCTGGTTACGTGCCTGAAGTCGGTGGACACGGGTCGCTCAACGCCCTACCAGGGTCACTGTAGCTCCTCACTTATCAGGGTGGTACTCAGCTCACTTGCCTCGCCACACCCGTGCGCCTGCTGTACGGCGTCTCGCAGCAGGTGCACGCTGCGCAGTTCCGACTCACCCGTGGCATACGGGGCCAGGTAGAAGAGCGCGAGCTTGCACGCCTCCAGGAGAGCTGGGGCGGTGGCCAGCAGTTGCGGTGCCGGGGTGTGGGCCCAAAAAGGGTCCTGCATGGGTAATCTCCTTGCCTGTTGCCGGTTACAATTGGGTAGCATCGGACTTGTAGCGGTAGTCAGGGATGGCGGTGGCAGCACCCGACCTAATTGTGTAGATCGAGAGCTGTACATCCGCCTCGGCCCTATCACGCAGCCGGCCGTCGAGCAGGCCCCGCTCGCGGGCGATCCGGACCAGGTCGTCGTCCTTACTGGCGCGCAGCTTGGTGCGGATGTCGGTCAGCCGGCGGCTCACGCTCTTCTCCTTCAGGCCCAGGACGGCACCAATCTCTGCCTGCGCCGACCCCGGCCGGGACTCCATCGCGAGCAGGAGTTCGATCTCCTTGGGGGTAAGGGGTTTGGGGCCAGCCCCCACACTGTGTCCGTGCTGGTCGGACTCTAGATCAGTACCGGAAGTTTGCCCTTGGGAGTCGAAGGTCCTGGCTACCTCGTGCAGCAGCTCGACCTGGCGAAGCACCTGCTCCTCGGCCGTCTGCTCCTGGGGCCTCTCCCCGATCTCCTGGAGATGCCTTGCGGTCGTCTGCTGGTCCTCGGTAAGTTCGGCGAGATGCCGCTTCGCCTCCCCCGATGGCTCGGGGAGCGCGAGGCACGGGGCGGATGGGGTGCGCCGGAAGTCGAGCATGGGATTACACCGGGCGAGGTCGGGGACCATAGCTCGGAGCTTGCCATCTCGGAACCAGGGCTTGGGACGGGCAAGGATCGAGCGGCGGGTCTTGGAGATGATGAGCACATCGGGATCGAGCGTGCGCACCTCTGCCGGGTCTATCAAGGCGCGGCCGGTCTCAGAGACACCTCGATTGCCACCTGTAGTCCAAGGCACCTGCGTGATCTGTCGGTTGTCGCCCTGGCTGCTCAAGAGCACCGTGCGCTGCCCCGAGAGCTCGCTGAAGCGCTTCGCATCGTCATCGTTGACTCCGGCGAGCGCGATCTTGGTACCTGCCGTGCTGAAGATCGTCTGCGCGTCCTCCGGGCCATACACCTTCGCCAGCTGCGCCAGGTCCTGCATGACCATAAAGCAGCCGATTCTGTACGGCCAGGAAGTAGTCCTGAAGCGCCTGCGAAGGCATGAGTCGC
>JADDPT010000004.1 GCA_016781735.1 Rubrobacter sp.
ATGGATAACCTGCGCGTCCTGATCGCCGACGACCACCCTCTCGTTCGAAAGGGACTCCGGAGCGTGCTGGCCGGCGTGCCACGGATCGAGGTGGTAGGGGAGGCGGCAAGTGGGCGAGAGGCTGCTGAACGGGCGGTCGCCCTGCAGCCCGATGTGGTGCTCATGGACCTACAGATGCCCGGCGGCAGCGGCATCGAAGCGACGCGAGAGATCGTACGGACCAGCCCGAACATCCGTGTGCTCATCGTGACGCTGTTCGAGGACGAAGAGTCTGTTTTTACCGCCTTGAGGGCAGGGGCGAGGGGCTACGTCCTCAAGGATACCGACGAGGAAGAGTTGGTGCAGGCGATACGGGCGGTGGGCCGGGGAGAGGCAATCTTCAGCCCGTCCGTGGCCAGCAGAGTGGTCTCCTACTTCGCGGCTCCACGCCCCGCCGCGCCGCCGCAGGAATTCCCCAACCTCACCGATCGCGAGCGCGAGGTGCTGCACCTGATAGCGCAGGGGGCATCGAACGGCGCCATCGCGAAGAAGCTGGCTTTGAGCCCGAAGACGGTAGGCAACTACGTCTCCAACATCTTCGGCAAGCTTCAGGTAGCTGATCGCGCGGAGGCGATCATACGCGCCAGAGAGGCCGGGCTACGATAGACCCAGGGAAGCGTGTCATAAGCAGCACATCATTTGGTGGCAACGGGCACAGACCTCCGTTACGTAGAGTTTTGCGGGGCGCACTGCTTGCTTACCAGACCACGCACCAAAGCCCCCGTCCTGAGAGCGGGGCACAAGACGCCACTGGGAGATGCCAATCGGTTCTACAAGGTGCCCGACCTCAACAGAGCAGATGTGCGAGTCCCACCTCACCCGGAGGCTACGGCAAGGCATAAGCGGGAGATACTGATGCTGTGGATAACTATCCGTCGGGCCTGCGCGGGCGCTCCCTGAGGTGAGTTCGCAGTCCTCTACGGCGCCGCAACAGACCAACGTTCAATCGGGAGACGCCCAGATCAACGTGCTGTCGTGGGGAGATCCGGCGTCCCCGCCGGTGCTCCTGCTGCACGGGTTATCGTCCAACGCCTGGATGTGGGAGCGGTTCGCACAGGATGCTGCGGGCACGTACCACCTGGTGGCGATGGACGCCCGCGGGCACGGTGACTCCTCCGCGCCGCCCGATGGCTACGACCCACGCACAATGCTTGCGGATGTGCTGGCCGTCCTCTATGCGTTCGGCCTGGAGAAGGTCGCGGTCATCGGCCACTCGATGGGCGGCCGGATTGCGGCACAACTGGCCGCCGAGCACCCGGAGCGGGTGGGTCGGTTGGTAGTGGTTGATATCGGAGTGGACGTCGAGCAGGAGGGCAGGGACCGCATCCGCGGGGCGCTCAGTGGCGCCCCCGAGAAGTTTCCCACACGGGATGACGCCAGGAAGCACATAGCGCGCATGCGCCCGCGGTACCCAGCGGACGAGGTGGAGAGGCGCGTGGAGCACGCGCTACGCCTGCTGCCGGACGGCTACTACGGCTGGAAGTACGACCAGCGAGCAGTGCTAAGGATTTTCGACCTCTCCAAAGAGGTGCCGATGGGGCCGCTCGCAGGGAAGGTCAGATGCCCGACTCTGCTGCTGCGCGGCGAGTTGAGCGACCTCATCTCCGCCGCGGGCGCGGCTCGCACCGCCGAGCTGATGGGCGCGGAACTCGCGACCGTGACGGGCGGGGGGCACAGCCTTATTAGTGAGCAGCCGGAGCAGTTCGCCGCCATCGTGCTCAACTTCCTCCAGCCGTGGTCAGCCGCCCCAACGAGGTGACCTCCACCCGCCAGCCACGGCGGCGCGTGTGCCTGCAGCGCGGGCACGAGCGTCACGACGCGTCTACCCTCAGTACGAGGTTTGTTATTATCAAAAGGGAGGTGAGGACGCGTATGCAGGCACAAAGGACGGACCTTCGCGGACTCTTGCAGTCGGTACAGGACGAGATGCGGCGCGCACTCTCGCCCGAAGGAGGCTACCCTGCCGACTTCTACGCCTCCATGCACTACGCATTCGGCTGGGCCGACGAGTCGCTTCAGCCGGTCGAGGGGCAGAGTGGGAAGATGCTCCGCCCGCAGCTCTGCCTGCTGTCGTGCATCACCGCCGGAGGCGACCCCTCCCGAGCCGTGCCCGCCGCGGCTGCTCTCGAGCTGCTGCACAACTTCACGCTCGTCCACGACGACATACAGGACGGCAGCAGCCAGCGCCGCCACCGCTCATCGATGTGGAAGCTGATCGGCGTGCCGCTTGCAATCAACGCCGGCGACGGCATCTTCGTGACGTCACACCTCGCGCTCGCCCGGCTGGCCGACGTGGGGGTAGAACCACGGCTCGTGCTCCAAGCGCTCGAACAGTTCGATAAGGCGGCACTCCTCGTCTGCGAGGGGCAGCACCTGGACATCTCCTGGGAGGACCAGGATGGCGATGGCATCTCCTCCGTGGAGTACCTGGGAATGGTTGGTCGTAAGACCGGGGCGCTGATGGGCTTGTCGTGCTACCTGGGTGCGCTTGCAGCGGGCGCGGGGCCCACCACGCTGGAGCTTTACAGACGGTTCGGCGACTCGCTCGGCACCGGCTACCAGATACGCGACGATCTTGCCGGTGTGTGGCACGAAGAGGCGAGTACGGGCAAGCGTCCTCTAGAGGACGTGTACAAGCGCAAGAAGAGCTATCCGGTCGTGCGAGCGTTCGAGAAGGCAGTGGGCTCTGAAGCCGACAACCTCCACCGGATATACCGTGCCGGACCGGTCTCGGAGGAGGATGCATTTTGGGTGCGCGACTTGATGACCAGGCTTGGCATCCACGAGGAGGGCAGAGAGCGCATCCGAGGATACGCATCCCGTGCCTTCGCCGCGCTCGATGAGGCTGGAGCGTCTGGCCCCACGGCCGAGGAGCTTCGCCGGGCCGCCGAAGGGCTGCTCGCGTGAGCACTCCTCCGCTCTCCGCGCTGATCCTGACGGGCGGTCGGTCGAGCCGAATGGGACGGAACAAGGCGCTGATGAGTCTGTCGCCCGACACGCCTCCCGTCGTCTCGCTGGCGGTCGAGCGGCTTCGCGAGGTCGCCGATGAGGTGCTGCTCGTCGGCTCCGATCCAGAGCCATACGCGTTTCTCGGTCTGCCGCAGGTGCCCGATGCCTATCCTGGGGCCGGCTCCCTCGGAGGGATCTACTCAGGACTTGCGGCGGCATCACACACATACGTCCTCGCCGTTGCATGCGACATGCCGTTCCTCAACGTAGGACTCTTGCGGTACATGGCGGGGCTCCCGCGCCACTACGACGTGCTGATCCCGCGCATTGAGGAACCGGAGCCAATGCACGCCATCTACTCCACGCGCTGCCTGCCATGGATGGAAGAAAGGCTGCGGGCGGAGCGTTACAAGATCATAGGCTGGTTCGAGAAGGCGCGCGTCCAGTACCTCGAGCGAGGCGTGCTGGAGCGATTCGACCCTGGCCTACGCTCGTTCTACAACATGAACACCCCTGACGAGTGGGAACAGGCGAAGAGGATGCTCGAGGAGGCCGCGCCGACTGGGTGACTCCGCGTGTGGTGAGATTGACGTGAACACAGCACCTACATTTCAGGACAGGGCAGGCAGCCGCTCACCGGCGATCGTCGTGGGGCTGTTGGCGCTCGCCTTGCTTCTCCTGGCGCTAAGCGCGGCCGCGGGACCTGTGATCGGCTTCCTGAGGGCCCTGCACTCGGGCGTGGACTACCATTCCGACAGCACGCACCACCTCTTCCTCGGCGGTCACCAGAGCATTATCTGCGCGCGCAACACCGGCATCTATGTCGGCGCCCTCCTCACATGGTTCTGGGCGTGGGGGTCGGGCAAGGGCCGAGCATGCCGCTTTCCGCCGTTCAGAGTGGCGGCGGTGCTCGCACTGCTCGTGGGCGTAATGGCAGCTGACGGGCTCAACTCACTAGTCGCCGACATGGGGTACCAGCCGGCGTACTCGCCCCATAACCTGCTTCGGCTGGCGACGGGCCTCGGAGCCGGCACTGCGGTCGCGGCCTACCTTCTGCCCGTGGTGAGCTCGGTGCTGTGGTGCAGCGCACCGGAGGAGCCGATACTCCCATCCATACGAGCACTCTTGGCCCTGCTCGGTCTGCAGGCCGCGCTGTGGGTTATCGTGGCGCTCCGGGTTGCGCTTTTCGCTCTCCCACTAGCGCTGCTTACCACGCTCGCCTCGCTCGTCCTATTCGGGGCGATAAACCTGCTCGTGATCGTCGTGCTGCGTGGCTGGGACAACACCTTCGACACGGTCCGGCAGATTATGCAGCCAGGCGGGGCAGCAGTCGCTCTGGCGCTGGTAGAGATGGCTGCGCTCGCGCTCGTGATACCTCGAGTGATGCAGGGCATGTAGTGGAAGTTGCTTGAAGCAAGATGTATAAAAGTAATATGGAAGTAACAGTCCACAGGCTACTTCGCGGGGCGTTGCTAGTTCTACTGCTCGGCTCTTTGCTCGCCGGCCGTTCGGCCAACGGAGCCAGGCAGCCGTCGCCGCAGATAGGAGCGGCCGCGGTACGAGGCGCTGCAATGGCCAGCATGGGCTCACGACAAGCAGCCGCTACGGCCGCGCCAAAGAAGCAAGCCACACCTGCCCCAAAGGCAACGGCGACGCCGCGCTCCACACCAGAAACGCCTGTAAGCGGTCGGCTCGTTGACAGGAGGCCAAACGGGCGGTCGGAGCCCGAGGTGCTACCTGACGTGCCGTTCACTGCGCCACCACAGTCCTACTATCTCGAAGGCATCTCGCACGAGTACCAGCAGCTAAACAACTGTGGTCCGGTCACCACGAACATGATGCTCAGCTACTTCGGCACGAATCTGAGTCAGGCGTATACAGCAAGCAAACTCAAGCCCCACCCGCAGGACGTGGCGGTCTCCGCGATCGAGATGGTGAGCTTCGCGGAGATCGAGTACGGCTACGGGAGCACGATAGGCAGGGGCGGGAACATACGGATGCTCGAGGCGCTTGTTGCTAACGGCATCCCGGTAACAGTGCTGCAGCCATTGCAGGAGAACTCGGACATCAACCACTTCCGGGTCGTGCGCGGCTACAACCGGAACGCGGGCACTGTTACGATCAACGACTCGTACCTCGGCCCCAACCTGGTCTGGTCGTACGGTTTCTTCGAGCGCATGTGGGCGGTGCAGGGAGAGGCATACGCAATGCTCTACCCGAAGGCGAAGGAGGCGGTCGTTCAGACGATCATCCGGCGCTACTCAGAGGACGATGAGGTCCAGCGTGATACGAGGTTGGAGCGCACCCGACAGGCAGTGAAGGAGACGCCCAACGATCCCTGGGCGTGGCTACAACTAGGTGCGACACTGTACTACCGGGAGCAGTACCCCGAGTCACTCGCCGCGTGGGAGAAAGCAAACGCGCTCGGTCTGCCGGAGAAGGCGCTGTGGTACACCGCGTGGCCGATCGGGCTACACATCGAGGTCGGGCGTTACGAAGAGGCAGTTCGACTGGCGACGAACGCGATAAGCCACACGAGCGGCAACGCGGAGCTGTACTACGAGCGTGCCAGGGCTTACGACGGCATGGGCAACAGGGCACTCGCACGCGAGAACCTGGAGATGGCGAGGCGGTTCGCCCCCTACCACCCGGTATTCCGCGAGGTGCTGGCTGCGTACGATTAGCCCTTTTCAAGGTGTCAGCAATCCACCCCGCCCCCTCGTACGTAATACGAGTAGACCGGCAGGTCTAAGCGAGAGGGTATGCGGCCCAGCAGCTAGCCGGGAAATGCGGTTGCAACCGGGCATGCTCCTTGCTTTCATAAGCACAGGGCGGAATCATTGTGCCGCCGCAATACTCATAGGAGGAAGACATATGGCAAAACTCTACGCGCAGGTGACAGGTGTGGTACTCGTCATCCTTGGCATCGTCGGTCTGTTCGCGGCGCGCAGGTTGTTGGGACTCAACAGCGACATCGCCGAAGACGTAATCCACATACTCGCTGGAGCAGTCGCGTTGTACGCGGGCTTCGGGACGCGGTCGGATGGACCTGCAATTCAGTACGCACGCGTCTTCGGCCCGATCTACCTAATACTGGGCATACTGGGCTTCGTCCTCCCGAGAGTCTTCGGCCTGCTACCGAGTGGCCTGAACGTCCTCGACAACATCGTCCACCTCGCGCTCGGCGCGTGGGGCATCTACGCTGGTTACGCTGCCTCCAACAGGGGATCGGCGAGAATCTAGCCAGGAGATCCTATCTAGCAGACCCAGTCCGGAAACCGGGAGGGGAGAGCAGTGCTCTCCCCTCCTACTTGTTTATCCTGCCTTTGCGGATGGCTTCGTCGATACGAGCGGCGTCCGCGCGGTCTTCCAGCGCAAGCACCAACTCGTCATTGTGTGCCTGCAGCTCGCGCACCTGGTACTGCAGCGCGCCGATCTGCCGCCTAAGGTGACCAATGTAATCCCAAACAAGCCAGAACAGGCCGCCGACCCCCAACCCGACCAGAATGGCGATCACTTGGAACCTCATACCGGCACCTCGCTATGGCTTCTTGGTCTGGCCCGAACCGTCCGGCGATGGTGTGGTCGAGGTCACAGGCAAACCAACCAGCGGCGTGGCGCCGCTCTGGCCAAGCACCGTCGAAGGTAGCTGACCGTTCCAGTTCTGAGCGTATCGGTAGTTGATCAACTCCGGGGTGAGCGACTCACGGATCTCGTTGTTGGCCCGCGCCTCCGCCTCTGCGCGGAACCGCGTAGCATCCGCCTCTCCCTTCGCACGCTCGCGCGCCGCGTTTGCCTCGCCTATCGCTTCCTGCTTTGCCTTCTCGGCGTTCGTCCGCGACTGCAAGATCTCGCGCTCGCTCTGCGTGAGCTGCTTATCCAGGTTCGCCTCCTCGACCAGCTTGTCCTGCTCCGCCTTCGCCTTCGCGTTGATGGACTGCTGATACTCCTCGCTGAATGCTATGTCCGCGAGCGTTATGTCCACGCTCTCCTTGTCCACGCCGTATACCGCGAGGTCCTCCGCAAGCGTCGCCTCCATCTGCCGCTCCATCTCGGAGCGCTTCGAGAACACCTCGGCGGCTTGGTAGTTTGGGGTCACGGCCTTGATCGCGTTCTGAAGCTTGGGGATGACCACGATATTTTCGAACGTCTCCTGCCTGCCTATCCTCTCGAGCAGGACCCGTGCTGCGTCCGGCGTGAGGTTGTACTGATACGCAGCGCGGTTCACGAATAGGGTTTGCTGGTTCCTCAGCGCCGCCTCCTGCTTCTCGATCTGGCTCACGACACGCAGGTCGTAGCTAACCATCGAGAAGCCTATAGGCTGTACGAAGAAGCCTCCAGCCTGACGGGTGCCGGTGATCTTGCCGAAGCTGCGCGTGACGCCGACGGTGCCGGAGTCCACCGTGCGCCAGCTGCTCAGGGCAAATACCAGGCCGACCAGGCCAAGCCCAACAGCCAGCACGACGAAGCAGCCGCTTCTCCCCCAGTTCATCTGAGGACGCGGGGGAACGATCTGGGGTGGTCTCATCTCGAACACTCCTATTCTGTGCCCTTATCGGCCGGTCGGTGAGCCGGCGTCACTCTCAACTGTTCAGGTGCCGGGGGCGAGACATCCCTCATCCCACGGACCAACCTCGCGCGTCCTGCCAAATGCGCAGCCCGCAGAATATTATACGCCGGTTGAACTTCTAGGGTCTCGGGGACGGTGGAGGGTGCGAGCAAGGCGTCCGTCTGGAGCGCGGAGGAGGACAGCGGTACGGGAAGAACCGAGTCTCTTACAAGCACTAACGCTCGTCACAGCCATGATGCTGTTATTCGCCGGTGGTGTGATAGCCACCGTTGCCAGGTCCGAGGCGAACCGGAAAGACCCTACGTGAATGCCCTGGGGAGATATCGGGCTGCCTCCTCTGCGATGGCCCTGGGTGCTCTCATACGTGTTTCTGGCACTGGGGTTCCTCCTCTTCGCAATCGCCTAATCGACCCAGTATCGGTCCTGGCCTGTACGTCCCCACTGTCAAGTTGGGACACCTGCGCTATGCCGGAGCTGCCGTCTCAGCGTCGAGGAACTCATGCAGCAGAGCCGGCACTCGCTCTGCATACTCCTCTCTCAGCGGTTCACCAAAACGCGACACGAGGCGGCTCCAGACAAGCGCGCCGCCAATGCTTGCCAGCCTACGTGCCAGGCCAAGAGCCTCGATCAGAGACTGGCGCGGTTCGTAGAGTGTCCACGGCTCAAGGTACGCATCGGACAGCAGTTGAAGCTCAGGAGCATTCTCCTCCAAACCGAGGCTGATCTCAGCCCTCACAAGCACTGTGCGAAGCGAATAGAATGGATGCGAGACGGATCTGTCCCCCCAGTCAGCGAAGACGAAGCGTCCGTCATGTATGAATACGTTGCCGACATGAAGATCGCCATGGTTCAGCCCCTCCGGGATGTGGTGGCCGGCTAATCGCTCGCACAGCTCGACCACCCGCGGTGCGAGGTCGAGCAGGCGCTGGTGCTGAGCGTGCGTCAGCCCCGGGGTTCGATCAATGCGGAGAAGAGCCACATCACCCAGCAGTTGATCGTACAGACTCGGCAGGACCGACAGTCGTCGATCGGGGACCCGGAGCGCGAGGAGTTCCGGGAGGTGATCCGCCATCTCGATCTGTAGCTCGGCGTAGAGCGGCAGCACCGAGAGCCACGGGCGGATATGCCCCGTCGAGCGGATAAGCTCGCGGAGGCTTCGGCCCGCGTCGCGCATCAGAACCCAGCCTTGCTCTACGTCAACTGAGAGTAGCTCCGGGATGCAATCGGGGCGCAAGTGTGAAAGCGTCTGCAGCAGCGCCGGTTCGTGCGCGGCCAGGGGTGAGGCCGCCTTCAAGTAGAGATAGCCCTCGGTGGTCGGCATCCTGAGCACGGTCGACCACAGTCGCGAGTGCGCAAGCTCGATGCGGCCTGTCGCTTTGATGCCGTGGTGCTCTAGCTCGGCATGCATCCAGGCGCTGGCCCGCTCAAGCCAGCCGGGCTCGGTCCACGGCATTACTCGCCCCTGATCTGTCACCAGCACCTTCGGTTCCAAGTCAGCTTACGATCATTCTCGCCGGCCAGCTTCGGAGTATATAGGAAATAATCCGAATGCACGAAGGCCAGGAAGTAGTTTGTGGCGGATTGCTCGTCTACGGTAGTTATCCGGCCAGGTAATGGGCCGCTCGATCCTTCAGGCAGTTGGATCTCCCAAAGACCTGCTCCGCGGCGTTTTCCGCTTTCGGCCCGACCTGTGAGGTCCGAAGTGTCAAGGCCAACCTCGGCCAACCTTGCGTGGAGCGGATCCGATGAGTTCCGCGCGGCAATGGGGCTAAGCGGGCACGGCGTTCTCACGCGTGACGCTCGCGTACCATCGCCCGCTCGCCTTGATGATACGTGTCTGCGTTGGGTAGTCCACGTACACCAGGCCGAAGCGCTTCGAGTAGCCGTGTGCCCACTCGAAGTTGTCGAGCAGGGACCAGACGAAGTATCCCTTCAGTGGCACGCCGTCCTCAATCGCCCTGTACGCCTCCAACAGGTGCTCGTGGATGTAGCTCCGCCTCTGAGGGTCCTCCACCTTCCCCTCGTGCAGCGTGTCAGGAAAGGCGGCTCCGTTCTCGGTGATGTAGAGGGCAGACGTAGAGTACTCCGCGTGAACGCGACCGAGCAGGTCGTACAGCCCGCGGGGGTATACCTCCCAGCCCATCTCGGTGTACTTCCTGCCATCGGGCTTCACCTCCGCTGCCTGGACGGGCACAGAGGTCGAGGCGTGGCGAACGATGGCGCGGGTATAGTAGTTCACGCCCAGGAAGTCGAGCGGCACGGTGATTCTTTCCAGGTCTCCCGACCGTATGTCCGGCGCGTGCTCGCCATACCACTCCAGCATGTCCTGCGGGTACGATCCCCGAAAGAGCGGGTCGAGGAACCAGCGGTTCAGGTATCCGTCGTAGAGCCGGGCAGCGTCGCGGTCAGCCGCGGAGTCGGAGGCGGGCTCGACGGGCTGGAGGTTGAGCGTGATGCCGACGCGATCGCCCTCGCGCGCCTCGGCCCGCAGTGCCTCGGTGGCCTCACCGTGGGAGAGAAGCAGGTGGTGCGAGACCTGAAGCGCCGTCGCCAGGTCACGGCCGCCGGGCGCGTGCTCTCCCGTAAGGTTGCCCAGAAACGCGACCACCCACGGCTCGTTGTGGGTAATCCAGTTGTGCACGCCGTCACCGAGAGCACGGGCGAGCGTGTGGGCGTACTCACCACAGCGGCTCACCGTGTCACGGTTCGCCCAACCACCCCGGTCCTGCAGCGCCTGAGGCAGGTCCCAGTGATAGAGCGTTACGAATGGCTCGATCCCGGCGGCGAGAAGTGATTCGACCAGTCGCTTGTAGTAGTCGAGTCCCTCAGTGTTCGGCCTGCCCGAGCCGGTGGGAAAGATCCGCGGCCAGGCGATGGAGAATCGGTACGCCTGGAGGCCCAACTCGCCCATCAGGGCAATATCGTCCCGCCAGCGGTGATAGTGGTCGCATGCTACGTCCCCTGTATCACCGTTATTGATCTTGCCCGGCGTATGGGAGAAGGTATCCCAGATCGAGGGGCCACGACCGCCCTCTTCGTGTCCACCCTCGATCTGATAAGCGGCGGTCGCCGCACCCCAGACAAAGTCTTCCGGAAACAAGATATCGCTTGGCATAGAAAGCCTCCTGGCTACAGATCCCCCTACAACACCAGGAAGTGCTCAAGGCAACAGCACTCGGCTCGACGACGTAGGGCAATGTTATCGGAGCACCCGTGCGCACCTTATACTCGGCCGCAGGTGAGCCCGTTCCCGTGAGACAGAGTGTAGCATGCGCTATTAGACGCTACGCAGGGATCTCCCCCACAGCAGGCTGCGATAGCTTGGCTCGCGGAGAGCCACTTAGGATCCAGTGCCTGTACCGTGCCGCGTGGTCGGGTGCGAGCCGAAAGAAGAGGTCTCCCCTGCACATAGGGACGGTCGCCCTATCTTCCAACTCCAGGTTGCACTGTCCGACCTTGTCTGGAGTCTTGCAGGCGTTGACGCGGTGCACACAGAACCGGCATTCCTCGTAGGCGCAAAGGGCGTCCAGGCACTCCACAGGCTGCTTGTTGCGTGACACTGTCGTTGTCCTTTCTAGTGAGGCTGCCAGGGACACAAAAGGGACCACGAGCAATGCTCGCAGCCCCTCAAACACGTTGTCCAAGGCTTACCTCTTTCCAGAGACGCAGCACGACCGTGAGCGGGCCGTGCTCGTCTGTTGACCCTACATGCACCTGTCGTGCCAGGCCTACTACACTCATAATGCACCACGCGGTTCGGTGGTTACATGATCCACCAGAATACTCGTACACAGGCATCTGACTGGGAGGATTCTCGCTCGGCTCTTCCAGGGCCGGGCTAACAACTCGCTAGACCAGAACGAAGCAGGAGCCGACAAGATGCAAGTGAACGATGAACTGCTGGAGGTGGTGGACGACACCGGGCGGTTCCTCCGCACTGCCACGAGAGCGGAGTGCCACTCCGATCCCTCGCTTATCCACCGCTCCGTGTGCGTGCTGATCCTGAACAACGCACATCGCATCCTGCTGCAGAAGCGCTCACACACGAAGGATCTTTATCCCGGCCTTTGGGACCTGTCGGCGACGGGGCACGTGTGTGCGGGTGAAACATGGGACGAGGCGGCCAGGCGAGAGTTGGAGGAAGAACTAGGCATCCAAGCCAGTTTGAAGTTCGCCGGGACCGTACTCGTCCGGGAGGCACGGGAGACGGAGCTTGCAGCCATTTTCATCTGCCGTCACGACGGTCCCATCCAGCCCCATCCTGACGAGATCGACGACTGTCGCTTTCTACCTCCGGCAGAAGCGTCCGGACTGCCTGACCTCACTAAGTACGCCCGCACGATCCTCGGATGGGTCTCTCTGTCATAGCCACAGCCGTGTTATTATATGCGCCTTAGGGGCGTCTGCTTGCAAGGCAGAGTATCCCCGGCTTCGTATACCTCGGTGGTAATCAGCTGCGCTGAGACGGAGGTGAGACTCGTTGAGCAACTTACTGGCCGCGCGGGTCCAGATGGAGATCTCGCTCGCTTTCCACATGATCTTTGCTGCGATAGGCATCGGCATGCCCCTGCTGATGTTGATGGCCGAGGGGATCTGGCTGCGCACAGGCAAGGAGGTCTACCTCCTGATGGCAAAGAAGTGGGCGAAGGTCACGGGTCTCCTGTTCGCGATCGGAGCGGTGAGCGGCACCGCCCTCTCCTTCGAGCTTGGTCTGCTCTGGCCGAAGTTCATGGCGTTCGCTGGGGGCATAATGGGCGCGGCCTTCGCGCTGGAAGGCTACGCCTTCTTCATAGAAGCTATCTTTCTAGGACTCTATCTATACGGGTGGGACCGGCTGAGCCCCAAAGCCCACTGGCTGTGTGGGCTAGTGGTGGCAATCAGTGGGGCGATGTCCGGCATCCTGGTGCTGTCTGCCAACTCCTGGATGCAGCACCCCACCGGCTTTGACCTGGGGCCGGATGGGATGCCAACCAACGTAGATCCAATAGCCGCTCTCTTCAACCCCGGTTGGTTCGTGTTCGCGATGCACTCGACGATTGCTACCTACATAGCAACCTCGTTCGCGGTGGCGGCGGTGTACGCCTCGGGCATGCTGCGGGGGAGGCGGGACGAATATCACATGGGCGCGCTGAAACTGGCGATGACTGTGGGCGCGATCACGGCTTTGATACAGCCCGCGGCAGGTCACCTGAACGCCGGTTTCACCACGAAGTACCAGCCCACCAAGCTCGCGGCGATGGAGGCGCACTTCGAGACGGAGAGGGGAGCGGGCCTGAGCATCGGCGGCTGGCCGGACGTGGAGAACAGGGAGCTGAAGTACGCAATCACGCTCCCGAAGCTGCTCTCCATCATGGCTTCCAACGGCGACCCGAATTACGAGGTGAAGGGGCTGAATGACTTCCCAGTGGAGGATTGGCCGAACATCTACGTCGTCCGGAACGCATTCCAACTGATGGTCGGCCTCGGCTTCACGCTGATAGGCATCTCGATGTGGTACTGGGCTTCTCGACGCTGGAAGATGCTGGACAACCGCCTGCTGTTGCTCGCGCTCGTGGCGTCCGGGTTCATGGGATTCACGGCGCTCGAGGCGGGCTGGTTCGTCACGGAGGTCGGACGCCAGCCATGGGTGATCTACGGCATCATGCGCACGGAGGACGCAGTCACTCCGGCCCCGAACGTGGTGGAGACGCTAATAGGGTTCACCGCGCTGTACATCCTGCTTACCGTCACGCTCATAGGAATACTTTTGAGGATGCGGACCGGAACGCCGTACACGAAGGGCGAGGTCGAGAAGCAGTCAGAGGACACTGGAGGGACCCAAGTTGCTCCCGCTTGAGGAGATACTCGCCGGACTCGGCGTAGCCGCGATCATCGCTTACTCGCTGCTCGCCGGCGCGGACTTCGGCGCGGGCGCCTGGGACCTGCTGGCACGCGGGCCGCGTAAGAACGAGCAGCGAGAAACCATCGCCCACGCCATCGGGCCGATATGGGAGGCGAACCACGTCTGGATGATCTTCCTGGTCGTGATCCTCTTCTCCTGCTTCCCCTCGGCATGGGCAGCACTCAGCATCGCGCTCTTCGTGCCGCTGCACTTTGTGCTCATCGGTATATTGCTGCGTGGAGCATCATTCGTCTTCAGGGCGCACGGCGCGCAGGCTGCGGGCTTCCGATCCGCATGGGGCCCGGTGTTCGGCGCGGCGAGTGTTTTCACACCCTTCGTCCTTGGTATGTGTATAGGCGCCGTCTCCGAGGGCACCATCCGCGTCAGGGGCAGCGAGGTGCTCTCCGGCTACTGGTCGTCATGGACGGGACCGCTGGCATGGACCGTTGGGGCGCTGGCATTGCTGCAGACTACATACCTTGCCGCGGTGTACCTCTGTGTTGCCACTGAGGGCGAACTCAGAGAGGACTTTCGTAGGCGGGCGCTACTATGTGCCGTGGCCGTGCCTGTCGTCGCGACGCTCGCCTTCCCGGTCGTGATAATCCAGGCGCCCGACCTGTGGAGGGGTTTGACTCAGCTTCACGTCATACCGGTGATCCTTGCAGGCATGGTACTCGGCGTAGCATCTATATGGTTCCTCTGGACCCGGCACTTCAAACTCGCCAGGGTTGCCGTGGCTGCCGAGGTGATAATGATTATCCTCGGATGGGCTCTCGCTCAAAGGCCGTATATCATCTATCCCGATGTAACGGTTCGCGACGCTGCGGCCAGCCCAGGGATGCTGAGGTTCATGTTGTTCAGCGTTCCCTTCGGGTTCGCGATCCTGCTACCGTCGCTCTGGTTCTTATACTCCGTGTTCAACGGGAAGAATCCCGCAGCGAAGGAACAGCCACCTGCCCGCTTCACGGGTCCAGGAACCGGAGCGAGCGGCTACGTCGTCGCGCGGCGAAGAGGAGCGGACCGCCAGTAGTAACGGGCTCGACCACGCGCACGCCGTGTCTGCGTCTTGAGAAGTGTGCTCGATCGCAGCGAGTTGTGCTGTAAAGAGCCCGTGAACAATCCGGTCCGGCGGAGGCACCCTCCGTTGTAACGGTACGCGCCCGCTGCTACCCTCGCTCAATAGTGTGTGGGGTTGGCAGGAGTGTGCGTGTATGAACCCTAAGCAGGTGTGGCAGGCGGTGCTGGGAGAGTTGCAGGTACGACTCTCGCGGCCACAGTACGAGACCTGGCTGAAGAACACCTCCCTGCTCTCGCTTGACGATGGTCTGGCGGTTGTCGGCGTGCCCACAAGCTTCGCACAGGTAACGATCGAGAAGAAGTACGAGCCCGAGATACGCCGCTCGCTATCGAACCTACTGGGGCGGCAGATGGCCGTGGAGGTATCGGTCAACGGCACCCGCAAGCGTACCGAGCAGCCGATCACTGTCGAGCACGAGGCAGCGGCCACGGGACCTGTCGCTGCACCCACTCACCCGCCACACGCGCAGCGAGAGTACGGTACCTCCGGCACCCCCCTGAACCCGCGATACACCTTCGACAACTACATTGTGGGCAGCAGCAACCGCGTTGCCCACGCCGCGTGCATGGCGGTAGCCGAGCATCCTGGAGAGGCATACAACCCGATTTTCCTGTACGGCGGCGTAGGGCTGGGCAAGACGCACCTTATTCAGGCGACCGGCAACCACGCGCTCACACAGCGTGACCTGAAGATACTGTACGTTTCGAGCGAGCAGTTCACGAACGACCTGATCAACTCCATCCGGGAGCACCGGACGGAGGAGTTTCGCTCTCGCTACCGCACGATAGACATCCTGCTCATAGACGACATACAGTTCATAGCGGGCAAGGAGAGCACGCAGGAGGAGTTCTTCCACACCTTTAATCATCTCCACGGCGCGAACAAGCAGATCATCATGACGAGCGACCGCCCGCCGAACACTATCCTGACGCTCGACGACAGGTTGCGGTCGCGGTTCGGCGGCGGGCTCACCACGGAGGTGAAACTACCGGACCTGGAGACGCGCATGGCGATCCTGAGGGCTAAGGGCATGACACTGCGGGTGGACCTTCCGGACGACGTGCTGGATTTCATCGCTCGCAAGGTGCAGAGTAACATCCGTGAACTGGAGGGTGCGCTGAACAACGTGGTCGCGCTCGCCAGGCTCAACGGTACGCCCATCACCCTCGCGAGCGCGGGTGAGGCGCTCAACGACGTGGCGGCAACACGCCGCAAGCAGCAGATAACGCCTGCCCGAGTGATCGATACGGTAGCAACGTACTACGGGCTGGAGCAGAAGCAGCTTACGGGCAAGACGCGCTCGCGAGAGATAGTCGTACCCCGGCAGGTTGCGATGTACATCATGCGCGAGGACACTGACCATTCGCTCGCCGACATAGGCTACAGCCTGGGCGGGCGAGACCACACAACGGTGATGCACGGCTGCTCGAAGATGGAGCGCCACATCGAGTCGGACTCGCAGCTCCGGCAGGACGTCCTCACTATCCGCGAGCTGATCTACAACGGCAGCGGACAGTAGTCGCCGCAAATCCGCGACTCGAGTGACTTGCCTCGGCTGAGGCGAAACTCGTATGCTGCTGTCGCGATGGACACCTCACAGAGCGACTTGCTCTCACCCGCCCTGATTGAGCGCCGTGTGGGTGCCACCCAGGTCCTACGCGAGTATCGGGTGTTTCCTACGATAGGCTCGACGAACACGTACCTCCGGGAGGAAGCACGCGACGAGCCCGAGGGCCTCGTGGTGATCGCCGAGTATCAGAGCGCCGGCCGCGGCAGACAGGGCCGGTCGTGGGTCGCGCCGCCCGGCAGCTCGATACACTGCTCCATCCTCCTGCGCCCGCCTCTGCCGCTCGGCGACCTGTACCTGCTGACGGCTGCGTGTGCGCTGGCAATCCGCGACGCGATAGCGCCGGTCGTGCGCGAGGTGCCGGTGCTCAAATGGCCGAACGACATCCTGCTTGGCGGCGGCAAGGTGTGCGGCATCCTGGCTGAGACCGAGCTGCCGCCAGGTGATGTTCCGCGCGTCGTGCTCGGCTTCGGAGTGAATGTGCACCAGGCACCGGACCCCGCGGTAGCGCCTGGTGCTACGTGCATCGCCGACCACGCCGCCGCGCCCGTCACCCGATTGGGGATTCTCGCCCACGCGCTGCGCTCGTACGACTCGCTGCTCTCGGTGCTGTACGAAGGGGAAGGAGAGACAGTGTGGGAGGCATGGCGGCGCAACCTCGGGATGCTCGGCAGGAAAGTGCAGGTGCGCACACCGGACGGCCTGCTCTCGGGCACTGCGCTCGACGTTTCTCGGGACGGCGCGCTCGTGGTGGAACCACAGTCTGGCGGGCCGGCGCAGAAGGTATACGCGGGAGAGGCTATTGAGCAGGTTACCGGTGAGTGATGAGGCAAAGGTACGTGCCACTCCTGTGTCGGTCCAGCTAATTTGTAAGATAGTCCGAAATTCGTGCTTTGGACCTATTGCATTGGTGCGAGAGCTGGTGTAGAGTATGAGACGCGGGGACGGAGACAGCCGTAGTGTCCCTAGCTTTTGAGAAGGAGGAAGCGCATGTTGACAAACAGCCGTAGGCAGACCGCCCCGAACTTGGGCGGCCTCATTGCGCCCTGCGCATACCCACGCGCCGTTGACGTAGTCACGAAGTTCGTGGGCGTAGTGCGCCCTCCGTCTCTCTGTGTGGGAGGCAGGTCCGGCTGACCTGCACCACCATAAAGGCCACCGAAAGGGGCCGCGGCGGAGAGAACCTCCACCGCGGCCCCTATTTTTGTGCCCGGAGAGACGGCGGACAGGCATCGAACAACCGGAAGGAGAGAGTAGTCGTGATACAAGTCATCACCCTCGTGAGCAAGGCACTTGGCAAGGGCCGGAGTGCCGGATCATGACACACCAGGATCGAGACCTCAGCGTAGACGCTGAACGGAGGAAACATTATG
>JADDPT010000033.1 GCA_016781735.1 Rubrobacter sp.
CTCCAGGCTGCCCAAGCTATCACGCCACCAGCAGCATGAAAGAGTATAAGGGGTCCGAGGGCAGGTTGTGACGTTGCAGCTAAAGGCGCTCTTCCTGTCAGATAGTGAGGCGTCCTCTGAGAGCTCCTACTCCACCAAACCCATTCCGGTGATCGTGGTGAGCTCTCTCACTGAACCTTTGGCCTCCAGAATGGAAGAGGATGACCAGTGATTGAGTTTGGGTTTTCACTACCCCTGCTCGACGCTTCACACTCGACCGTATTGCTCTAACCGCGACCGGGGGCATCCTCGTCTGCTGCGGCAAGTAGCCTGTGTTTCACCGGAGTAATTAATGGCCGGAGATAGCGGTATGCCCGCCCGATCTGGAAAATAAGTCCATCAGCCGCCCCGGGCAGGCAGGCCCTTCGTCCAGGTTGCTGCCGATCGAGCCAGGAGTACATGTTGCCATCGTGCCCGCGCTAACCCCTTGCGAGGGCATCAATCGGCTCAGCCATAGGATCGGTATTTGCTGGTAATTCCTTTCCTTCCGGCAGGGGCAAGCGGGCGAAGAGCGGCACCAGACACGGATCAAACTGCGTACCGGCTGCCGCCTCCAGCCGCGCTACAGCCTCTCTACGGCCAAGTCCTCCGCGGTAGGGTCTATCTGACACCATCGTGTCGTAAGCATCACAGACAGCGACAATCCGAGCTCCCAGAGGGATATCTTCCCCACTCAGGCGCCGGGGATACCCCAGACCGTCCCAGCGCTCGTGGTGGTGGAGGACCACGGGCACGACATCCCGCAGTGCGCTGATTGGGGCGAGGATGCGCGCTCCCACGTCGGTATGAGACCGCATTAACGCCCACTCCCCGTCGGTCAGTGGCCCAGCCTTGTTCAGTATGTCCTCGGGAATCGCAATCTTCCCGATATCGTGCAAGAGGCCACCGGTCTGCACGGCGTCAATCTCGTCGGGAGTGCAACCATATGCCTTTGCGAGCATCACCGCAAGGGCTGATACATGCCGGGAGTGCCCCTCAGTGTATCGATCCTTGGCGTCAATTGCGGCTGCCAACGCGGTAACTGCCTGAACAGTGCTCTTGTCGCCCGAACTTCCATGCTGACCGCTGGCAGCCTGCGCTCGGGGCGATGAAGCGCGAACCGCTGCTAACCGCGCGAAGCGGCGCTCCAGGTCCGCGGCCAACTCCGGCGCGTAACTGGACCCGGGAAGCGTCAGTTGCCTCGCGAGTTGCGAGACCAGCGCTTCCAACCCGCGAACAGTTCCGAACTCACCGGCGACACAGACCCGGTTGCGGCCCACATGCTTAGCCAGGTACATTGCGTGGTCCGCCGCCTGCAGGAGCGCATTGCGATCCTGTCCGTGTTCGGGAAAGGCTGCGATGCCGACGCTGGCCGTCAGCGGGCCTGGAAGCTCGTGATAGCCGTCGCGGGCAATTCCCGCCACTGCGGCGCGCACCCGCTCCGCCAGCGCACTCCCTGCGACCGCATCCATATCAGGCAGGATAATGACAAACTCCTCACCGGCGTAGCGGGCGCAGTAGTCTCCGCGTCTGAGGGAGTGGTGGAGGGTCGCCGCTACGGCCCGCAGCGCCTGATCGCCGGCCGCGTGCCCGAAGGAGTCGTTGTATGCCTTGAAGTGATCGATGTCGAGCATCAGCACGCACAGCGGCCGCCCCTGTCGCCGCGCTCGTGCGAGTTCCCCGTCCAGGCGCTCATTCAACGCACGGTGGTTAGGCAGCCCGGTTATCGAGTCTGTCGTAGCCTGCTCCCTGGCCCACGCATACAGCCATGCGTTCTCGAGGGCCAGGGCTGCCTGGTTAGCGAAGGCTCGGACGACTCCGGTCTCGACCTCTGTATAGGGCAGGGAGGGTGCGCCTCTTAGAAGTAGAAGGTCTCCAACCCACCGGTCCTTTACCAGCAGGGGCGCACGTAGCATCACGCCCTGAGGAAGTTGACGCATTGTCTCCGTGGGCGATGAGCGCTCTCCCAGCTGGATGTTGGAAATAAGGTCGTGATCGGGCGTGGGAAGTTGCGCCAGGAGATCGCTATTCAGCACTGCCTTCGCCAAGTAGGCGCCAGCCGTGGCCGCATCAGTGACACGTTCACGCGCCGCGAACTGATCCCCGCCGTCATCCCCGGGTTTTGTCGTGCGCAGATCCAGGATGGCGGCGTCAGCATCGGCAAGCACACGACCCTGCTCAACAACTTGCCGCACCGCCACGGACCAATCGAGACTGCCGGTCAGGGCGGAACCCGCCTGGTTAAGCGTACGAGCCTGGGTCAGCTGCCGTCCCAGCGCCAGCTCGTCCGCGTGCGCCCTGTCGGAGAGGAGACCAGCGAAGACCGCTGTAAGGGTGACGAACCCGACAGTAAGCAGGACCGTCGCGTAGTGCGGCGGTGTGCTACTTCCCAGCGCTGCAGCAGCTAGGTACCCTGCTGCTGCAGCCACGCTGATGAGCAGGGCGACCCGCCTCCCGAACCGGATGGCCGCGTGGACTGCAACGGGGAAGTAGCCCAACACGAAGGGGGAGGAGGCTCCACCGCTCAGAGCTATTATCACCGTCCCGAGAGCCACATCAAAGATGCCGTAGGCGTATGCCGCGAGTAGCCTGCCTCCTCGACCGACGCTGGCGAGCCGGCCGAAAGCCAGGTTGAGGGTGGCGGCAATGATAAGGGCCACATAAATGCCGAGCAGGCGGTCGCCACTAGACAGCAGGGGAGCAACAAGGAGGCAGAGTATGATGCCCATCCACCGGATCCGGTGGATTCGCCTCTCAAGAGCTCGGTTCTCAGCGGAAGTCGGGGAGCGCCGGTCGGTGAGCACAGGGTCCGTTTCTCTCCTACGGGACAGTCGGGGCCGCTCCCAACCATCGCTGCGTACGTGTCCTGCGAGAAATGTTTTCATCGGTGTGCTTCCGAGCCAGTGCCGTGCCATCATTGCTTCTCCACCTACCCAGGCACCGGCGGGGCAGGTCGCGGTGTCGGCGCAGCACCCAATTGACGCATTATACTCGGCTCTACAGCCAACAGCGAGCAACGGACGGGAGTGTGAGGGCTAACCCGACTTACGGTGTGTTGGCAGGAGGCTCGCTTGGACGTGGGACCGGCCGATAAGTATGGTAATCGTAGGTGGCGTAGAACGTGGTAACGAATTCTACAAGCCTGGCTATCCCACGCTCCGCCTTGCCGCCGGGCACTGATGAGGCGGCCAGGAGCGACAGCACACCGGACACTTCCAGTTTCAGGCGCTCGTCGAGAAGTGCCAGCGCGCGCTCCTGGTACTCTGCATGAGGTAGGCCAGGGTGGCTTCGAGCGATCTCGGCAGCGGTGGCGACCACCACGTTCGCGTTCCGTTCGCGTGAATCCTTCTGCCAGCTCTGGAGGTCGTTTGCCAGCCTGACAGCCTTGGCACACGCCTCAACTATGGGAGTGAGTTCCGGCAGTCGCTCGGCGAGTGTCGCTTCGCGATAAGTGATAAAGCACGTGGCCAGGTAGAATGGCACCCCTATGCTGTGCAGCAAGGTCTCCATAAGCGTCTGGTACGTCGCTGCTGCATCCACCGGCAGAATGAAATCCGTCACCTCGGATCCGTCCATCGTCTCGACGTACCATTGAGTTCCCAGCTCGCGCTGTGCGACGATTCCATCGACCATGCGCTCAAAGGTGGCTAACCAGTATGCCTTGAGTGGCTCTCCCGGTCGGCGCCTGACCACGCCACGCGTTATCTCCTCCAATGCCCGGTCCAGTTGCTCAGCAGGCTCGAGCTGGGCGGAGTTTAGCTTTCGCCGTTGTTGGCCGGGATCAGCGGCTCTCGCCAGGGAATCGCGTGCCGACGCCTTATATCGATCCGTCAGGCCGTGGAGATCCGTGCCAGTGATTTGCTCCTCATCGACGAGGTCGTCGAATGCGGCGATCCACAGCGAGACCAGCGAGGCAAGCGCGCGATCTTCGCGGCATGCGTCGGAGAGGTGAGCCTCTATTGTCAGGGCGAGCGCCCGAAAACGGGTGGATCTGAAAACCGGATACCTCTCACCCAACATAGTCAGGTCGGCTTCGACCTCACCAAGCACGTCGACCCGATGGGACTTCGTCGCCGATCGTCTCCGGGAGGCTTGCAGATCCGTCATGGTTGTCCTGCTCAGGCTCGTGTTCCCCGCTCCTGACGATAGAGCAGCAAAGCTGAGATGACGGCGGAGCGGACGACGTTGTAAGGGGTGTACAAACCTTTTCCAATCCACAACTCGCGATAATCCGTATCGTGGAAGCCTGCAGTGAGGTAAGCCGCTGCTCGGTCTAGCGCTTGCGCGGTGAATGGATCTGAATAGCGGGACAGCAGCAGCATGCTCTGCATAGCGTAGGCCGTTTCCTCGCTCGTGCTCACGTACCAGCCCCAGGATCCGTCGGGCTTCTGTGTCTCCAGCAACCATGCATGAGTGCCGGCCAGGAGGTCCTTTGCCACATCATGCGCTGCGCGCGTTACCTGCGCCGTGGCATAGTACGGAGAGGCATGCCACTTGTCCAACCAGTATCCTCCGTCCGATTTATGCTCTTGCAGGTAGCTGGTGATCTTTGTGATCTGCTCCGTATAACGACCTGTGCGCTGGCTCTGGCCCAGCTTGAGCGCCTCTAAAACGTGAGCGTTGGCGCTCACCGATGTGTTCCTCTCGAACGGAAAGCAAGAGAAATGTCGATCGTGCTCGAAGCGCAGTAAGACGTCCATATCAATTGGGAAGCCGGCATGAGCCAAGGCTATCAGTGTTATCGCCGTGTCGTCACTATCCGGCACAATGCCTAGCGACCATCCGACCCCCTCGGGGGTCAGCGCGGTCGCGAGGTAACGCAGATGAGAGGACACACCACGTACGCGCGCGTTCGCCGCGCCCAAGTTGTACAGTATCCACGCCCGCTCGAAGACATCAATCGGATAGGTTGTGGGGACTCCGCCGTTGAGGGACACGCCGACCACGCGGCTAAGGTACGCCTCGGCCTGGTTATCTCGAATATGCGCCAGCACATGAGCGGTCGCCGAGGGGGAGTTGCCGTAAGAGCCATTGTGCTCGCGAAGCTTATGTACCTGGCGTGAATCTATGTCGTTGC
>JADDPT010000133.1 GCA_016781735.1 Rubrobacter sp.
CCTTCTGGAGCGTCGACGTTGCGGGCAACATTGAGGAGAAGACCGCTCCGGGCCACTCGATCACTCTGAAGATCGATGGCACCGCGCCGACCACAACGATCTCCCTGCCCCAAGCGTTCGACTCCGGTTGGTTCGCCGATGTCGTGACGGTGGCCTTCGCCGCCGAGGATCTCGAGTCCGGCGTGGCCAGGACGTACTACAGCGTTGACGGCGATGAGAGCCAGCGCTACGACGGGACGTTCGCGCATACGCTCAACGGCACGCACACAATCACCTTCTGGAGCGAGGACGTCGCGGGTAACGTCGAGGACAAGACGAAGGAAGCCAACAACGTTGAGATCAAGGTAGATGTCGCTCCACCGACTATCACTGGCAGCCGTAGTCCAGCCGCGAACGCGCACGGTTGGAACAACGAGACCGTCACCGTCTCCTTCGAGTGCGAGGACGCCGAGTCCGGCGTCGAGGTGGAGAACTGTACCCCGACGACCCCTGTTGAGAACGAGCGCGCTGGCCAGGCGGTGAGCGGCACCGCCGTGGACAACGTCGGCAAGACCGCCAGCACGACGGTCGAGAACATCAACATCGACAAGACGAAGCCGAGCCTCTCGGGGGCTGCCACCACGCCCGCCAACGCTGTAGGCTGGTACAACAGTGATGTGACGATCAAGTGGACCGGGCAGGACGGGCTGTCGGGCATCGACCTGGCGACTCAGCCCGACAGCAGCACGATCACGGGCGAGGGCCGCAACCTGGGTGCTGGTCCTGTATCCATCAAGGACAAGGCGGGCAACAGCGAGAGCGCCTCGGTGAGCGGCATCAACATCGACCGCACGGCGCCTTCGATCCAGGGAGCGACTACAACCGCCCCGAACGCAGCCGGTTGGTACACGGGCGCCGTTACGGTGGGCTTCAAGTGCATCGATCCCGCGCTTGCCGACGGCAGCGACGGCTCCGGCGTGGCTTCCTGCCCGAGTGATAAGGTGGTGAGCGGCAACGGCGCTGACCAGAGCGTGACCAGCGGTAACGCGACGGACAACGCCGGTAACAGCACCTCCACAGGCAAGACGGTCGGCGGGATCTACATCGACGGCGCGGCGCCTCAGACGACGGCGGACACCCAGTGCACGAAGGTCAACGAATACTGCACGGGCGACACCGCGACGGTGGTCCTCACGGCTGCGGACCAGGAAGGCCTGTCAGGAGTCAAGGAGATCCACTACAGCGTCAACAAAGAACTGGAGAAAGTGGCGTCCGGCGCGACGGTGAGCCTGAGCGTCCCACTGAACGGCGCAGGCGAGGCGACCGTAAGCTTCTACGCCGTGGACAAGGCGGACAACAAGGAGCCAGCTGGTGAGGTAAACCTCCAGTACGACAACATCGCACCGAAGGTCACCCACACCACGTCGCCGGCCGCGAACGCTGACGGGTGGAACAACGAGAACGTTACGGTACACTTCGACGCCACCGACACGGGCTCGGGCGTGGACGAGACCAGGACAACCGCGGATTCAGTAGTGGACACCGAGACGCCGTTCGCCGGGGTCGAGGTCTTCGGCGAGGCGTACGACATCGCGGGCAACAAGGGAACCGATAAGGTGACTGTCAAGCTCGACAGGACCGCTCCTCAGATCACTGCCAGCGCCAAGACGGCCGATGGCAAGGAGTACACACAGGGCACGTGGACGAGGCAGGCGGTGACGGTGAGCTTCAATTGCTCCGACGCGCTATCGGGGATCGCGGTCTGCCCCGACCCGGTAACGGTGACAGCGAACGGCGCTGGTGCCGACGGCACGGGCCAATCCGTCACACGCGAGGTCTCCGACAAGGCCAGCAACAAGGCCAGCGCGACGTTCGGCGGTATCAAGATCGACAACGAGAATCCGGTGATCACTGTGGAGGGCGTCAAGGATGGCGGCATCCACACCTTGGGCGCGGTACCCTCGGCCTCCTGCACGGCGAAGGATGATCTCTCCGGCGTCAATGCGGATGGCTGCAAGGTGGCTGTGACGGGCGGCACGGCGAACGGCGTGGGCACCTTCACCTACACGGCGACGGCTACGGATAACGCGGGCAACACCGCAACCGTGACCGGCAGCTACAAAGTGACCTACAAGTGGGACGGGTTCCTGCAGCCGATCAACGACACGGCGCACCAGGTGGGCACGAGCACGAGCATCTTCAAGGCGGGCAGCACTATCCCCGCGAAGTTCCAGCTCAAGCGCGCGGACGGCACGGTCATCCAGGCCAACAAGGCACCCGAGTGGCTCACGCCTGCCAAGGGCAGCGCTACCAGCGCCTCCGTTGACGAGACGGCGTACAGCGACCCGGCGACCAGTGGTAGCACCTACACCTGGAACGGCAGCCAGTACCAGTACAACTGGAGCACGAAGGGCGTCACAGCAGGCTTCTACTACCGCATAGGAGTCCAGCTGGACGACGGTCAGATCTACTACGTCAACATTGGCCTGCGGTAGGCACAGGACTAGGGCGGGGGAGAAATCTTCCCCGCCCCATCCCGGAAACGCGAGGGTTGCCCGGCTCATAGCCTGGACAGCCCTCATCCCTTGTCTCAAGTTCGACGGATTGTATAACGAGAGGAGACGGCCCGAATGTCGGAAAGGCTGGTAGTCAGAGGCACTTGGCAGGGACGACGCGCGGCACGCGTAGCGAGCGTGATGATGAGCCTGCTCCTGGCGCTTATCACGGCTCAACCGACGCTGGCGTCCTACCAAGGCGACACGTTTCAGCAGGAGGCCGAGCGGAGATACCGCCTGGAACCAGGCGTCTTCGTCTACGGCACCGGCTTCGTCGCCCCCCTCGCAGAGCTGTTTGGCGAGATCTATGTTGGGGACGACGTGTTCGTGGCGGCTAACTCGATACTACGTGCCGCTCCACCCGCCAGATCGTGGTCGGCACCGGGAGCAGCGTCCAGGACAACGTCATTATACGCGCCCTGGAGGACAGTATTGAGATCGGGGAGAACGCCACGATCACTCACCACGCCATCGTCCGTAACTCCCAGATCGGCTCCCGAGCCTACATAGGCTATCGCGCGACTATAACGGACGCTCGCATCGGCGATGGAGCCGTGATCTGGCACGGCGCCAAGGTGGAGGGAGTGAACATTCCCAGCAACGCCTTTGTTGGTGCTGGAAGGGTTATCACCTCCCAGTCACAGGCCGATGCCCTTCCCAAGGTGCCGGCTGAAGACAAGGAGTACACAAACCGCCGGCTACAGAGCAACCAGGCGTTTGCCCGTGGCTACATCAACCTGTACCAGACGGAAGGGTACGAGGCTGTTATCGAGCTGTCGCGAAACCCCAGGACCTCTATACTGCCCCAGACGACCGAGCCGAGTATCGCCCCCGACGTGGAGCTGCAGGAATTCGTGCGGATCGTCGGCGACGTCCGTGTGGGCCGCAACTCGTCGATCGGCCAGCGGACAACCATCCGTGCCGACGAGGGCTCGCCGATCATCATAGGCGCCGGCGCGAATATAGACGACCGCGTCACCTTCCACGGTTTGGAGGACACGGACGTGCGCATCGGTGACAACCTGACTGTGGACGACGACGCCGTGATCCACGGCCCCCTGTCTGTCGGGAACAACGTCACGGTGGGCGAAGGGACAGTCGTGTTCAATGCAACGGTGGGGGACAACGTCGAGATTGGCAACCACGTCATCGTTTCTACCCCTCCTGGGGAAGACGAGAGGATAGTGATCCCTGCCAACTCAGTGGTTCCCGATGGGGCCATCATCTCGGGTCCGGACGACCTGAAGAAGCTCGGACAGCGCGGTAGTGACGATGAAGATGACGTCCCTGGCCAGCTCCCCGATACAGGCTATGGTGGGGGTGCCATTGGTCACGCAGCCGCGTTTGGCGCCGCCGGAGCTATGCCTACGGGGCTTGAGCGCGCAACGGGAATTGCGCATCAACCGAGTCACCGCTAGAAACGGTCCGAAGATGGGCTGGGGGAGCATCGGGCTTCCCCTCGCTCCAGTCCGACGATTGGCAGATAAATCTTCTCCGAACACTGACTGGAGTTAGACGTGAGTACGGCCAGAAGGTTGCTCATACTGATCAGGGGGCAGGCGCAAGTGGAGTACGCGCTTCTCCTCACTCTTATAGCCGTCGTGGCGTCTCTTGCGCTGCTTGGGCTCGGCGGGCAAATCCCAGGGGTGTTCGCCCAGGTCGACTCTGCCCTAGGAGGCCAGCAGTGCAAGGGCCAGAACTGTGGCGGTAAGCCCGGCAATCCTGATCCTGGACCCCCGGATGCTCCCAAACCGGGCAACCCCAATCCCGGGCAGCCGAAGCCGAAGGGACTTGACCCTGGCCACCTACTCCAGGCCGGCGTCGCCAGCAATCAGAGCGCCCATGATCATCACGTCGGGTCCCACGCGCTGAAGCTTTCCGGAAGCGTCTAAGTGGCCCTCACTTAATCTTGCCCGCGTGCCCGCTATGCCGGCACGCATGAGCCTATTCCGCCGGTATCTCGTCGTATACCATGCCCAGGTCCATCCCCTGCGCCCTGCGAAGGAGCCTGGAGCCAAGATACACCGCTGTCGCCACACCGTAGAGAACCGCCATGTAGATGAGTGATTCCCGGTTGTTGACACCATAAGTGTCCCGTGCGATCCACTGGTACAGGCAGAAGACGAGGAACGCTCCGAACATTACCGCCGACAACGTGATCAGCGGTATACCAAGAACGTTGTACCTGGCAATGGGCGACGCGTTGTAGATCTCGGGCCTGCGCCACGGCAACACCGCAGCGGCGACCGTCGAACCGAGGAACGTTATAGCAATGACGAGCGTGGCATCCAGCACCCACGTGGCGAAGTTCGGGCTGAACGCGTACATCCAGCTAATAGGTATGGAGGGGATGAGCATCAGCAGCAGCGCGGCGTAGGGAACGCCGGTCGAGGTCGTCTTCGAGGCCCACTCAGGGAGCACCCTGTCGAACGCTGTTGCGAACACTACGCGAGTGGACGACAGGAAGACGGTTCCCACCCACCCGAAGAACCACAGCGACAACAGGGTTATCAGGATGAACTGCAGCACCGGGTTCCCTAGTAAGAATGACGCGAGCAGGCCCGGATACGGCCAGACAGGAAACGGGTTGTTCTCCGCGCCCGACCAGTATGCGTTATTGGCTGCGTAGTAGAAGTCCCAGCCGAAGGTCTTGGAGAAGAGCCAGAGCATCACTGCTGCGACTGCCGTGGTCGCCAGCAGGGCCCCGCCCATCGCGTAAATGTTTTTCCGGAAATCCGAGGCGCCCCTGACCTCGCCGTACAGAGTCGCGCCCCAGTTCGACCAGAGGTTGAAGAATACGATCATTGGAATCAGCAGCAGCGTCGGGTAGAACGTGAACTGCCCTGGAGCGGCTGCCTGAACGCGGCCGGCCTCCAGCGTCTGCTGATACGCATTGCCCTGCGCACCGAAGAGACTGCTCGACTGTGCATTGAAGGCCGACGTGAAATCGGCCCTGGAGTTGACTGCGAGCAGGACCAGCATGACCGCAAGGCCCAGCAAACCGCCGTAAAAACACAGCTTCTGAACTCGTGCGTAGGTGCGCATGCCGAGGGCGATGAAGAGCGAGGCGAGCACCGCCACGACCATCGAGGAGGTGAACACTCCGGTGGGAGTGCCGAAGAAAGCGGCGACGGAATCCAGGTTGGCTATGGTAGCCAGGGGAGTGAACACCTCGATGTTGAGGATGTTCGCGTAGATCGGCACCCAGTGCCAGAGGATGAACCACCAGCCTGTTATCGCCAGTACGAAGCCCAGCCCGCCCCCGAGGACGCGGCTGATCCACACGTAATCACCGCCGGCCCGTGGCATCACCGCAATCAGAGATGCGTAGGTTACTGCCTGGAAGATGAGATAGAGACCCGAGAGTATTGTCGCCCATACGAGCGAACCGTCCGGTATGAAGGGCGCGAAGGAGAAGATGAAGAGTCCGAGCGTGATCAGATTGATCGAGAAGGTCGCGTAGATGAAAGCATCCCAAACCGACCACCCACGTAGGAGGCCCGTTGCGTTGCGTTTGAACAGGTCGTCGCCCGCAGGCATAGTTCTTCTGCTGGTTCTCATTCGGCTACTCGCTCCTTATCCGCTCGTGAGTACGAACCGCTTCACCTTATCCTTGCCGTCGAGGTCTACGACAGCACCCAGCAGTTGACCTTGTTCGTAGGAGCTACCGGGGTTGATGCAAAGGGTGCGGCCGATCCGGGCATTACCGCGCGCCTCGTGTATGTGTCCGTGCAGCGATACTGCCGGCTGGCCAGTCTCGATAGCAGCCCTCACGGCCGTCGAGCCGACGGGAACTGTCGAGCGCCCCGCATTCCTGGGTCGCATGTCCTCGGTGAGCTCGGGGGCATCGTCGAGGCCCGAGCGGTAGGGAGGACAATGGAAGTTATAGACGGTCCTCTCGGGAGGGGCGGTAACCTGTGATGTCATCTTGCGCACGCGCTCAGCCAACTGCTCCTCGTCCTCTTCACGGTAGGTGTGCCAGGGCGTACGGTTTGCCCACCCTGTGGAGACCATCTGGTATCCGTTGAACTCGACGACCTGTCCCTCCGCGAGTCGCACGTGCATGGCCCTCTGCATGATCTGGTCCACCTCGAACTGGTCGTCGTTACCAGGGCAAACGAAGCACTCGATCCCGCTGCCCGCTAGACGCTCGTCCGCCAGCCGCATCCACCGTTCGACCGTCTGCAGCATGTGCTTGCTGAAGAGCTCGTCACGGAGCTGCTCGTTCGCCTCGAACTCCATAAGCTCTTCCGGCGTTGTTCGAAACGGATAATAGCCGCGCCGCCTTACGGCGTCCTCGAACTGTGACACCTCCTCTTCGCCCTCGAAACTATGGTGTACTTCCAGTAGCGAGGCGACCCAGCGCCCGGCGCCTTGCTTGATTATGGGCACGAGTGCCTTGCCCGTCATGTCCCCGCCGAGCACCAGCACCTGCGCTCCATAGTGCTTGCCGCTGTTCAGGAACTTCCGCCAGCACGTTTCCGATCCGTGGATGTCGGTAGCGAAGAAGAGGCGCGTGGCTGGTTTTCGCGAGAACAACATCAAGGGCCTCCAGCGACCTCTTCAGGCAGGTCGTACCATCGCTTGCGGTCGCCTAACTTCGCGCGTACCTTCCAGTTGAGCGACTTCGGTTCCTGCTCGATGCGTGCCTGTAGTTGTTCGATCCTGTCGGCGATGCACCGTCTGGTCGCCTCCGGCGCGCCGGTTCCCGCCAGGTATCCGCCCACAGTTTCGAGACTGGCGGTTACCGTCCGCCACAACCCCCAGTCCGCTGAGCACAACTTAGCGATGCGATCAACGTTGATGCGGTCCGAGTCAGTGTCACCCACGGGATGATCATGTAGTAAGGCCAGGACGTCCCGGACGTCCTTCTCGTTGAGCTGGACAATCTGTAGCTTCGTGAGCAGCAGTTCCGCCAGGGGGATGGTCAGTGGCTCCATTGCGAGGCGATTGCCGAAGCTTATCTCGTGACACATCCGGAAGGCGCCAACGAAGACATCTACCTGACGTCCATGCTGCTCATCGAAGAACAGTAGCCGATCCTGACCGTGGATCGCGTTGAAGCGCACCTGCTGGGCGTAGCCTAGCGATTCGAAGAGTCGCTGAGTCTGGGCCGACGCGCCCTTTGGCGTGATCCAGTCCAGGTCCGCGTGCTCGTCCCGTTGGAATTCTGATGGCGGGCCATCTTGCGCTCGTAGCCGGATTGCTAGCCCACCAAGCAGCCGGAGGGACAGCCCGTCCGCCTCGGCCCTCGCTGCGACGCGTAAAGCCTCCTCCGCAAGATCGGAGCGAATATCGCTCAAACCTTCTACACCCAACGCTGTTCCTTCCTGGTGGCTCCCACGAGCCATCGTGGAAGTGCCGGTAAAAGGTATTGCGGGCTTGCGCTTATCATGAACCCGTGCTCTTCCCAGGTTGTCACGAGGCGGGTGAGGACGGCTGCAGCCGAGCCCTCGCACGGGCGCGTCGGTCGAGCAGGAGCGAGCTTACCGTGTAGTAGGTCGGGAAGAATAAAGACAGAGTCAGCAGCCACGGGCGGAGCTCCTTGGAGACCCACAAAGCCGTGCCGAGCAATCCTGCCCATATCAGCGCCAGGCCGAAGTTGAGCCGTCTGCGGCTGATCAGGCGCGAGATGTACAGGTAGCGCACCGGTACGAAGACGAGAGCAGCAAGGACTGCGACAATGACAGTGTTCGTCCACGCCGGCAGGGAGAACATGTAGCAGTAGAAGACCACTACGTTCCAGTAGGACGGAAAGCCGAGGAAGAACCCCTCCTCATCGAGCTTGGCATCCACCCGCCCAAAGCCAAAGACGCTTGCTACGAGCGGCACGGTTGCCCACAGAACCACCGGCTGCATAAGCATGTCGGCCTGGAGCATGAACAGCACCGGCAGGAACACGTACGAAACGTAGTCTATAACGTCGTCCATACGCCGACCGTCGTACTCGGGTAGGACGGTCTTGATGTTGACTCGGCGGGCGAGCATCCCGTCGGTTGAGTCAACCGCCATCGCCAGCAGCATTGCGGCCAGCGAGGCCTCGAATCGGCCCTGGAGCAGCAGGTGTGCTGACAGCGCCACGAGCGCCATGCCGGACGCGGTGTACAGGTGAACTAGATAGGCCCTCTGCCTTCGAGCATGCACTCCCGTGCTCCTTCCGTAGAGTTAGGACGTCTGCAGCAGCAGACTTTCAGGTTTCAGGACATCCGCCAAAGTTATCTAGGCGATTTGCGTGCCACCGCGTACGGTCCCCGAAGAGATCGGCCTATGTGCCGTGCTTTCTCGGCTGAAGCGTGGCCTGCCTGGGGGTGACGCTCCTCCTCACGACGCGACAGCCTGTTCTTTGCAAGGCGGCGTTACTCCGTCTTCCCGCTGCAGCCTCGTCACCGCACTCCTTGGTGTTCTGTGGTCAGTCCGACTGCTGCGGTGGAAGGGCAGGGAGGGAGAAGTGGAACGTGCTGCCTTTGCCTTCCGCCGACTCCACCCATATCGCACCTCCGTGCCGCTCCACGATCGTCTTGCTGATGTATAACCCGAGCCCGAGACCTGAATAGTTCTTCGTCGGCGCGTTGCTGGCTCGGAAGTACAGTTCGAAGATGTGCGGCTGCTGCTCCCTGGGGATCCCTATGCCGTAGTCTGTCACATCCACCAGCACCTGGTCACCCTCATGCCTGGCGCGCACGCCCACCTCCCTCCGATCACGGGAATACTTGACCGCGTTCATCAGGAGGTTCGTCACTACCTGCTGGACGCGCGCCCGGTCGCCCATCACTCGCAGGTCGCCTGCTAACCTTTCGACCCGTATCGTGATGTCCGGCGCCCCGGCCGATATCTCGCTTACTACCTCGTCGACCATGGCGCCGAGGTCGAACGGCGCTAGGTTGAGTTCCACCCTGCCGCTCTCGATGCGCGACACGGCCAGGAGGTCGTCTATCAAGCTGATCATCCGATCTACCTGCCGCCCTACCACCTCAAGCGGCCTGAGAAGGCTTTGCGCGCCCATCTTCTTAGCCTGGCTCTGGAGCAGCTGCGCGTATCCCTTCAGCAGCGTTACGGGTGTCTTCAGCTCATGCGACGCTATCGAGAGGAATTGGTTGCGCAGCTCCAGGGCACGCCGAGACTCTCGATACAGCCGGGCGTTGTCAATCGCGAGGGCTGCCCGGCGCGCCAACTCCTCGGCCAACGACAGATCCTGCTCGCTGAAGCGGCGTCCCGACTCAGCGGCGACGAGCGTGATCGCGCCCAGCGTCCGTCCCCTTGCCAACAACGGCACGATCATGGCCGAGCGCATGCCGACCTGCTGAATGATTCTGAAGTGCGCTGCGTCGCGCGCCGCAGCCTCCAAGAGCGCATCCGATATTTCCGGGTAGAACTCGGGTCGGCCACTACGGAGCACGCCGCTTACACCGTGAGGTGAGTCGGGGTCCGTAGGAAAGCGAGCCTGCAGCTCGCGTGCCAGTTCCAGCCTGCGTGGGTCAATGTGCTCTACGGCAAGCCTGTGTACCTGCCCTTCCTCGTCGAGGATATCTATGCCGCACCAGTCGGCGATGCGGGGTACGGCGAGGCGCGCAACGCTCCTGAGCGTCGTCTCGTACTCGAGCGAGGAAGATAGCAGCTCGCCGGCGTCCGCAAGAAACTTCTGCGCAACATCGGCGCGCCTCTGATCGGTGATATCGCGGAAGACGTTGACCGCGAACTGGATCCGGCCGTCGCCGTCCGAGACCGGTGTCGCCCGAACTGCGGCCCAGCGTACCTCAGCCGTAGCCAGTATCTGAAAGCCGAGAACGGTCTCCGCTGACTCAACTCCCTGGAGCGCGAGTCTCCCCGGCAACCGCTCAGGAGGGAATGGATTCCCGTGCTCGTCCGTGATCTCAAACTTTCGTATCACCTCCGAGGTGGATGCCTCGAGCAGCGCCTCCGCGGAGGAAAAACCTGTGAGGCGGGCGGCGGTGTCGTTAGCGTAGATCAGCCGTCCGTGGGGATCCTGTACCGTGACGCCATCCGCTATGCCGGCGAGTATCGCGCGGAGCCTCTCTTCTGCCAGCCTACGCTCCAAAAGCTCCGTTCGAGCCAGGGCATGAATCCTGGCGTTATGCAGCGTGATAGAGGCCAACTCCGCAAAGCGTGAGAGCGCGTCGACCTCCGCCACACCGAACCGGCGTCCCTTCTGGGTTTGGGCAAGCGCGATCACGCCCACGGTTTCACCGCGTGCGGTGAGCGGCACTGCTACTACCGCTTGCACTCTGCCCCGGTTGTCAAACGCCTTCGACCGGCCGACCCAGGAGTGGTAGTCATCCACGGCTAGCGGCGTGCCGGACTGGAACACCTTGCCCGCGAGACCCTCGCCCGGCATCATCTGGTGCCCGACGAGCTTCTTGAAGATGCCGATGCCTACCCTTACCACGAGAATGCCCGTGTGCGGATCCTTCAAGTAGACATAGCCGTGCTCGGTGCCCACGAGCGCGGCTGCCCTTGAGACTATGTCTTCCAGCAGGTCCGTCGGCTCGGCATCAACGGTTGCTATAACATCTGCCCGCTCTTGCTTGTCGGTAAGTTGTTCCACGACGGAATCGGCCATCCGTACTCCCTCTGCTCCCCATAGCTTACCAGTATGAGGAAGGTTTGCTCGACCTGGAAGGGGTTTCGCCGACAGGGGACGGTAGCTCTGTGCCGATCCTGTGTTCCATGTTCCGGCCATCCTGCACCGAAGGTGGCACATCCGCCTCTGGAAGCACAGTCGTGACGTTCGACACGCTTACCACTGTGCTCCTCGCTCGACATGGAGTATAGTACGCCATCCTGAAGAATAGACCGGCCCAGTCGAACTGCGCTTAAGATCTAGCAGCGAGAGATGTGGTGTGCGCTCGCTGTCACAAGAGGAGAACCAATGACTCTCACGCCTGCTTTGCTCGATCGCTTAAGGTCCGCGGCCTCCGCCCATACAGAGGCAGTAGCCACGCTTGCTAAGCGCATCTGCGAGGTGCCCGCACCGACCGGGGAGGAGCGTCAGCGCGCCGAGCTTGTATCATCGCTCCTGTCCGAGAGAGGCTACGCACCGGAAATGGACACCGTCGGCAACGTGTATGCCCGGCGAGGTAACCGTCGGGACAGGCCCGTGCTGATGTTGCTGGCCCATACCGACACGGTGTTTCCCAAGGGGACGGCCATCTCCGTTGTTCGTGACGGGAGCGTCCTGCGGGGACCGGGCATTGGTGACAACAGCGCGAGCGTCGCTGCCATGATCGGCACGCTCGACCTTCTGGATGAGCTGGGCGAGGACACGGGGGCGGATGTTGTCGCAGTCGCAGATGTTGGAGAGGAAGGGCTGGGCAACCTCCGGGGAGCGTGGGCGGCTGTCGAGCGGTATCGTGATCAGCTTGGGGCGGTGATCGCCCTCGACGGACAACTGGGCCGAATCATCAATGAGGCGGTAGGGAGCGTGCGCTGGCGCGTGACGATATCCGGGCCGGGCGGACACTCATACCGGGATTTCGGCGCCCCCAGCGCGGTGCACGGTCTGGGCAGGGTGGTTGCCGCTATTGCCGATCTCCAGGTGCCGGAGAACCCGAAGGTGACCTACAACGTCGGGCTGATCGGTGGCGGCACATCCGTGAACACTATCGCGCCAAGCGCTGAGGCGGTAGTGGACATGCGCTCTACCGATGCCGAGGAGCTCGGCAGGCTGGCGGGGCAGGTGCGAGATATTATCGAGCAGTGCCCAAGACCGGGACTGTCTGCTGAGATCGAAGTGCTGGGGGAGCGACCTGCGGGTGTTCTGGATCGATCCGCGCCACTGATCGGGCTTGCGGCGGATGCCATAACGTGGCTTGGGCTGGAGCCGGAGTACGAGCCGGCGAGCACGGATGCCAACGTGCCGCTGAGCTTGGGAATCCCCGCAGTGTGCGTGGGCGTTACGCGCGGTGACCGGGTGCATACGACAGAGGAGTTTATCGAGGTTCCCCCGCTCGGTGACGGCCTGGCGCAGGTTGCGCGCCTCTGCCTCGAAGCCAGTGCTCTGGTAGCCGGCGAACAGGCGCGGCCCGAGTAGGAGTGTTCGTTTGGTGATCGGCTTCGGTCCTGGCGTCACCACGCATGGCGGCGTATGAGGTCGGCTTTCCCGGCCTCTGGTTGGCGGACCGCGGTCCTATCGCGGAAATGGCGCGGCGCCTCTCGTGAGTAGCGGCGCCATACTCGCACTTGACCTCGGGACCACCTCCTGCCGTGCGATACTCTTCAGCTCGGACGGGCGGGTGCTTGGGCGCTGTAGGGAGGAGTACCCCCTGCTCCATCCTCATCCCGGCTGGGCGGAGCACGATCCCGCGCAACTCCTATCCGCAAGCGTGGCGGTGATCCGAGGCGTAATGGCCTCTACAGGGCAGGATGCGTCACACATCGCGGCTCTCACCCTGAGCACGTACCTGCACAGCCTGCTCGCGCTCGATGGCAGCTTGCAACCGCTGTCCCCTGTTACCACATGGGCCGACACTCGTAGCGCCGCGGCGGCGGAGCAACTTCGGGCGTCGTCGCCTGACCTGTACCCGCGAACCGGCTGCCCGCCGCACCCCATGTATCCGCTGACCAAGCTGATGTGGCTGAGGGCCCACTCCCAGGACCTTTGGGCGAGCACACCACGCTGGGGCAGCATCAAGGACTTGCTCGTGTACCGACTCACCGGTCGTTGGGCGGTAGATCATTCAATAGCGTCCGGCTCGGGCCTGTTCCAGCTGAACGGGCTAGGTTGGGACGCCGACGCCCTCAGCCTTGTTGGTGTCGAGAAACACCAGTTGCCGGAGCTAATGCCAACGACGGCTGTGCTCGGCCTGGGACGCGAGGGTGCCGGGCTGACGGGTCTGCGGGAGGGCACGCCTGTGGTGATCGGGGCCGGAGACGGTATGCTGTCCAACCTCGGGGCGGGCGCTGTGGGGCCAGGGATGATCGCGGTGATGGTGGGCACTTCCGGTGCGGTCCGGGCGACCTCCACCACTCCTCGGGTAGACCCAAAGGGACGCACCTGGTGCTACAATCTGAGTCCGGACCACTGGGTTGTGGGCGGGGCTATCAGCAATGGCGGCTCGGTGCTGCGATGGCTGCGCGATCGCTGGAGCAAGCCGGGAGAATCGTATGAGGAACTGACTCGGGCTGCGGCTCGAATCCCAGCGGGCTCAGACGCGCTTATCTTCCTGCCCTTGCTCGGCGGCGAGCGAAGCCCGTACTGGGACAGCCGCGCGCGGGGGGCTCTTGTGGGGCTAGGGCTCGCGCACGGTCCCGACCACATGCTTCGCGCTGCCCTGGAGGGTGTTGCTTTTCAGCTCAAGAGCGTATTGGTGGCGCTTGAGGAGCTTGTCGGGGTTGCCTCCGAGGTGCGCCTCACCGGCGGGCTGAGCCGCTCGCCCTTCTGGCGGCAGTTGTGCGCCGACGTATTCGGGCGGAACGTCCACGTCCTCGGCGAGGCTGAAGGCTCGGCCATCGGCGCTTTCCTGCTGGCCCGGCACGCGCTGGGAGCCGAGCCGGACCTGCTAGGCGCTGCCAGGCGGATGACGGAAGCAACGGATGCCTATGCCCCAGACCCTGCGTCCAGCGCTTTGTACGAGCGACTGTACGAGGTCTACGAGCACACGTACTGGCGACTGCAGGACACTTACGCCGCGCTTGCGGATATGCGCGTCGAGCGTGTCCCGATTGAACGGGAACAGTCGCCGTGACGGCATCACAGGTTACTGACAGCGGTCCAGGAGCGCCTTCTGGTCGAGGACAGTGATGTGGTGGTTGGGGCTGACGGAGATGTATCCCCGTTCTTTGTAGTCAACCAGCACCTGGTTGACTCGTACCCTAGAAGCGCCCACCAGGTCCGCAAGGTCGCTCTGAGTGAGCCGGACCGGGATATACGCGGGAGCACCCGCCTCGGTGTCCGCGTACTCTTCAGCAAAGGCCAATATCTGCCGGGCGATTCTGCCGTACACATCCAGGGTAGAGAGCGACTGTATTCGAATGTTCGCGAGCCTGAGTCGATGCGAGAGGATAAGCGCCAGATTGTAGCTCAGTTGCGGGATGCGATGCAGGTACTGCCGGAAGGTGGCCCGATTCATCCAGAGGAGGCTGGTGTCCTCCAGGCTGAGTACGGTAGCAGAACGGCTCAGCCTGTCCACGAGACTCATCTCGCCAACAACCTCGCCGACGCCGAGTATGGCCAATATTACGTCCCTGCCGCTCGACTGCTCAAGGTGTATCTTGACCGTGCCCTCCTGGATGATATACACGATCTCACCCGGCTGTTCTGCTGTCATCACATTGCTGCCGGCTAGTACGGTCCGACGGCGCAGCAGGGCGCCGAGTTCGGCCAACTCTTGTGAGGTCAGGTCCTGGAAGAGCGTCATCTTGCGCAGGACGTTCAGGTCGGCCCCTTCCGGCATGTTCGTTTGTCTCATCATAGCTCGGTGCATTCCCCAAAGAGCTGGTACGCCTACTTACCCCGTATTGCCGTTGTCACCGACGAGGTCCGTTGAGAAGGATAATCCTACCGCGCGAATGAGTGGCTAACGAGAGCCTCGATGCAGACACGCTACATCATACGATGTCGGGAAGCGTCGGCGCGATAATACCTGGATTATACTGCTGCGGACTATGCGATTCCTATGATGCCCCAGCTCTCGTGCTTCTTCACCTGTGACCCTTTACACGACCGTAATAAGTGGTGCAGCCGCCCCCCACACGACGGCTGTTTGCCCGGTTCGGATGGAGGCTGCCTCTGTACATAACATACAGCATATGCAGGCCTGTTCGCAGACTCGCACTGACCACCGTTCGTCGAGGAGATGGTTATCGGTCTGGACCGGATCCAGGCGGGCGATTAGGTAGCGTCGCAAGGATGCTTAGTTGGCTGTTCGTCGAGAGCAGAGTGTTGCCGATGAGACGGCCGACCGGCTCTCTCAAGGGAGCCAAAGAGTCCAGACCACGCAAACTCTACGGTGAGGAATTACCGGCAGCTAGCTGGGCCGGAGCCACTCCAGGATCAGCCGGGGCGGAGGTCGGACCTTGTGGACGTGCTGTGCGCTGCGTCTTGCGGTGCGCGTCGAAGACAGCAAACACAGTGTTCTTGTGCGGCCGCACCTTGCAGTGCTCGTCCTCGTTTCTGGTCTCGTCGCAGTAGCCCAGGCTCACGCACTTTATCACCAGGAAGCTCGAGAGGAAGGGCGATACTCGCCGCACCTCCGCCTTGATGAGCGCGAACAGCTTGCGAATCTCCCACTGCGCCATGGTGCAAAGCCGCAGACCACTCATGTGAATTAGCTGGCGCAGATTCACGGTCATGACAAGGTTCGTTTGCAGGCCGTTCGGGAAGAGAAAGCGCGCGTCCTCGGCAGGCACACCCTCCTGCAGCAGGTCGGAGTACAGCTCAAGGTTATCCTCCATAGCGTCCGAGAACCTCGAGAGGAGTTCCTCGTCGTCACCCACGGAGGCCGGAACCGTGTACTGCGGCTCCCTGTACTTGACGTACCTCTGCGACTGCTGGTCGAAGCTCACACCCATTCGGTGGCGCACTAGCTGGTGAGTGAGGGACCGTGAGACTCCGGATATGGCGAACGTGAAGGATATATGCTCGATCACCGTGCCATGGCCGCTCTCGATCACGCTGCCAAGCAGCTTCCGCATCTTCTCCTCGGCTACCTTGCCGGCCATTACGTCGTCCCAAATGGCCTGCGGCAGCTTCTCGGAGTAACAGGTGCGCGCGGCCGTGTAGGCAAGCGGGACGTAATACTGCTGCACGATCTCGGGAGTGGGAAAGAGCATCTGCACCTGGATACTGGAGGTCTCGGGCCTGGCCTTAAAGCCGCTGACCTGCTGGTTGCCTCGGTCCTGGACCGGTAGGCCCGGTTCACCGAGCGTCCCTGTGCGACTCACCTTTTCTACTTGCTGTGCCATAACCTGACCCTCCCCCGCTGTTGGTAATCCTCCGAACCACCGTAACACCTGGTCGGTAGCTTTGCAACGGCGCGGACAGCAGGCGGGGGAAGCGCGCTCTGGTCGCGGTGCTGTCCAGGACTTCTCGACGGGTGCAGGGCTACAACCGGCAGGTGAGGAGGGGATCGCGAAGAGTGCAGTAAGCGGCAGTGGCACACTTCTTGTACACCTCCCCCGGCACATGCCTAGAAAGGTGTGCGATGCAGAAAATATGGTCCGTCGAGGAAGCAAACCAGGTATTGCCTCACCTCCGCGAGATCCTGTCCGTCCTAATAGAACAGAAGAAGCGAGCGGAGCTCGCCGAGGAAGCGCTGTCCGAGCTGGAGGCCAGAGCCAGGGGTAACGGCCATGGCCTGGGCGCCGAGATGGCGCACCGCAGGGCGCGGGTCCGCGCGGCTACCGACCAAATCAGGCAGGCACTCGAGCAGGTCCGCGGGCTGGGCTGCGAGGTGAAGGACCTCGATAGCGGGCTCGTCGACTTCCCGAGCGAGCGGGAGGGTAGACCTGTGCTCCTTTGCTGGAGCATCAACGAGCCCGCTGTGCTCTACTACCATGATCGGGATCATGGCTACTCAGGTCGCCAACCCTTGTAGCGGTTCCGCTGCGCTCTGCGTCACCAGTTCGAGGCTGTGCCCGATCTGACGGAGCTCGCCTTGCTCGTGTCCAAGTTGGACGACGCTCTTTCTCGCGACGTGACCTCGCGAGCTCACCTGGCGGGGACGCACTTCCAGAGGAACCGCTATCCCTTGCGCTCAAGCAGGACGCCGGAGCTTGTGGTCTCGAAGAGGGAAGCCCGTGAGAGGAACTCGCGGCCGACGGGGACGAGATCGGTCGCTGTCACCAGCACCTGCTGGCGGTGCTCCAGGACGGCCTGCAGCAGGTAGCGCCTGCGCTCCGGGTCCAGCTCGGAAACCACGTCGTCGAGCAGGAGTAGCGGCATCTCACCCGTCGATTCATGCATCAGCTCGACCTCTGCCAGCTTGAGTGCGAGGATCACGCTACGCTGCTGCCCGCGCGAGCCGTACCTGCCCATGTCAACTCCGCCCACCGTGAAGACCAAGTCGTCGCGGTGAGGGCCGGCCAGCGTCTGTCCACGACGGAACTCGTCCTGCCGGGCAGTCCGTAGACGGGCGCGATATGCCTCGGCTATAGCCTGCTGACCTGGAGCTTCCAGCGCTGTCACACTCTCATCCGCGACAGAAGAGTTGTAGATCATCTCAAGGGTCTCGTTCGTCCCCGCGAGCCGCGCGTGGATTCCGTCCGCCAGCCGGTTAAGGTGGCCGCGTACTTCGAGCCTCCTATGCAGCAGGTACGACCCGTGACGAACCAGTTCATCATCCCAGAAGGAAAGCTGTTCCTCGGAGCCTGACATCCCGTACGGGCGGAGGCCGCGCTCGGATATGCTCTTGAGCAAGCTATTGCGCTGCAGGACCACCTTTTTGTAAGTCTGCAGCGTCCGCACATAATGTGGGTCTATCTGCGAGATGGCGATGTCGAGGTAGCGGCGCCGCAGGTCGGGCGAGCCGATGACGAGGTCGAGGTCCTGAGGGGTGAACATAACAGCGTTCACCTGCCCAATAAGGTCTATGGCGCGCTTCGGCAGGTCGTTGACGCGAATGCGTTTACGAGCGACACCGGTATCCTCCTGCCCGTCGCGCACTATGATGATTTCGACCTCGAGGTCCGCTCGCCTCCTCACCTGGGCGGAAACGCGGGCGAAAGCCGGCACGCCGAGCTCCGGCCGTGCACTCCAGTTAACCAGCTCCCTGTCCACGTTCGTGCGATGCGACTTCGTCGTCGCGAGCAGGTACAGCGCCTCGAGCAGCGTCGTCTTGCCGCTCGCGTTCGCGCCCAGCACCAGTATGGGCCCGTTAGGTAGCGCAATGTCGAGCTGCCGGTAGTTCCGGAAGTTTGTGAGGGAGACGGAGGAGCAGTACATGGTTGCACCCGAGTATATCACCCGAGCGGCCATGTCCCCGCGGTTCAACAGCCTAGGTGCTGTGCCGTGAAGCCGCTCGTCAAGGAGCGTTCGGCGTGCCGAAGTGACGGCACGTGGCTCCTAGGGCGTCTCGGTGGCGTGGTCTGTGCGCTTCCCCGGAGGCGGTGTGGAGGACGCCCCACCGTGAACAGGGGGTGAGTGATGGATTTCTTCAAAGACATACGCTCTAGCGCGACGGAAGCCGCGTTCGAAGCCCAACGGCTTGTGCGGGTCCAGCGCCAGCAACTCGCGATCGCACGGCTTCGCAAAGCACGTGACGACGCGGCGCTCACACTCGGAATCCGGGCCGCCGAGAAGGCGCGCCAAAACCCACTGAACGACCAGGAGCTCATGGACCTCGCGCTTGGCGTGCATGATTCCGAGGCACAGATACAGGACGCGGAGCTTGAGCTGGAGCGCATCAGGGCGGAGCAGCCGCCCGGTCGGACAGAGCACAACGTGCCGACTACCGACGAGACGGGATCCAACCTGCTCTGCTTCAAGTGCGGGGCAGCGGTTCCGGAAGGCGCGTCGTACTGCACCAAGTGTGGGACGCAGGTGCGGGACGTCGCTTGGCAGGGTGGAACCGACCGGGGCACTGAAGCCGGCTCAGGAACCCCACAGGGCGAGGCATCCACCGCTGCTGCAGGCGGAGTGCCGGACAGTCGCTCGCAACCTCCTACGGCCCAGCCCGGACCCTTCGAAAATCAACATCTCCAGGATCTCGATGCGGCTCCACAGACTCCGGAGTACACGCCGAACACCGAGGGGAACACCGGCGACGCGCAGGCTGCGCCCGGGAGCAAGCCGCGACTGTGTCCGAACTGTGGAACGGCCGCCAATCTGGACGCCCGCTTCTGTATCGAGTGTGGCGCCGGCTTGCCTGCGTAGCTCCGGGCCCGTAAGCAGACATACGCGGTCCGAGCACTGAGCAGAGCGCCCCTATGAGCTTGCCGAGATATCCTAGGGCAGCGGAGTGCGGTCCGGGTTCCGGCATGTCTTTGGCAGGATTACGCTACACGTTGGCAATGAGCGATACCAGGTCGTTGCCGAGGATCACATTGAACAGCGTGCAACCGAGGAGGAGGACTACGCCGCTCACGACGCTGACCATCGCGAGTGAGCGGCCGCTCTGTACGTGGTCGCGCACCTCCTGTCGGGAATAGGCGAGCAGGCCAAGCACATGGCCGGTCAGTGCGCCGAGGATGACGGCTGCCATCAGCAGGAGGGTTACCGCTGCTTTCAGGGCGTCCGGATGGTCAGGACGAACCCTCGGAGCTTGGCTCATCACCCAGGGAATCAGCAGCGCGAAGGCTGCGAGGGAGAGCCCAACGGCGCTTATCGCACCGGTGGCGAGCCTGCTGCGTGGCCTGCCTCTCCGGCCGCGACGCTCTGTAGGAAGGTCGCCGGTGGCTGTGATGTCTCCCTGGACTGGCTGTGACATTCAACCCCTTTCCACTTGCTGCGACGTCGAGGTGAGATCTACTCCGCCTGGGTCGGCGGCTCCACCCAGCGGTCGTGCTGCTTTATAAGGTCGACCAGGCGCTGGTCCGCTACGGCCTCGGGAAGGTTCTTCTCCACGCACGTCTTCCCGACGAAGAGGTTGATCTTTCCCTCGCCGCTGCCCATGTAGCCGAAGTCGGCGTCCGCAAGCTCTCCCAGCCCGTTCACGATGCAGCCCATGACCGCTATCTTCACGCCCTTCAGGTGCCCAGTGCGCTGTTTAATACGCTCCGTCGTGGTCTGCAGGTCGAAGAGGGTGCGGCCGCACGAGGGGCACGCTATGAACTCCGTCTTCGTGAGGCGCGCGCCGGAAGCTTGAAGGATATTGAATGCGATCCGCAGCCGCTCGGCGTGAGCGCTGTCCCCTTCGATGCTAACGCTGGAGCCGATGCCATCGGTCAGCAGCGAGCCGAGACTCACGGAGGCCTCGAGCAGATCGTCACCTCCGGGCGGCACGACGAGATGAACGTTCCAAGACACACCTCGCTCTCGCAGCCGCGAGTCGAGCAGGCGGTACGCGTGGATTCGGTAAGAGGGGTCTGCTGTGCGCAGCGCGAGGATCAGCCTTCGCGCACCCAGATCGTGCGCCTTCTTGGCGGCAAGCAGCAGCGCTTCTACCGCCGGAAACGCTTGCCCCTCCACCTCTGTACGCCCGTACGCGCCCGACGAGGGCGCGTCCATCTCAATCAGGAGTGGGACACCCGCGGCGGCCGCGAGTCCGGCCACCTCTTCGAGCCGTCCGTCCTCACCAAGGGACAGGCGGATAGCGTACGCATCTGCCTCGGGGGCAACAGCCCCTGCAGGCTCGGCAATGAGCGCGGGCTGCACGGTCATCAGGCCGGCGTTCAGGCGCACGTTCCTCCATACCCCTTCGTCCTGGGGAGAGCGGACTGGCAGCAGCAACGCGTCAGGTCGTAGAGCATCCCGGCCCACGGGTCGGTTGAGACCCAGCGCGCCAGTGAGGCTGAGCCTTCCGTCGAGCCGCGCGAGTACGAGCGCGGGCTTGCCACCCCCGAGCGCGTGCGTGCCGAGGGACTCTTCCGTCGTCGGCCTGGGGTCGTACTCAAATGGGTTGCGCCCGTCGGGAAGGTGGCAGGCAGGGCTGGTCTCGCTCGAGACTCGACCGTTATATCGGCGCACCAGCTGTTGCGCGACGGGGATCTCGTACTCCGGGTCCTCCGTGAGCGAGACGCGCATCGTGTCGCCGATGCCGTCCTCCAGAAGGGAGCCGATGCCGATAGCGGATTTGATGCGGCCGTCCTCGCCGTTGCCTGCCTCTGTGACTCCCAGATGGAAGGGGTATGTCATGCCCAGCTCGTTCATACGGGCAGCCAGGAGGCGGTAGGCAGCGATCATCACCTTCGGGTTCGAAGCCTTCATCGACAGAATGATGTCGTGGTAGTTCCACGCCTCGCACATTCGCACGAACTCGAGTGCCGACTCCACCATGCCCAGGGGCGTATCGCCGTAGCGGGTCATGATGCGGTCGGAAAGCGAGCCGTGGTTTGTGCCGATACGGATGGAGACACCACGCTCCTTGCAGCGCAGGACGAGCGGCCGGAACTTCTCCGCTATGCGACCAAGCTCGCGCTCGTACTCTTCCTCCGAGCGGTCCTCGACCGCGAACTTCTTCGTGTCCGCGAAGTTGCCGGGATTGATGCGCACCTTGTCCGCCCACAGCGCCGCCTCCATTGCCGCGCTGGGGTTGAAGTGAACGTCCGCTACGAGCGGTACTATGATTCCCCTCGCCTGGAGTCCTTTCTTGATGTCTCCGAGCGCACGCGCGTCAGAGGCAGAGGGTGTAGTGACGCGCACGATCTCGCAGCCCGCCTCTACCAATCTCGCTGCCTGCGCCACCGTACCCTCTATGTCGCGAGTACGTGTGGTGGTCATGCTCTGCACGCGTATCGGATTGTCCCCGCCGACCGCCACGTCACCGACCATCACGACGTGCGTACGACGGCGGTTGTAAGAATAGGGGTCGCGGCAGTATGTGGTTGGGGTCAGGGAACTCTCAAGTATCATCGGTCACTCTCGCGGTAAGCTGCTCTCTTTACATTCTACCGGATGGCGCCGACCGCCTCGGCACGGTGACCGTGTGGGTAGAGGATCGGCCTGCTACGATAGGAAGGCTTTGGGCTTGGAGTTGTTGTGCACGCTCGGAGCATCTACGTGGACTTGCGATAGGATTGATTGCGGCGAGAATCCTGCAGGCAGAAGCTTTCGCGGGCGGGCTTGAGGAGGACGGATGAAACTGTATATATCGACGGACTTTGAGGGTGCGAGCGGGGTCGTCGCGTGGGAGCAGGCGCTGGAGGGCCAACCGGACTACGGACTGGGTCGCGAGTTACTGCTCGGCGAGACGAACGCGGCGATAGAGGGAGCGCTTGCGGCGGGCGTGACGGAGGTTGTCGTCAACGATGCCCATAACGTGATGCGAAACCTCGACCCTTCGCGCCTCGCTGGCAGGGCTGCGTACATCTCGGGCCGCTTCAAGCCGCTCTACATGATGGAGGGGTTGGACGATTCCTTCGACGCCGTCATTCTCCTCGGCTATCACGGCTCCGCTGGCACGGCGTCCGTGCTATCCCATACGTATAATCCACGAGTGATCTCCGAGGTGAGCCTCAACGGTGAAGTGACCGGCGAGGCGGGCGTGAATGTCCTCGTAGCTCAGGCCTTCGGTGTGCCGGTCGTGCTGATCACGGGAGACCGGCTCACGGGCGAGGAGGCACGGCGTTTTGTGCCCGGCATACGGGTGGCGATAGTAAAGGACTCTGTGAGCCGGTTTGGCGCTGTCAACCTTCACCCAGACACCGCTCGTGACATAATACGCGATGCTGCGAGTGAGGCTATTGAGGCGGCGGCAGACGCTGATGCCCACCCCATACCGATGCCAGCCCGCCTGGACATCCGTTTCCTGACTGAGGATATGGCGGAGATGGCCACCTGGATCGATGGTGTGGAACGCACCGCCCCTCGCGCGGTTGCTCTGGAGGACTCCGATACCCTGTCGCTATACCGCTGCTTTGTCGCCGTCGTTTACCTCACCAGGGCGCTCGCCGAGTAGTCGCGGACGAAGGTCATTCCGGTGCCGGCCGCGCATTCTGGTATAAGTAAGCGTAGGGCAGAGAGGTAGGCTACCATTGTCGAACACCTCAACAGCGCCGGGGAGGTGAGCGTGTCCTTGTTCCCGCCTCCCGCGCATAGCCACCGGCTTGAAAGGCTGGACCGTCCCTCCGAGTATCCGGACGCTCTTGGGAGCAGCCTCGGGGAGGTGCGCCGGGTAAACCGCTGGCTGGGAGGCACACAGGTCGCGCTGGGATTTCTGCGATCCCGACCGGAGTTGGTCCCCGGGAGCCATGCTTCGATTCTCGATGTCGCTACGGGCACGGCGGACATACCACTCGCGATGCTTCGCTGGGGAGAACGGCGGTGTATACACCTCGACGTCACCGCGACCGATGTAAGCCATGAGGTCCTGGCACATGCGAAGGCGCACGTAGGAGCCCAGGATGGAATCACTCTGGAGACAGCCGACGCCACATCCCTCCCTTACTCCGCGGACAGCTTCGACTACGTGACCTGTAATCTCGCTCTTCACCATTTTCCACCGCACGTGGCCGTGCAGGTACTTCGGGAGATGTACCGCGTGGCTCGCAGGGCGATCCTTGTCAATGATCTGGTGCGCAGCCGTCCCGCGTACTGGGGCGCGCGGCTGATGTTCCTGCTCACTACCCGTAACCCACTCACAAGCCACGACGGACCTCTCTCCGTGCTGCGGTCGTACACCGTGGAGGAGCTGAGACAACTGGGCGAGGAGGCAGGACTGGAACGGTTCACTGTGCGCCCCCGTCCCGTCTACAGGCTGGAGCTCGTAGCCGAGAAGTCGGGCGCGAGGAGCAAGCCCTAATGGAGCATCGTGAGGTGCTGGTGTTGGGCGGGGGGCCAGCAGGCTCGACGACCGCGGCGTTCCTCGCTGCCTGCGGCCACGACGTGCTGCTTCTCGACAAGGCACGCTTCCCCCGCGACAAAGCCTGTTCGGAGTACGCTAGTCCCTCGTCGATACACGTACTCGATGCGCTCGGCGTTCGCAGGGCGTATGATGCTGCGGGTCCGATGCGTCTGCTCGGTATGGACATCATCTCACCCGGAGGGTCAAGCTTCCGAGTAGAGTACAATGAGGGAGGCGAGCGGCGGCATGCGCTTGCCCTGAGTCGTGACCGGCTCGACCCTCTGCTGCTCGACAACGCGCGCAGGCTGGGCGTGGAGGTGCGCGAGGGCGTGAGGGCGCGCCGTCTGCTCCTGGAAGGTGGCAGGGCCTGCGGCGCGGTCGTTACAGGACCGGATGGCAGGGAGGAACGAATCCGGGCGAAGCTGGTCGTGGGCGCGGACGGGTTGTTCTCGGTCGTAGCTCGTGATCTGGGGGTGCGCTCGGAGATGCGGTGGCCCCGCCGCCTGGGGCTGGTGGGGCACTATGAGGGCGCGGCGCCTCTCGCTGCCCATGGCGAGATGCACGTGCAGCCGCACGGGTACTGCGGGATCGCCCCTCTGGACGGCGGGCTGTTCAGTGTCGGGATGGCCCTCGACATGCGCCGATACCGCTCGTCCACGCGCTCGCGTGAGGCTTTGTTCGATGAGGCTCTGAGGATGTTCCCACTCCTCTCGGAGCGGCTCCGAGGTGGGCGGCGCATCAAGCCAGTGAGTGGCGTGGGGCCGATAGCACGCAAGGTCAGCCGCACGCAGGGTGATGGTTGGGCGCTGGTCGGTGACGCCGCGGGGTTCACCGACCCGTTTACCGGGGAGGGAATATACCGTGCCCTAAGGGGCGGGGAACTGCTGGCAGACACGGCATCCGCCGCCCTCAGGGCTGGAGACGCGTCGGCGTCCAGGCTCGCTCCGTACGTGGTGGCGAGGCGTGATGCGTTTCGGTACAAGGCGCTGGTCGTGCTCGCCGTGCAGGCGTTTGTGAGCTATCCCTGTCTCCTCGAGTACGTGTCGCCTCGGATGCTGGAGCGACCCGCCGTGCGAGCGACCCTCTCCTCCGTGCTTGGCGACCTCACCGATGCCCGCCGGGCACTACATCCGCGCTTCCTCTTGGGGGTTCTACGACCATAGGGTATAACGTAAAGAGGTCGGCAGAAAGGTAGGGCCAACTATGAACACTGCCAACGAGATCTGGATAGCGGCAAGGCCAAAGAAGGTGTTCAAGCTCGCCGAAGCGGTGGAGCGCTGGCCCGAGCTGCTGCCGCATTATCGCTACGTAAAGCTCCTAGCACGCACCGGCAACGTGTGTACAGTGCAGATGACTGCCTCGCGCGACGGCATACCCGTCCGCTGGACGTCGCTCCTGCTGCCCCTACCCCGGGAAAACAGGATCCGCTTCCGTCATATCCGGGGTGTGACGAAGGGGATGGAGGTGGAGTGGCGCCTGGAGAAGGCTGATGGGGGCACACGCGTGGTGATAGAGCATGAGCTGCGATTGGGTTGGCCGCCGGTGATCCGCTCGGTGGGTGAGCTCGTCATCGGTCGCTTCTTTATCCACAACATAGCGGGCAAGACCCTCCGCCGCATCAAGCAGCTCGCCGAGGATAAGGCGGGGTAGAAAGGCGAACGGCACGAGCATGCACAACCGCAGAGTAGTGATCACCGGGCTTGGGGCTGTGACTCCACTCGGACAGACGCGGGTGGGGCTGTGGGAAGGCGTCCGCGAGGAGCGGTCGACAGTGCGGTGCATCACCCGCTTCGATCCCTCACAGTTCCGCTCCCAAATGGCGGCGGAGGTGGATGACTTCCAGCCGGGTGACTACCTGCCGGAGCGAAAGGCGAGCAGGCTTGACCTGTACTCGCAGTTCGCGCTCGTCTGCGCGCTGCAGGCTGTAGAGGATTCGGGAATCTGCCTGGAGCGCGAGGATAGGGATCGCGTAGGCATCTACATGGGCAGCGCGCTCGGCGGAGTAGGTTACGGTGAGGACCAGCACCGACGGTACATCGAGGGCGGCATCCGAAACGTGAGCATGACGCTCGCACTCTCCGTCTTCGGAGCGGCCAGCTCATCAAACATCGCGATGGAGCTAGGGCTGAACGGCCCGCAGCTCGCCAACACGAACAGTTGCGCGAGTGGCACGATAGCCATTGGCGAGGCGTACAGGGCGATCCGCTCGGGCGCGGCCGACGTGATGCTCGCGGGCGGTGCAGAGGCGCCTCTAGCTCCGCTGACCTTCGGCGCGTTCTCGCTCATCCGGGCGATGAGCACGCGGAACGACGACCCCCGGACCGCGTGCCGGCCGTTCGACCGTGACCGGGACGGATTCGTGATGGGGGAAGGCGCCGCTGTGGTTGTCCTCGAGGACCTCGAGCACGCGCTGCGGCGTGACGCGCCGGTGCTCGGCGAGGTGCTCGGTTATGGCACCTCCGGCGACGCGCACCATATGACCGCCCCGCTACCTTCGGGCGCCCAGGCCGCGCGTGCGATGACGCTTGCGCTCAAGGATTCAGGTTGCGCGCCGGAGGAGATGGATTACGTCAGCGCACACGGCAGCTCAACGCCGCTGGGTGACACCGCCGAGACGCTCGCAATCAAGCAGTCGCTTGGCGATCACGCCTATAAAGTACCGATAAGCTCAACGAAGGCCATGCACGCGCACCCGCTTGGCGCCAGCGGAGCGATCGAGCTTGCAATCTGCCTGCTGTCGCTCGAGGAGGGCTACCTGCCGCCTACTGTGAGCCTGGCGCAGGCGGACGAGACGTGCGACCTCGATTACATCCCCCACCAGGGCCGCACCGGGCAGAATGTAAACCGCATCATCAGCAACTCCTTCGGCTTCGGCGGCATAAACGCCGCCATCATCATAGGCAAGGCTGCTTTCTAAAAGCGCGACGCTATGGCGGCCGCGTCGCCGCGTCAGGCTGGCTGACGCGGCGGTCCTGAGTCGTGACTATCGGCGAGCGCAGTAGCGGGCGCCGGAATGTATGGCCCGCGGCTCAGCTGCACGAACTCCTGGTCGCCGCTTGGGTCACGACGTACGAACGTACGGTCCCGCCTGAATCCTGCCTTCTCGCACACGCGGAGTGACCGCTCGTTGAACGCCGCCACAGTCGCGCGGAATTCTGTGGGAGCGTACCTCTCCTGCGCGAAGGCCAGGATCGCCTCCAGCACACGGGTGCCCGTACCTTTGCCGGTGAGATCGGGCCTCAGACCGATGCCGACGTCAAGTGCGCTCGGATCCTCGTACACACCCCCACGCACTTGGCCCCCTTGCCCCAGGCAGCAACTGCCTAGCAGCTCGCCGCGCTCGTCGAGGATAGAGAAATAACCGTTGGCTGGATCGAGATACTCCTCGAGATCCTCTTCAAAACTGCCAGGGTCAGAGTTGTATAGGGCGTACGGCTCCTCGTAGCGCCAGCTCAAGAAGGCGCGAGCATGCTCATCCGTAATGGGGCTAATTACCAGGCGCACGGGGCATGCTCCAATGCGACGCCGACGCCGGTGGCGCCGTCCTCTACGTGTAACTGCATACCTTCCGACTCTCTAATCATGCCAAGCCCTACCTCACCGGCGAGCGGCTATGGCGAGCGCGGTTGTGGTTGTGACGGCGAGGAGCGCCGCACCGATTGCCCACCACCGGAAGAACGAGGAGAAGGAGGATGCGAGCAGGAGGCCGAGTCCTGCCCCGGCGCCGAATACTGTGAGCGCGCCGATTCCCGGCCTGTTCCCAGCCGACTGGAGGAGGCGCTCCCGCCTCGTCCAAATACCTCCGTACATCACCGCTACCCCGGACAGTAGTGGTAACAGGGCAACTGCGTCCACTCTCGTAAGGGCGTGTCCGGGGCTTATAGGAACGAGGACCGGACCTTCCAGGTGCGCGGGCAGTGCGAGCAGCGAGAGCGCAAGCAACACGGCGACTATGCTGAAGGCAATCCAGGCACGGCTTCTCATGGCGCGGGCGCCGAGCTACTCTCAGGTCTGCCGAGATCGTCCAGTCCCCGAAGGTGTAGCTGGAACGACGGCTTGCCGAGGAGCACGCGCAGCTTCGCCGGCACCGGCACCGGTCTTCCAGTCTCGCCGTCAACAAACACGGCGGTGTGACGTGCCTGCGCGATGAGCTTCTCGTCGGGCACTCTTCGCAGTTCCGTCTCGAACACGAACGAGCTCCTGCCAATCCTCGTGATCCCCTGGCGCCCCCGAGCCTTCTCCCCGAGTCTGAGCGGGGCGCGAAAGTCCATCAAGGTTTGCACGAGGGTGGGAACATACCCGGCGTCCGCCAACTCGTGCACCGGCGTGACTTGCGCCAGCACCGCTAGCCGGAGGTCCTCCATCCAGCGGTGATACACGATGTTACTCACGATACCCGCGAAGTCCACGTCATACGTGCGGGCTTCGAACTCTAGCTCGACCTCCAAGTCAACCCCCGCCTATAGACCTATTACACGCCTCTTGCTGCCCGCCGAATGTGTCAGGAGTCCTATGCCTGCCCGAGGAGTGGGCCGGTGAGTTGAGGATCGGCTCCGTTGCCGGCAGAGCCCGTCTACTCCTCCGGCGGATGTTCTTCCCCAGAGTTGTCCACGCGCTTGATTGCCACTCGTCCGATGCGCCTGCGTTCGGTGTCGAGCACGCGCATACGAACGCCTTCTACTTCCACCTCGTCACCGGTACTCGGGATCCGCTCGAGCTGCGCCGTGATGTAGCCACCTAGCGTGTCATAGTCCTCGCTGTTGAGGTGCAGCCCAAGCTGCACGTTCAGGTCGTCGAGGTCGATGCGAGCCAGTACTACCCACTCGTCGGGACCTGTTTGTTCCACCTCCGGCAACTCGACATCGTACTCGTCCTGTATCTCGCCGACTATCTCCTCAAGGAGGTCCTCGATGGTGACCACGCCCGCGGTCCCGCCGTACTCGTCCACCACGATGGCCATGTGTACCTTGCTGGTTTGCAGTTCCTGCAACAGCTCCGCCAGGTTCTTCGTTTCCGGCACGAAGAGTGCCGGGCGGGCTATGTCGGCGAGTGGGTGCTCCTCCTCAGCCATCACCGTCTCGATCAGGTCCTTGGTGTACACGACGCCCCGGACAGAGTCTATCGTCTCGGAGTAAACGGGCATCCGCGAGTGGCCGGCGGCGAGGGCGACATCGAGTGCCTTTCGTGGTGGGATATCCGACGCCACCGCTATGACGTCAGGTCTCGGCACCATCACCTCGTGGACCGCTGTGTCACCGAAGCGCAGGATACCCGTAATCATATCTCGCTCCTCCTCCTCGATGACTCCCTCCTCCTCGCCCGCGTGGACGAGCAGCTTGAGGTCATCTTCCGTGATGAAGGGACTGCGAGGAGGGTTGGTAACGCCGAAGAGGCGCACGATCGCATTAGCGAGCCGTTGCGCCATCCATGCGACGGGGCTTGCGACGACGAACAGCAGGTTGAGCCAACCGCTGATCCGGAGTGCAGTTGCCTCCGGATTGTGCTGGGCGAGCGTGCGGGGTATCAACTGGAAGAAGACGATCACGACCAGCCCGAGCACCAGGATCGCGACGCTCACCGCAACCCCCGGGGCACCACGAAACGGTTCCCATGAGAAGGCTAGGACCGCCGTGATGCCTGCGAGCGAGGCCAGGGCGAAGGTGTTTACGATTAGTGTGGTCGATGCGATGCGGTGCGGGTGGTCCAGCAGGCGGTTGACTGCCTCAGCCCTGCCAATGCCCTGGTCCAGCATTGCGCGTAGCCGCACCTGGTTGAGGCTCCGGACCGCTCCGTCGGCAAGTGCGGCAAAGAAGAGCAGCCCGAGAAGTCCGAGCGCCACGAGGCCGATCAGCAGCCCACCGGTCATCGTAGTGCCATCTCCGGCCCCGTGTCAGCGGGGGTGTCGCTGCGTTCAGGAGGTTCAGATTCGGTCAGTGTGGAGGCTCCTTCCAAGCCGGTCCCTCCCACGGCTGCGTCGCACCTGAGTCTGCATCCCTGTCTAGTGGAACAGTGCGCTTACGGAGAGGTCCTTGTGTATCCTCATTATCGCTTCTCCGACGAGCGATGCAACCGACACGCACTCGATCTTTCGGTCCTCACCGTTAAGCGGCACCTGGATGGTGTCAGTCACGATTATCTTCTCGATGCGCGAGTCCGCGAGCGTGCGCTTCGCGCTCTCGGCGAATGCTGCGTGGGTAGCGACAGCATACACCCTCTCCGCGCCTCTCTTCAGGAGCATCTCAGCAGCGTGAGCGAGCGTTCCTCCGGTGCTGATTAGGTCGTCCACTATGATCGCGGTCTTGCCCTCGACATCACCGACCATGTCCATGACCTCCGACTCGTCAGGCCGGGGTCTCTGCTTGGCGATGATGGCGAGTGATGCGCGGATGCGCTGGCGGAAGTCGTTCGCGCGTGCCACCCCACCGGCGTCGGGTGACACGACCACTACGTCGGAATACCGCTGGTGCTTGAAGTGCTCAACTAGCAGGGGCGCGGCGCGCAGGTGGTCCACCGGGATGTCAAAGAAGCCCTCTATTGCCGGAGCGTGGAGGTCCACGGTGACGACGCGGTCGGCCCCGGCCGTCCGAATGATGTTCGCGACAAGCTTGGCGGAGATCGGTTCCCTGCCGGAAGTCTTCTTCTCCTGTTTCGCATAGCCGTAGTACGGGATGACCGCCGTCACCTTCTTGGCGGAGGCTCTCCTAGCGGCATCAACCATAAAGAGGAGCTCCATGATCGAATGGTCTACAGGCATGCACGTGCTCTGGATGATGAACACGTCGCAGCCACGCACGTTGTCCTCAAGCCGGACGCGTGTCTCGCCGTTCTTGAACGTGCCGACAATGGCCGGGCTGACGGCCATGTCGAGCCGCTCGGCGATGTCGTGGGCTAGCTTGGGGTTCGAGTTGCCGGTAAACAGCCGAAGGCGACTTTCCACTTTGCTACTCCTTTTCGCCCAGCCGGGCCCTCTGCGCTCGAGCCTGCTGGGTCGCCTTGGGCGGTACCAGGCGGGCGGGCACGCCTACGGCCGTTCGTCCGGCGGGCACGTCCCGCGTAACTACCGATCCGGCACCCGTGCGCGCTTCCTCGCCAACTTCCACGGGCGCAACGAGCGCCGTGTCTACACCGATGAACGCACCGGACCTTATCGTCGTCGGCTGTTTCTGCGGGGTACCGTTGTAGTTTGCGGTGATCGTGCCGGCGCCGATGTTCACATTCTCGCCGACATCGGTATCTCCGAGATACGAGAAGTGACCGCATGCGCTTCCCGCGCCAATGCGAGTGTTCTTCGTCTCGACGAAGTTGCCGAGGTGGGCGCCGCTCTCCACTCGCGTGCCGTCCCGCAGGTGGGAGTACGGACCCACGTCGGAGCCGCTTTCCATCCGAGTGCCCTCCAGCATGGAGTAGCGCACAGTGCAGCCGTCGCCTACCTCGGAGTCTATGATGTAGCTACCGGGACCCACCGTGCAGCCCGAGCCTATGGTCGTCCTGCCAAGCAGGTGCGTGCCGGGTAGGAGCGTCGTGTCGAGGCCGACCTGCACGCCCATATGGACGTACGTCGTGCCTGGATCGACAACGGTGACGCCTGAGAGCATGAGCTGTGAGAGCAGCCTCCGGCGGAGCACTTCCTCTGCCTCTGCGAGCTGCAGCCTGTTGTTTATTCCCATCGCCTCCAGCGGGTCGGCTACCTCGACAGCCGATATCGGCCACCCTCCATGCGCGTTCCCTGCATCAACTGCTCTAGCGAAGAGATCGGTGAGAAGGTACTCACCTGTGCCGGACACCTCCAGCTTCTTCAGCTCTTGCCACAGCCAGTCTCCCTGGAATACGCACACGCCGCTGTTGCGCTCTGGGATGTCAAGCTGCTCGGGACTGGCAAGCTTCTCCTCGACCACGCCGGCAACTCTGCCCGCTGCATCGCGGAGCACCCTGCCGGGGTCGTGCGTCCTGCCAGTGAGTATGGTTACGAGTGGACGCTCCGAGCGGTGGACCTCGAGTAGCCGCTGAAGCGTCTCGGAGCTCACCAACGGGGTATCGCCGTAGAGGACGAGCACAGTGTCCGTGATGCCCTCCAGATGCTCTCGTGCGGTGCGGACGGCGTCGCCGGTCCCACGTGGCGGATCCTGGAGGCTGTAGAGCACGGAGTCGCCCAGGTGCGAGCGTACCTGCTCAGCACCATGTCCTATGACCAGCACGCAGCGCTCGGGGGCGAGTGGGCGGGCTGACGCCAGCACGTGGTCTATCAGCGGTACGCCTGCCAGAGGGTGCAGGACCTTGTGCAGGCGGCTCTTCATGCGCGTGCCCTGGCCGGCTGCGAGGATCACCACGCCAAGTGAGTCGGGCAAAAACGACCTCCCCTTCAAGCCCCTGCTGCCGGAAGTCATGGTAACGGTCGCTTTGCGCGGGTGTCAACGTCGGCTCGTCGCTGTCTGCACGAGTCGACGTTCTCGCAGCAACTCGTACGAATGCAGTCTGTTCATCCGGGGGTGGTAGTACAAGAGGCTCGATCACCCTCACCCTGCCTAGCCATGTGTCTCGACCGTGTAACCCGCCAAGTTCAAGATGTGCCGTTGTCCTGCCGAGTGCGCCGCTGCTCATCCCCTCCTGATGAGGCCGTCTATCAGGTCGGCGCACTGTAGTGCGGGCTTCCAGGCGCGCCCGGTCTAGTTGCGGCGGGCGGCGAAGATCACTGCAAGCTTTCCGAGGACCCGAAGCTGGTGGCGGCCGGTGATCGTCCACATCGGCTGTGACAGCCCCTGTCGCAGGAGTTTGTACTCCGACGAGAGCACTACGAGCCTGCCGCTGGGGGGTAGCAGCCGGTGAGCCTCGGCCAGGAATCGGGGATACAGCCGCTCGTTCTCTTCGTGCGTGCCCACCTGCTCGCCAAACGGCAGGTTTGAGACGATTGCCGCAACCGATGCGTCCTCGAGCGGGATGTCGGTCGCATTCCAGTTGTGCAGCTCGAGCGGCTTGTGGCGCTCACCAATGTTTTCCCTTGCCGCCAGGAGCGCCTCTTCCGAGCTGTCGCTGCCGATGAGGAGTTGGTGTCTTCCCGCCCTGGCCCTCTCCAGTAGGATCGTGCCAGCGCCACAGAATGGGTCGAGAAAGACGTCGTCGTCGCGGGGCACGGACAGATGGACCAGCGCGGCGGCTACGGAGGGACGCAGGGACGCCGGAATGTGGGCAGACTTCTCGCGGTGACGCTGGGTGCTGGTCGTCAGCCGCACCCCGATGATCGCCTCGGCGTCAATGAGAGTCAGCCACACCTCCACCTGTGCGTCGTCAGCAACCGATTTCCAGTTCTTGCCCAGGCGTGCCGCAAGACCCGCCGACACAGCCTCGCCTGCCTCGCTCCGTTTATAGGCACGCTCTCCCTGGGCCCGCGATATAACGCGGTAGGTGCTTGTCCGGCGGCGACCACGGCCCCCGGTGATCCTGGCGTGCGTCCGAAGCGCCTCATCCCAGCCGGGTGCCTTCCGGCCAAGCATCGCCAGGTCGTCGAGGCCGCGCCTGCTCAGGCCGATCTCGCGGCTGTGGGCTATGAGGACGTAGATGTCCTCTGCGATGCGTGAGCGGAGGAGGGCCTCGGGGTCGTCACTGTCAACAAGTAGTAGGCTGTTCCTGCCGCCGACGAGACGCGAGCCTTGATTCGATGCCCGAGGATCGAGCGATCGCACCTCGCGCCACAAGACGGCGTCGAGACCTGGTGCACTGTGGAGCATCAGCCGCACAGAGAGCCACCAGTTCTTGCAGTTATACTCGTACGGCGGGACGCGGCGTTCCAGGGTAGCATAGCGACTTATCATAGCGGAAAGTCGCCGCTACTGTTTTCCGGCGCCAAGGCGTCACGCATCTCCGCCCACGATACATGCCCAATGGTGGGCAGGCGGCGGAACTGAGTGGTAGTTTGGCGGGCGCGGCGGAAACCAGCCAAGACCTCTGCTTGCTGCTCTACTCGTCGATCTGCATCATGGCGCGGACCTGCTCGTCGCTCAGGCTCATTTCGTGCGCCTCTGAAGCGTGCTGCTGTACCTCACTGATTAGCTGGGTCTCGTCCTGGTTTCGGATCTCCATCCCACACGCGCAACGTACCACTTTGCCCATCGTTTCCTCTTTCTCGGCCGAGCAACGTCAAACCGGCCTGAGGGCATTATCGCACTCCGGGCTTGCGCCCTCCTTGCAGCCGGCTTGCAGCTTGCAGATAATGTTCCGTCGGGTCGAACTGAAGGCGAAGTGAACCGGATGGGTCAGGACGGGGAACTGCGGGTATACCTGTGCGGACGGCTCGCTGTGGAGTCGGCCACCGACCACGTCCTCGAGACCGGTTTTCCGGCACGGCAGGGTCGTCGCCTGTGGGCTTATATGGTGCTCAACCGGCAACGGCCAGTCGGGCGTCAGGAGCTTGCCGCCGCCGTATGGACCGAGCATGAACCAGACGTATGGGACGAAGCGCTTAGCGCCCTGGCGAGCCGGCTCCGCAGCGTGCTACGTCCGGTGAGCGCCAGTCAGCCGGGCCTCTCGCTGCTTGGCGAGCCCGGTCGGTACGTGCTGCGAATGCCTAGTAACGTCTTCGTCGACTACGAGCGGGCGCTGAAAGCGATCCATGTTACAGAGACGTTGATGCGTCGGGACCTGTACAGTCCGGCTCTCGCGGAGGCTCGCGTCGCAAGGGAGATCGCGAGCCGCGGTTTCCTGGCAGGCGAGGAGGGGCAGTGGGTCGAGGTCCAGCGACGGAGGCTGGCTGATATCCACATGAGGGCCATTGAGCACACCGTTCAGGCTGAGCTGGGTCGTGGAAGGCCCGAGGTGGCTGAGCAGGAGGCACGCGAGATGATTCTCCTGGATCCTCTTCGCGAGTCGGGTTATCGCCTGCTCATGCGGGCGCTCGCTGACGGAGGCAATAGCGGCCAGGCATCCAGCGTCCTCGAGGAGTGCCGCAAGACGCTGTGGAACCAGGCAGCGGTGTCTCCGTCCGAGAAGACAGTACGACTCTACAAGCAGCTTGTGGGCCGCAACCCGGACGGTCTCTAGAGACCCCAGCCCACCCTCGACTGTTAGTTAGAACGTGACCATCCCGCCGTCCACGTTGATTGTCTGGCCGTTGACGTATGAGGCGCGAGGGCTCGCGAGGAAGGCGACCACCTCGGCAACATCCTCCGGTTGACCATAGCGCTTCGCCGGTATCTGCGCGAGCACGGTCTGTCGAATCTCTTCAGAAAGGCCGGAGGTGATGTCGGTCTCAATGTAGCCCGGCGCGACGGCGTTCGCGGTGATGCCCTTAGCTCCGAACTCCTTGGCGAGCGACTTTGTGAGGCCGAGGAGCCCTGCCTTGGCCGCGGCGTAGTTTGCCTGACCTGCGTTGCCTATTACGCCTACGACCGACGATATGTTTATGATCCTGCCCCAGCCACCGCGCAGCATCTGGCGTGAGGCGACCTTCGAACAGACGTACGCGCTCTTCAGGTTCGTATCCAGCACGAGGTCCCAGTCCTCCTCTGAGAGGCGCATCAACAGCATGTCCCGGGTGATGCCGGCGTTGTTGACGAGGATATCGAGCCGGCCCCATCGATCAACCGCTGCCTTCACCGCGGTTTCCCCTCCCTCGCGGGTGCCGACGTCGCCCTTCACCGTGAACGCTTCTGCGCCGAGGGTCGCCGCCTGTGCAGCGACCTCCTCGGCCGCCTCATGGCTGCGATTATAATTGATGGCTACTCGCACGCCCTCTGACGCGAGCCTCAGGGCGATGGCCCGGCCAATGCCTCGCGATGCGCCCGTGACGAGCGCCACCTTACCTTCAAGCTCCAACCGCTTCCTCCTCCGAGTCGTTATGCTTTCCGTCGAAACGCTGGAAGCTTGCAAACGATATGCCATAGCCTGCACGGTGTAGCCCCTCCAGCCAGACCGCAACACCGGCCTCGTCGTTCGAGAGCGTTACATCGTCTGCTACGGCCAGGACTTTCGGGTGGGCGTTGGCGACCGCAACTGAGTAACCCGCCCACTGGAGCAGCGGCAAGTCGTTGGGCATGTCTCCGAACACCACCACTTGGCTGGGCTCAAGACCGTGTGTCCGGCAGAGGGACTCGACGGCCCAAGCCTTGTCGACAACCGGGGCTGACAGCTCGGCGAACGGAGCGCCTGAATAGTGGACGCGCGCTCGCTCACGGACGATCTCCTGAACAACGGTCGCTAGCTCTTCCGACTCCGTGTGTGGGCACCTCACGATGAGCTTGCCGACGGGTTGAGAGGATTGGGAGCAGGCATCGAGGTACTCCGGCTCGTTGAGTTGGCCGCTCTCCAGCTCGAATGAGAAGCTGACCTCCTGCAGTTCTGCGCGCAGCTCTTTGAGAAGACCGGAGATGACTGATCTCTCCATGCCGGTGCAGGAGATCACCCTGTCGTGGTCCAGGTCGTAGACGACAGCGCCGTTCAGACAGACCGCAAGCCCGCTGACGCCCGCTTCCCTCGCCATCCGGCGAACGACGCGTGGCGGCCTGCCAGTTACTAGCACCACCAGGATGCCGTTCTCCTGCGCTCGCGCCAGTGCGCGCCTGTTGCGCTCCGAGACGGACTTGTCGTGCCGAAGCAGGGTCCCGTCGAGGTCCGTGGCGACAAGGCGGATAGGAGCGGCAGGACCGTATTCTGACGGTTGTTGCGCGGGCATTCTGTGCTCAGTATAGGCGACCGCTCAGGGCGGTTTCAAAGTCGGTGTCGGTGGGAAGTGGACCTCCTGCACAGGTCATTTCAGGTGCCTTTGGAGGCTCATTTGCCAGCAAGACAGCCTCTCCAAGGCTTGTTTCGGCATCCAAAGTGGAGCGGTGACGGCACGAATACGGACTTTGAAACCGCCCTGGCGACCGCTGGCAGAGCTTGACAGAGTCGGGCGGGTGTCATATATTGAGCGTGCGGCGCGAGCCGCGGACGGGCGGTTAGCTCAGGCGGCTAGAGCGCTACGTTGACATCGCCGCGAGCAGCAGCAATTTGCTAGTAAATCCGCCACTTTTTCGCCGTTTGCCCATCCTCATTCCACACCGATACGCATGATACGCAAATCATAAGCAAGCGGCTGGCGTCTTGTGGCTCTGCACGTGTTGTGTCCGCCCTTGGAGAGTGGTTCGGCGTTCATACGCCCGGCGTCCATCGGCAGCTTGCAGACTGCGTAGCGCAACGCTCCATCACACCGGCTGCCGCAGGTTCTCCTCTATCTGCCGCAGCAGTTCGTAGATGTCGAATGGCTTCTGTATGACATCGGCGCAGCCAGCCTCCTGCACCTCTTCCCTGACGACCCTGTGGGCGGTGAAGAGGAGTATCGGGACATCCCTGCCCGCCGATGCGCACACGCGTCGGAACACCTCCATCGCTCGCTCCGCTGACTTCTCATCGGAGTCCGCGAGGAACAGGTCTACAGTGCGGCAAACAGCCTCTCCCTCCTGTAGGCTGTCGGTGCTGATGACAGTGTAACCGTTCTCCTCCAGCAGGTCGGTCACGAGCAGGCGGATGGTCGGATCGTCCTCATAGAAGAGAATGGTCGTGGGCATCGCTAGACTCCTTCTTCAATGACTTGCCTATGGTTGCTGACGGACAAGCAGGAGCATTGTAGCAGGAACGCGACAGGCGTTCTGCGGAGACCACACCGTGCTGGCTCCTCCTTCACACCACCTGCACCACGTCGCGATGGCGTAGGAGCGCCTACAGCATCTCAGCCTGCCTTCATCCTATCTCGTCCACTGAGGAAGGGCAGACGGGACAAGGCTGTGCCAATCCCTCCACACACGCCTCCGAAGGCGACCTCAAGCACAAACGAGATGTCGAGGCTGAACCGCCAGAACCCGAAGTCGATGAGCATGCCGCTTGCACCGGGTACCAGCAGATAGGACAGCGCCTGCCCGAGGATGCGCCCGATGCTGGCAACCGCGACTCCAGCCACCAAGCCAGCGTACGCTTGCCGTTGACCGGCGGCGAAGCCAGCGGCGAGGTAGACACTGGCGGTCAGAAGCCGCATCGACCACCCGATCCTCGGATTATGGACAGCCATATGGTAGCCGCCGGGATGTGCGAGCGTCTCCGAGATTCCGTGCAGCACGAGCGATAGTAGTCCGAAGACGAGGATTACGCGCTTGAGATCCATGCTGCGAACTCCCTTCTGCGGCGCGCCCGAGATTATCGCATGCGAGCGGAGTCGAGTGTGCCGGTGAGAAAGCCGCTGATCCCGGAGCACCACTGCCTCAATTGACGATGCGTGACCTGCCTGCTATATGATAAGTCGGTAGGCACCCGGCATGAAGTGCCGCGCCTCGGTGGGATTCTGCTGGTCGGTGCCGTAGCAGACGCCATGGTGATCCGTCTCCTAGAAGGGATAGGACGATCGAATCCACGAGGGCACAGTCAGAGCCTCCGCGCACAAGCGAGTTCGATATCACCGATCCGGTCCACAGCTTCGTGGACACCACCGCCCGCGTGCTGAGCCGTCCCAAGGAGTTCTTCAGCCACGTGCCGCTTCGCGATAACTACTTAAATCCTCTGGCGTACTACCTGATCTGCGCTACACTATCGCTCGTTGCAGGCTTGCTGCTGTATCAATCCGCCGGGCTACTGCCGGGTGGAAGGTACTTCGAACCGACTGAGACGAGGCAGGTCGGTGGACGCCTCCTTGACCTCCTGTGGGAGCTTGGTATAGAGATGCTCCTCCTGCCGGTGGTAGCAGTACTTACCCATGTCGCCGTGAGAATCATTGTAAACCGTGAGAGTGCCGGCTTACCGGCTACGTTCCGCGCAGTCGCCTATCCTGAAGCAGCCTTCTTATTCTCCTGGCTGCCATATGTCGGATGGGTATTCGACCTTTATGCTTTCTACCTGGCGGCTGTGGGCATCCGTGAGATCCATCGAACCACCATATGGAAGTCGGTTGCGGCTCTGCTGCTACCACTGGTTGTCCTAGCGCCTGTTGCGTGCGTCATCTTTGCCGCAGTGGAGCTGTCGAGAGGCTAACGACTGCCGCCCGTGATGCGATGAGTGCGGCGCTAGCAGTCTCCGAACATTATCTGTCGGCAGCTCCGTATCGGTAAGTAACCCGCCTCGTAGTGTCGCCGGTCACTACATCCTTCACGGTACGGAAATTCTCCGACTCGCCGCTTCGAGCGATCCTCGTGAAGTGGTGTTCCGCTAGACCGCAGACGAGCGCATCATCTCTTCTCCGCAGGGCAAGCAGGACCGCCACGGCTCATGGGCGAGGCGGTCAATAACACCTGGGTATGGGTGGTCGCCTTCGCACCGTACGCGGCGGCGCTCCTTCCGTTCCTGCTGGCTGTGCTCCTCAACGGAGGGTTGTGCCTTGCCGACGAACAGCAACTGAAGAAGGCTGGGCACGACACGAAAGGTATGGGCTTTATGGCGGTCTTGCTGGTGCCGGTCTACCTGTTTGTCCGCGCTTCCCGGCTCCAGCAGAGTCCTTCGTACGCGGTGGTGTGGGTCATAAATTTCGTCCTGTCCTTCGTTCTTATGCCGGTGGTATAGACGAGCGCAGGTGTGACAGCGTTGGAGGGAGCAGGAGACCAATGTGGGAGGTGCCTGAGTGACAGCGGAGAGCCTGCCATTCTGCCGTGAATGCGGCTACAAGCTAGGCGATGCGAGGTTCTGTCCTCGGTGCGGCACACCTCGCAGGACAGCAACCACACAGGCTCCTGTGCCTACTGAGCCTGCAAGCTCCGAGATGCCGCCGGTGCCTGATGAACCGACAGTCACAGCAGTGCCGCATCATCACTCAGGCTCCGACGCCTACCAACGACCGCAACCTACTCAGCCACACGGCGCGGAGCGAACTGCGCAGATTGCCGCCGATAATCGCAAACTTCTCAGCGTAGCGGTTGGAGCATTCTTACTCCTGCTGCTGATCGGCGTTGTGGCGAGTCCGTTCATTGATTCCGACGCAGGCTCTGGTGCTTCCGCCCGATGTGACGATGTGCCATCGGAGGTAGTCGACATTCCCTCCACCGGTCTGGCGGTGACCGGAGGCGGGAGCGTGCGGTCAGTCAAGGCAGTGAGCTCGACGGATTATCAGAAGGTATGGTTTGTCAGCGCCGAGCTGGAAGGACCGGGACTGGAGGGCAACGGCGACATAGGGACGTGGACGACCAACAGCCTCGATCCAGCTAAGCCCGCCGGATTCCTCGCGGTCGACTCGATAGCCAATCAGTTCTCCAACTGGACTGATGGGCGCAAGGCGAACCCGCGGTTCGGAATGGGCGATGACGGAGCGGAGGAATCGCGAGGCTGCATCGGGTGGCTGTCTGCCGAATAGTCAGGAGCTCCGCCGGTCGTGGCGCGCGGTGCTCCACCGCGCAGTATGATAGGCACATGGAAGATGACGCGGTTAGCGAGGGCATAGTTGTAAGCGGACGATTCAGGCTGGAGCGCGAGTTAGGTAGGAGCGACGGCGTGAGGGTATATCGCGCCCACGATATCAAGGAAGACGAAGTCGTTGGTGTGACGGTGTTCCTCGACCCGCCAATCGTGGCTGAGCCTCCTGAGCCGCGACCATCAGGCTTTCACGGTCTGCCGTTCCGGGACTATCTGGGTCTGGCGCGTCTATCCGACTTTGGATCGCACAGCCGTATGCGCCTCGGTCAACGCAGAGGTGAGATCGTTCAGACTGGTCACGGCTATGATCGCGGCGTCGCCTACGTTGCGTGGTTCGTGTTCCCACGCGTGCTCCTTCAGCCGCACCGTCAGGACAACTTCTCGCTATCCACGCGGAGGGCGCTCCTACGAAAGGCAGGCGGGCGGTGTGAGCTATGTGGATCAGACGATGGTGTGCAAGTTGACCACATCGTCCCGGTCGCACACGATGGCACCGCCGATCCGGACAACGGCATGGTGCTGTGCTCTACTTGCCATCGCGCCAAGTCGAAGGTGCAGGCGCGCTGCCAAGTGTGCCTGCGACCTGGGCGGCAGCGGGATGCGCCGTACTATGTGACTTACGCCGCAAGAGAGTACGGTCCGTTCGACTCGCTGAAGGCGGCGTGGTACATGGTAACAGTCCGTGCCAAGGAGTTGATCGGGATGTAGCAGCCGCGTCCGTGCTCGCTACGTCGCGCCCGGTGGCGGTGACACCACCGGCAAGGAGCACACTACTGATCCACCTGCCGGACCGGTCCGTCGAGCATGGTGTCTCCGAGTATGACCTCGCTCGCCCACTCAGCCGGAGAACGATAAGGCATATCCAGCGGCGCGCGTGACGTCCATACGCTGCCGTACACGTCGGTGTACACCGCCTTCAGTGCGTACTTCTCCGGTCGCTGCACGAGAGCTTGCCAGTAGTGCGCCAGTCGATTGATGCTGTCGCCATCATCCTGATACTTCTGTCGCACGGGCTGCTGCAGCGCCGGGTCGTTGGAGAAATAATCCGCCGCCTCGTTGTCCTGCAGCGGCGTGTCAGGCTTACGGTCGCGCCAACGGAACACGATCACATGGGAGTCGCCGACGCCGAGCACGAACGGTGAGAGCGGCACCTCCATGTCAAAGTGCCTCGTGATGCGGTCGCCAGACTGACCCTCCTTGCGCTCGGCGGCGTCCACGATGACATTCAGCGCTGGTCCTGAGCCGACGTTGCGCACCTCCAGATCGAACCGAGTGATGGTGGGCTTAGCCGGATCAACGCCCTCTGGTGGCTCCCACTCTGTCTCGGCGGCATGCAGAGTGAACGTGACCACCGGACGCGCCTGTGCCTCACGCTGCGCTCTGGTCTCTGACACCTGCTCCTGCGTCGCCGCCACCATCTTCCGGGTTTCCTCAGCCATGAGCTTGGTTGCATCCGCCGTCACTTGACTCTGCTCGGCTATGTCACTTGTGCGCTTGGCGTAGTAGGCTGTGATCACCACCAGCACGACCGTCGCTAAGCCCGTTATCAGCGCTGCCCAGTCGCTCAACGTACGTCTCCCGCTACAGCTACGACTATACCGCCCGCCAGCGGAGAGCCCGTCAGGACTCAGAACAGCGGCTCGGCAGTACCATTCAACCTATCAGTCCACGAGCGATGTACTGCAGCAGCGCCTCAGCACCGATGCCCACGCCAGCCTGCCTTAGATCGCCCATCAGCGTGCGCAGCGCCCGAATCTGGTGGTCCTTATCTTCAGGCGAGAGTATCCGACTCTCTCGTATCTGCTCGGCGAGTTCCTCAAGCGATGCAACGATACCCTCGACCGAGTCGACGGTCGGGAGGACACCAATGAGACGGAGTCCCTTGTCCGTGATGCCCTCGACGTAGATGGCTCTAAGTCCGCTCTGGTCCGTCTGCAGGTACCGCCGACCACTGTTATTAATATGGGTCCGTAGGTAGCCTTCGTCTGCCAGACTCTTGACGAGGATAACCGACTGATGCTCATCTAAGCCTAGCGCTGCGCCTATCTCCCGAACATCAGGACGTTTAAGTAGGAGACTTTCCACTCCGCCTGTCATTAGCCTGCCGTGGATGACTTCGAGGAATCGGCGACGGCGACCGATTTCGGGATACCGCTGATCCATGTGCTACTCCGCGCTTTCCGCTGAGTGGTAGCCGATCAGAGTCACCTTGCTCTAAGCGGCGTATCGGAGCAGCGGCACTCTCAAGCGTATCGCGTCGAGGGTCAGGTCACAATGCTCTCGTCAGAAGAGGCGCCACCACCTCGTTGTCAGGCAGACGGCTCTGGTTGCTGGCTGATCCACTCCACAGCCTCATCCCGGCTGGATCTCGACGTGTGCCAGCGCAGTTTCCTCTCCTGCCTGCCCTGCACTTGATACACAGCGTAGGTGTCCTCGAAACGCACTATGAGGTACTCGCCCAACCTATAGGCTTCTACTGGCGTCAAACCTGGCACGCCAGCTTCGACATTGTCGCTCATTCCTCGGCTCCTACTCGCTCGGGATGACTCAGATGAACCGGGCGCCGTGCCGCCACCGGTGGCATCGTTCAGACAGGCACGCTGCATCGATTCTTGCGCCGGGACCTTTAGCAACACGACTATCCAATCTACCCTCTAGGTCCCTGCGGCGTATACTCACCGGCAAGCCAGCGTACGAACGTCTCTGAGCGACTGACGTAGGTTTCAACCGAGTTGTCGCGTAGTCCCGCTGCTCGCAACTCATCTCGGAACCGAAGCAGCTCCCTCTGCAGGTCTCTTACCGTCCAGCACGGCTCCCTGCTTCCCGACTGCTTCAGTCGATATACCTCCAGCTGTTACTCCAGCGACCGAACAAATGCGGCTGCACGGTCGGTGAACTCTGGCGTCACCCAGCGCGGAGGACTGCGCTGGATACTGTTCTGCCCGCCGAAGCCACCAAACACCTCGCGCATCTCCTGTGACAGGACCTTGAGAGGCTTGCCCGCCTTATCCTGCCCGACATCGCTTATGCGCCTTGCCTTCTTCAGTAGGCGGCTCTCATTGGAGCCCTTCACCAGCACCAGCCGGTCTCTCTGGTCGGCGAACACGGAGGGATGCCGCACGTGGTAGTTGCCTCCAAAGAGAGTCTGCAGCTCCTCGCCTGTGAACTGCGTCGCCTTGCCGGCTACGGCTACCTCGAAGTATCCGACTATATAGAGCGCCGGCTCACACGGGAAGTCCCAGCCTCTGAGACCTGCATAGAAGACGATCAGGTCGCCCGTTTGGAGGTGTTGCAGTCTTCGCTTCGGCTGTGTCGGGTCGCCATAGGTGTACGTCTCGAACTCCGGGTCCACGTGCATCGACTGGCTCGCCCTGAGTGCCTGGCGCGACTTCGGGAAGTACTGGACGAGCGGTGTTCCGTGCCTGCCTACCGTGTTGCCGTATGTCCTCTCATCCAGTCCAAACCCGTCAGGTATAGGGATGAACTCGAAGGAGCCGTCCTCGAACAGCGGTCCGTCGGTGCCGCCCGACGCTGCTGCCGCATCCACTCCGACTCTGAGCAGTACCACCTTCATAGACCGTCGGCTCCGACGAGGTGCATGAGGAAGTCGTCAAGGCTGCCATATGTGTAGGGACGAGGCACATTGAAGGACACACTAATAAGTGGATGATCCCATAGGAAGGTCTGCTCTGGATCGCCAACCAGTAGCGACGGCGGGCGCAGCGACTGCTTGGCGTACACGATGTCGTTGCGCCATGCGTACGAATCTGTGTGTGAGTGCTGCTTGCAAGGAGGTATATACGATGCGGGATCGAGCGGCTCGCCTGGCGACGGCTTAGGGCGGTAGAGGTCGCCAAGGCGGTGGAGGTCTGCAGCCTTCGCTTCTCTGACGTCCTCGGGCAGCGCGTCCCACATCTCTGCGTGAGACCCGCATGCCTGCTTCACCTGCATCAGGTAGACGAGATAGTACCTGCCGTCTCCAACGGCAGGTATACCGCTAAATCCCGCCAGCCACCGCCCTTCCCACGAGCGTGAGTCGACGCTAGTACGCATCCGATGCTTGCACGTACAGAGCGTCACCATGCCGCCCTGGAAGTTGGGTGCAGAACCATCGTGCAGGAATCGTCCACCCTTGTACTTCACAGTCGCTATGACGTAACGGTGCACTAGCGCCTCGCTCGGAGTGACGTGCTTCCGGAGCGTGTCGACACCAAGATTCAGGCGGCTAGGCGACCATCCAGGTGGAGGCAGAGGCTGGAAGCGATCAGTATCTACGCACGTTTTCTGTGCGTCCGCTATCTCCTCGGACACAGTGGTAGAACAGCTAGGACACATATTCTGCTCCTCCTTCTCCGGTCCCGCGCACGTTACGCGCCAGCGCCTGAGCCTTGCTCGAAGCTACCAGACGAGCCAGACCGAGGTTCTGCGCGGCGGATGCTGCGCTCTCTTCCACGCATGTTGCAATGGAACATCTGTTCTCTCACAATTATGTTGACATACGGAAGGAGTGGGAGCACGTGGTCAACGGATACCGAGAGCCTGAGCAGGGCGGAACAAGCGCAGCGGTAGATGTCGAGTACGAGTTACGGCGTCTGCAATTGTTCAACCTCAAGGTCGAGAAGCTAGGTCGGTCGCGGTTGGTGACCTATATGGAGGAGACTGGTGGCACCAAGCTGACGTTCTCAGGGCACCGCGTCGACGATGGTGGCTTCGAAATGACTGTCGAACGAGAAGGACCGGACGAGGAGATGGTCGATGCTGTCACTCTCACCCTGCGAATGTTCATCCAGAAGAAGGAGCCTATCTCTCTGAGAAAGATGGCGACTGCATACGACCACCTGCCGGTAAGCCCGTCGCTGAAGGAGCAGTTTCGCCAGATCCACGAGGCGATCAATGAAGCGCTCGACAGTCCTACCTACGTCGCGTTCAACGAGGTCAAGATAACGAACCGCGAGGTGCAAGACATTTTCCTCTACGGCGAGCTAGCACATGTGGAGGACAGGAAGCGGGAGGTCTTCGAAACGTGGCGGCAGATGCCCGCCCTTTACTGCATGCTCCTGAACGAGTTCTGCACCGTCATCTATCGATTGATCTCCGCCGTCCACGCCATCCGGACGATCAACCTCGCAGCAATTGAGGAACTACAAGGTCTGCAGGCTGGGCGGAAGGCGTAATCCGCCTAGCCCAGATCCAACGCCGCCTGCTCCGCGTCCGAGACGCGCACACGCTGCGCCTCCTTGAAGGTGCCGTGTGCCGGCGGCATCTTGATCTCGCCACCATGGAGTAGCTGGTTGATGGTGAGGATTTGAATCTTCGGGTAGTCTCGGTTCCAGCCGGGCGAGTGATAATAGCCAGCGGTAACGGCTTCAGTGGTCATGTCTCGGCTAGGCTCCTCCAGCGTGATGAACACGCCGATGGCTGCTCCCTCGCGCTCCACTGTGCCTCTCAGGTCGCGGATGTCGCCGCTCTTCACATGCCCACTCTTTACCTGCACAAGAACTCGCTTCGGCTTGCCGCTGCCATCGTCTACGAAGTTAATGACTCCGTCAATGCCCTTGTCCGATCCCTTCTTGCCCGTCTTGCCGCCGTCGCCGCCGAGCGGCTTCGCCTTCACGAGCGATAGTGCCCACCACTGGAACTGGTAGCGGTCATCCTGAGCGAGCTGTCGGGCAGAGCCTACGTCCTCCGGCTCACCGATCACCTGGAACTTGGCGTCCGGGAACATCGCGCACAGGCGGTAGCGCATCAGCGCAATGGCGAGGTGGGTAATATCAATGCCGATCCATCGGCGACCAAGCTTCTGTGCGGCGGCTACGGCTGTACCGCAGCCGCAGAACGGATCGAGAACCACGTCACCAGGATTGCTGCTAGCTTGGATGATTCGCTCTAGGAGAGCGAGCGGCTTCTGTGTCGGATAACCCAGTCGTTCTCTCGACTGTGCTGCGACAGGCGGTATATCATTCCACACATCTTGAACCTCGACGCCGCCCATATCATCAAGGTACTGCTTGAAGGATGGCACTCCACCCACTTTCGCCGGCCAGAGCACTCTACCTAATCGGTCTAACTCGTCGAGTGCCGCCTGCACATCGGCAATTGGTTTGTCCTGAAAGAGATGGCGTACGTAACCTGGAATTGCCCAGTGCCTTCCGCTCTTGTTTGGATCAATGCCGCGCCAGGGCTTGCCTGATGAGCCGGTTCGGGTTCCGGAGCCAGTGAGAATGGTCGAGCGATACCTCCGTCCATCGGAATCTCTGAACCTGAAGAAGGACTCGATGTATTCCTCTGAATATGGCACGCGCTGCACATTCCAGGTACACGCGTCGCTCTTGGCATAGTGGAGTAGAACGTCGTGAACCGCGCCATATCGGCGCCCTCCGCTGTGCGCGTGCGTTCGCTTCCAAATGACCTCATTCCTAAAGCTAGTCGGACCGAATATGGCATCAAGCAGAATCTTGAGGTAGTGACTCGCGGTAGGGTCGCAGTGCAGGTAGATGGAGCCCGTCAGCTTGAGGACTCTATTAAGCTCCACCAGCCGCACAGCCATCATCACTAGGTAAGCCATCATCTCGTTGGTGCCGACGAGTGTACGTAGAGCAGAGATCATCTCCGAGACGCGTGCAGGTGCGTCGGTCACCAGCTCGTGATACGTCCGCTCGGCTGCCTGCGTCCAGTGCCACGTGTCCTCAAACGCCTCGATCTGGGCATCACTGTACTTGCCACGCTCATCGCGGAACAGCACGTTGTAGTTGCGTGCCGAGTTGAACGGCGGATCGAGATAGATGAGATCCACGCTAGCGTCTGGAACGTACTGGCGGAGGATGTCGAGGTTGTCACCGTAGAAGAGGGTATTCTCCGTGATCGGCTGAGGCACGTGTTGCTCCTCTCTCGCTGAGCCTATTCTAGCTCCAGAGACGTCAATTTGCGTGTCAGCCGCGTGTGCGTGAACGCTCTCTGTGTCAATATCCTCCGAGACATCGGGAAGGCAGCGGCTGCACGCAGAACCGTTCGTTGTGCTCGCCAACGGCGGCAAGCTCTAGCAGCCTCGGCGCTACATCTGGCAGGCGGTGTCACCTGCCTGCTGCTCCGAGCTCGGTGACTCGTCTGCAGCATCGCCCTCTTGCCGCTCGACTCGTCCAAGCTCTTCCCGTAGCCGGTCCTCGACGATGATCTGACCGACTCGCATCTTCATCGGCTGCTCCTCTCCGCTTGAAGGGCAGTTAGCCACATTCATGCCACGGCACAGGCGGCACCGCGCGGTCGTCTTGTGCAGGCGCGAGACAGCTTGGAGACATTCCGAAACATGTGGATAACTCGCTTCCCATTGTCCGAGATTGCGAGCTAAGCTGGCTATACATAAGGAGCGAGGAGACCTCGACGAGTCTTATGACGGACTTGCGAGATCTGCTCGCTCATCGTGCTTTAAGGAGGAAGTCGAACATGGCAATAACGATGAACAAGCTGGCAATGGAGCGTGCTACGAGTCGGTATCTGACCGTGGCTCAGGTGGCGGAACAGCTCAGCGTGTCGATCTACGTCGTACACAGGCTACT
>JADDPT010000059.1 GCA_016781735.1 Rubrobacter sp.
TCATGGCGGATTATATGGCGGCGCGGCGCCACATAATCCTTAAGTCCTTTGCCGAAGAAAAGTGTGACCGAGCACGGCTTCTGCCTACGTGCATCGTGGCGAACTTCGCTCACTGTCCGCCGGATTGCGGTCTGTACCTCTCCAAACAAGCGCGTAGTGTCGTCGGATAGCGTAACGAGCCGGGACAGGTGGACATGGGTGGCCAGATCCGCATCGCTCCTTCCTGGATCGACCCTCCGATGTGGCTGGTGCCGTTCTCCACGCCGTGTTGGGCAGGCATGCGTGGACGTGGTGCCGCATCCAGGCGAGGCTGTGGCTGGCCCATACACACGGCACGTGCGGGCGCCGGTCCACGCATCGCTGCTGGTCGCATGCCTCCCGCCTATAATGAACGTGGTACACGTTCCTGGTCGCCTGTGGAGCTTGCCGTGTTCCCGGATTATCAGCCGACTCCCGACCCCCAGCCACCCGCAAGCGATGCCGCCGTGCGCAGCCTCGAGAGGCTTGGCCAGCCAGGGGAGCGCCTGGCTGCGCTCCCGAGTCACGCCCGCTTGCTCTGGGTCTGGCTGTCGCTCGGCCTCCAGTCCTTCGGGGGCGGCACGGCCACGCAGTTCATGATCCGCCGCACGTTTGTCGAGCGCTACCGCTGGATCGCGCCGGCCGACTTCACGCGGTGGCGGGCGATCTGCCCCCTGACGCCAGGCATTAACCTGCTCGCATTGACCGTGTTGATTGGCTGGCACCTCGCCCGCGGCATCGGCGTGCTGCTTGTCCTCGGCGGGCTGCTCCTGCCCAGTGTGACCATTACCGCCGCGATGACCGCCGCCTATGCCCTCATCCGTGACCACCCGCTGGTCGCGGCTGCCCTGCGCGGCGTCGTACCAGCCAGCGTTGGACTGGGCTTGCTGATGGCCTGGCAACTGGCCGGACCCCTCCTGGCGGCTAGCCGACGCGAGGGGTGGGCGAGCGTGGTAGTGAGCATGGTGCTCCTGCTAGGCAGTGGTGCTGCCGCGGCCTGGTTTCACCCCTCGGTGATCCTGCTGCTCTGCCTCGCCGGCGGCGTCGGTGCCGCAACGCATTGGCGCTCTCACGGGACGAGGTAGGTGCTGCGTGGCGTTCGACTGGCTCGTCTATTTTTGGCTCATGCTCAAAGCGTCGTTGTTCTCGACGGGGGGCACCGGCAACCTGCCGAGTCTCCATGCGGACCTGGTGACGCGCGGCTGGGCGACGGAGCGGCAGTTCTCCGAAGCGCTGGCGGTGGGGCAGATCAGCCCGGGACCGACGGGGCTGTGGGTGATCAGCCTGGGCTATCTGACGGCGGGGTGGCGCGGGGCTGGCGTAGCCATGCTGGCGATTATCGTGCCGCCGCTGCTGGTGCTGCTGGTCGACCGGCTGCACAGGGCCATCGGCGCGCATCCCGCAGTGCAGGGGTTCACGCGGGGCCTGAGCCTCGCGGTGGTCGGGGTCTTTCTGGTGGTGCTGGCCGAGCTCTTGCACGCGAACGGGGTTGACAGCCGCGCGGTCGTCATCATGATCAGCAGCGTGGGGCTGGCGCGGACGGGCCGGGTTCCGGTCCTAGGCCTCCTGGGCCTCGCCGCCTGCGCCGGGATCGTCCTGTATCGCTAATGCCGGGTGCGTGCTCGAGCGATGCCTTTAGACGTGTGGGCTGCGCAGCAGACCGTGCTACCGCATCCATCCAATGGGCACATGCGCATCATGTGGTAGGGTAGGCTGATGGCGAGGTATCGTGTTGACCCTTTTCCACCAGCCTCCCTCCGAACCGGACAGGATACTTTCGCATCATCCGGCTCTCCAGTGTTCTCTGGTCCAGATGGGGTCATGCTGCAGCACGCCGGTAGGGTTTGCCAGCGTGAATGCTATCATGACAGGCGGAACACACCACCGTGCCCCGGTCCTGGATAACCGCGAGGACAGTTTCGGCGTTCCGCATCGCGCGTACCTTTCTGTCATCAGGGTCAAGAACACCTGCCTCCCTTCGCCCTGCAGGCGGTTTTCCCGCCCTCCTTGGTCGGTCGTGACGCCGACGACTACTATGGAGGCTCCGTCACCGTAGGGCTCGCGCCCCGTAGGTGATCGCGTGGTCCGTCTCGGTGGTACGTCCGAGCGCACGGTAGGCGGTCCGTTCGTCACCTTGGCTGCCGCATTGGCAGCATCCCAGCATTTGGGGGAGTACAGGGCTCCCAGGACATGAGCCCTGCACCAGCTGGCATCGGCCTCAGGTGTGCTGCCGATGGGTCTGGTAGTTGGACCTCATGGTGACTAGACTTTGAGCAGTTGAGCTCTCGCCATGGTGCGCGGGTCTTGCGGCACTGGTACCTCCACACCTTCAGCACCCTACCGCGTTCCCATCATGCTGTGGTTCCCTGACCCTTTCGGGCTACGGTGAGATGGGCGACCCAGAGAAACTCCCCTTTCTCTACCGCTTGGAGCGGCGATACAACCGAGCGGCTCACGCCGCACTCCTGGCTACTACGCTCATCCGTTCGAAAAACCGACGATCTGCCCTCGTGGGAAGGCATTTTATGAGGCCGGATAAAGGAAGTAGCCAGGACAACAGGGACAAGAGGACCAAGGGCCGACAGGAGCAAATGTGATTGCGCTGGATACACGCTAAAACACGCGGATGGCGTAAGTAGGTACTACACCCGGTCCAGACGGGTGAGTCGCGGCCGTTTGACCGAGCAGTTGAGGACGACGAGTTGGTGCCGCAGGAGGAGGTTCTCGGCGATCAACTGTGGTCTACTGCGCGCAAGATCCGCAGCGGTGCTCAGCGGAAGGGAGTCTGAGCTTGGCTCGGTCCCGTGCGCGACCACCTGGACGACTTTCTGCAGAGCACCCTGCACACTGGACTGAAACCGATTCAGGATCCTCCGGAGTATCACCACCTCCTCCTCCACGGCCTGCCTGCTGGCGTACCAGTGTTCGCTGTACGGTATTGTTGCAGGCAGATGGGCAGTAGAATGGCCGACCTCAGATTGAGCAAGAGGGGACAGCCATGCACTGCATTCGGTGTGGGAGTGAGCGGACGCGGAAGGACGGACAGACGCGGTTGGGCGACCAACGGTGGCGATGTAACAACTGCGGACGTCGCTTTACCGCCCGCTCCACGACTGCCTTCTCGCAGCATGCCTGCACCCGGATACCGCTGGCGAACTCTGACTGGGAAGCGTTCAGTGAAAAACAGGTGCATTTCCAAGTCGCTCGCTCGCGCTCGCGTATGATAGACGTAGTTGTCGCTTTCGTCTGACAACGCGTCGTCACAGTCAGAGGTGCAGCATGTCGCTTCAACCCCAAGTGGTCTATCTCGTTCCTGCGGAAACCGCCCGTGTGGCGCGCGCTACCTTTCCCAAAGGCAATAACATCGCCATGCGCATGCGTGACCACCTCGGGTCCATCTTTGACGACCAGCAGTTTGCTGCGCTGTTCTCCCCGACCGGACAACCGGCGCTCTCGCCCCATCGCTTGGCCTTAGCCACGATTCTGCAGTTCACCGAAGGGCTCTCGGATCAGCAGGCTGCCGATGCGGTGCGCACGCGCATCGACTGGAAATACGCCCTCAGCTTGGAGTTAACCGATCCAGGCTTCGATAGCTCGGTCCTGTGTGAATTTCGTAGTCGATTGATCAGGGGGGGTGCCGAACAGCTCCTCTTTGAGACCATGCTCACCCGCTTTCGTGAGATCGGCTTGCTCAAGCGCCGCGGCCGACAGCGCACCGACTCCACGCATGTGCTGGCTGCGGTGCACAACCTGTGCCGGCTGGAACTGGTCGGTGAAACGCTCCGAGCCGCCCTCAATAGTCTGGCCGTCGTTGCTCCCGGCTGGCTCCAGGTGATCACGCCGCCTGACTGGTATGCGCGCTACAGTGACCGCTGCGAGAACTACCGCTTACCAGATGGTGAACCGGCACGCCAAGCCCTTGCGATGACGATCGCAGGGGATGGCTTTACGCTGCTGCAAGCCGTCTATGCGCCCACGGCCCCCGCATGTCTCGCGTCGATCCCTGCCGTCGAAGTGCTCCGCCAAGTGTGGGTCCAACAGTTCTACGGACCTCACCACATTGCCTGGCGGGCGCGGGAAGATTCCCCGCCAACCGCGCAGGTGATTTGCTCGCCCTATGACCTGGATGCGCGCTATGGCACCAAGCGTGATCAGACCTGGATTGGCTATAAGGCGTACCTGACGGAGACGTGTGACCCGCATGCCCCCCGTTTGATTACGGATGTGACAACCACCTCAGCTACCGTCTTGGATGTCGCCGTGACGGCACCGATTCAGGAGGCGTTGGCCGAGCATGATCGCTTACCTGATATCCACTTCATGGATGCGGGGTATGTTGACGCGGAGTTGCTGGTGACGAGTCAAAGCAAGCACCAGATCACCCTCTGTGGCCCAGCAATGGTGGACACGAGTTGGCAAGCGCGGGCCGGCAAGGGCTTTTCAGCCAGTGAATTCCACATTGACTGGCAAGCACACCAGGCGACCTGCCCCTTGGGGCAGCCGAGTAGTGGGTGGAAAACGGGCGTGGATCGGAATGGGAATGACGTGGTCAAAATCGCCTTTGCCGCCAGTGTGTGTGGAGGGTGTGCGAGCCGGAGCGACTGTACGCACGCGGTGCGTGCTGGCCGAGAACTGACCGTGCGCACGGAAGCGGTGCATACGGCCTTGCAGGCAGCACGGCGGGAGCAAGCAACACCGCAGTTTTGGGAGCTGTACAAGCTGCGGGCAGGCATCGAGGGAACACTCTCACAAGGAGTGCGTCGGTGTGATCTGCGCCAGGCGCGGTATCGCGGAGCGGCGAAAACGCACCTGCAGAACGTGTTGGTGGCGGCGGCGCTGAATCTGGTTCGGGTGATCGCCTGGTTGATGGAAACACCACTGGCGGCCACGCGGCGCTCACGCTTCGCGGCTTTGGCCCCCACTCGTGCATGACAAGCGCTCCCACGTCGGGTTCGCCAGCAGTTACCCCTGGGCTGACACCCGCCACCAGCCATGAAAATCGTGCCTATTTTCAGGAGGGTATCTGGGCAAAGCAGCGCCTGCGCCCGATGC
>JADDPT010000069.1 GCA_016781735.1 Rubrobacter sp.
TACAACAGCGCCCCGGCCGCCGCGACTCCTCCGTTGGCGAGCACCTGGCCCAGCGTGCGCCCGCCGGCGTCGCGAGCGCTTCGAGCTCCCGGCAGGCGTGTGAGCGCACTCGAGGAGACGAAGAAGCTAGTGAGGGCAACGGAGGCTCCGGGGGGCGCATGGCCATAGAGCGCGCCGCCCACGAACGCGGCGCCACCCGCGCCGCTTCCCGTCAGCGCCCCTGCCCACCGCCCGGTCAACCCCGCGCCGAGCGCAAGCAGGTAGCCCAAATACCGCCTCTCCACGAATCGTCCTTCCACTCCGTCGATAATGTCACAGATGCCGCCAGAGCATTCACGGTTTTTGTGCACTATAACCTGTACTTGCCGCTTTCAAATTACCTATAATTCCGGCCTACGCTGTTTACAGTTAACTCTAAGGGAAGCGGGGGATGGACTGACACTCGACACGCATGAGTTTCGGTTGAGCAACCTCCGTCAGAAAGCGCTCGGCGAGGAGGTGAGTGAGACTCTCAGGGCAGCTATCCTGGAGGGTCACTTGCCTCCCGGCGCCCGGCTCGTAGAGGTGGACCTTGCCGAGGAGTTGGGCGTGAGCAGGGGGCCTGTGCGTGACGCCCTCCGCAGACTGGAGGCTGACAGGCTCGTGGTGTCCACGCTACGCAGGGGCAGCTCGGTGGCGGTATTCTCTCGCCAGGACGTGGAGGAGATCTACTCGTTGCGCGCGGCGCTGGAAGGTGTCGGCGCACGGTGGCTCGCCTCCTGGTTGTCCGATGACGCATACTCCCGTCTGTACGACGCTCTGGAGACGATGAGCATACGGGCACGCGAGTCGGCTAGCTGGGCAAGCCTGATGGAGAGCGATCTCGAGTTTCACCGGCTTCTCGCGGAGCTCTCCGGCCACGGCAGGCTGTATGAGGCCTGGAAGCACATACAGCCGCAGATACAGTTCATCATGCACACGATGCCGGATGTATACGAGGATACAAATGAGTTGATAGGCTGGCACGAGAATATGCTGCGGGCCCTGCGTTCCGGCGACGGCGCGGCGGCCGAGACAGCCATCCGTGGTCACATACAGGATGCCGCCGAGCGGATCCTTCGGCAGTGGCCGGAAACCGGGCCGAAAGGCGAAGTAGCAGAATAATACGATGATACTTGTTTGGAGGAAGACATGAACCGAAAGCGTACACACATAGCGATACTCTTGCTCATGGTGCTCGTATCGCTGCTCACCGCCTGCGGCGGAGGGAACGGGGGCGGAGCCTCGCCGACAGAAGGAACACAGGGACAGGGCAACGTCCAGCCCACCTCGGCAGACACGGGCGGTGGGACGGCAGGGCAGCCGACGACGGGAACTCAGCCTACGTCGCAGCCCGCGGCTAACGCGCCGCAGGCCACCCAGGAGCCCACGTCCACACCCAAGCCCACGGCGGCGAAGGAGACCGCTCAGAAGGGCGGCTCGCTCGTCATTGGCACAACCGAAGAGCCCGACACCCTCAACCCGTACCTCACGTAGACCGTAACGGCCAACAACGTCCTGTCGGGCATCATGGAAGGCATGCTCGAGTTCAACTCCAACCAGGAGCAGGTACCCGCTCTCGCGGAGAGCTACGAGGTGTCGGAGGACGGACTCACATACACCTTCAAGCTCCGCAAGGGCGTGAAGTGGCACGATGGCAAAGACTTCACAGCCGCCGACGTCGTAGCGACGAAGAACCTCATCATGGACCCCAAGTTCGGCGCGTTCGGTCAGCTGGGCTGGGAGAAGATCACCAAGATGGAGACTCCCGACCCGCACACCGTGGTGATGACCACGAAGGAGAGGTACGCGCCCTTCCTCAACTACGTGGGCGGTGGCACTATCAGCCCCAAGCACCTGATAGACAAGGGCGTGGACTCGTTCAAGCAGACCTTCGGTAACAAGCCGATCGGCACCGGGCCGTACAAGTTCGTCCGCAGACAAGCGGGGCAGGCCGTCGATCTGGAGAAGTACACGGAGTACTGGGGCGGTGAGCCGAACTTGGACAAGATCACGTACAAGACGGTGCCGAACGACAACACCCTGCTCGTGCAGCTCCGCACCGGCGAGGTGCAACTAAGCACCGATGTCTCGGCCATCCGCTTTCAGGAAGCCAAGAAGCTGCCGAACAGCGAGGTGGTGCTCCGTAACAGCCAGTCCTGGTACCATCTGGACCTGAAGAACATAGACTTCCTGACCGACAAGCTGGTGCGCCAGGCGCTCGACTACGCTACTCCCTCACAGCAGATAATCGACAGGCTGCTCAAGGGCTTGGCGGTCCCGTCGGTGGCCGACCAGGCGCCGGGCACAATCTACTTCAACCCGAACGTCAAGCCGCGGCCCTATGACCTCAACAAGGCTGCGCAGCTTCTCAAGGAGGCAGGCTTCACTAAGGGAGGTGACGGCACGCTTCAGAAGGGCAGCAAGCCGTTTGAGATCGAGTACTGGATACCTTCCGGCGACCAGCAGTCCAGCCAGGTACAGCAGGTCGTGGCGGCGAGCTGGCGCAAGCTTGGGATCAAGGTAGACACCCGCCAGGAAGCCATCAACACGATCTGGGGACCGAACGGTTACCAGTTCACGAAGAAGATGACCGCGGCCAGGTACTCATGGTTCAACGGCAACGACCCAGACGATGCCTTCTACTGGGCGTCCAGCCAGATACCTAAGACTCCTACGGGCACCGGCGGCAACCTGCCGGCGTACTTCAACAAGTACAGCTTCCAGGCGGAGATAGACAAGCTGACGGCCCAGGGTGTCAAGGAGGTGGACCCTGAGAAGCGGAAGCAGATCTATTTCAAGATTCAGGAGCTCCTTCACGAGGAGGTGCCGGTGATCTTCATGTACTGGCCGAAGTCCATCTACGTCGCGCCGAAGAAGCTGTCCGGCTTCAACCCGAGTGCGTACAACGGGCTGCTGTGGAATGCAGACGAGTGGTCGCTGCAGCAGTAGCACCGCTGTCCAGATGTGGCGGGGTGAGCGAACTTGCTCACCCCGCCACATCTGACGGGAGATGGGTCCCATGAGAACTTATCTTATCCGCAGGTTGCTCGGCGCGATACCACTTCTGCTTGGCATCTCCGTGGTGTCGTTCGCCTTCATGCAGGCGGTGCCTGGTGGGCCGGACGCGCTTTTCGCGCGTAACGGACGGATGAGCGACGAGCAGCTCGCCGCGATTCGTCAGAACCTCGGCCTGGACCAACCGGTGCACGTGCAGTACCTGAAGTGGCTGGGCGGCATCGCGCGCGGCGATCTCGGTCTCTCCTATGTTGAGTTTAGGCCCGTCCGAGAGATCATCGCGGAGCGCATACCGAACACGATTCAGCTTGTGCTCGCCGCTATCCTGATCTCCCTCGTGCTCGCGCTGCTGTCCGGGATCCTCCAGGCACTGCGCCAGTACAGCGCCTTCGACCACCTCGTCAGCTTCTTCTCCTTCTTCGGTCTCGCGATGCCGGTGTTCTGGTTCGGCCTGATGCTGCAACTGCTGTTCGCGATTAAGCTCGGCTGGCTGCCTTCCGCCGACAAGGTAGGGTTGGACGCCGGCTTTGCATCGTACGCAAAGCACCTCATGCTGCCCACTATCACGCTCGCGCTCGGCACGGTAGCCGGTTGGAGCCGGTACGTGCGCTCCTCCATGCTAGAGGTAATGCGTCAGGACTACGTCCGCACCGCGCGGGCCAAGGGCGTGCGTGAGTCATCGATCATCTCCACGCACATGCTCAAGAACGCCCTCATCCCGTTCGTTACTGTCGTGACGCTGGACCTGCCGTTCTACTTCACGGGCGCAGTCGTGACCGAGACGGTGTTCAGTTGGCCGGGAATGGGTCGGCTCTTCTTCGACTCGCTCAACTCGCGCGACTATCCGGTACTGATGGGGCTGCTCGTCTTCAGTGCCATTCTCATCGTGTTCTTCAACATCATCGCCGACCTGTTGTACGGCTACCTCGATCCGCGTATCAAGTATGGGTAGGGTAATCACATGACCTCTACAGTCAGCGCGCCACTAGCGCCCCAAGCGCTACCGAGCAGAGCCGGTAGCTTCCGAAGCATCGCGTGGCGTCGCTTCCGGCGTCACCGTCTGGCCATGGCCGGACTGGTGCTGCTCACCGTCTTCGTGCTCGCAGCGATCCTCGCTCCTGTCCTCTCACCTCACGAAGTGGACGAGCAGGACCTCTTCGCCCAGCTTCAGCCCCGGTCCAGCGAGCACTTGCTCGGTACCGACGATCTCGGCAGGGACGTGCTCACCCGGCTGTTGTATGGTGGTCGGGTCTCGCTGATGGTCGGCATACTCGCCGCCCTGATGTCAACAGTGATCGGAGTAGTCGTCGGCGCACTGGCTGGTTACTACGGCGGCAAGCTGGACAACGTGCTGATGCGGCTGGTGGACCTGCTGTTGGCCTTTCCTGCTATCTTCCTGCTGCTCATCCTGTTCGCCATCATCCCACGCTCGGTATGGACGGTGATACTCTTCCTCGGCACGTTCGGCTGGCTATACCTGGCGCGCATCGTACGTGGAGAGTTCCTGTCGCTCCGAGAGAAGGAGTTCGTGGAGGCGGCACGCTCGATCGGAGTCAGCAACCGCTCTATTATCGTGCGGCATCTGCTGCCTAACGTGGTAGCGCCGATAATAGTCGCCACGACGCTTGCCGTGGCCTACAACATGATCGCGGAAGCCACCCTGAGCTTCCTGGGCTTCGGCGTGCCTCCGGAAACGCCGACGTGGGGAAACATGCTCTCGGGAGCCTCGAGCTACTACACAACCGTACCGCAACTCGCCATCTTTCCTGGCCTGACACTCACACTGGCGATACTGGCCGTCAACTTCGTTGGGGATGGACTACGGGACGCCTTCGACCCGCGCGCGGTGCGATAGCCCCGCGGGACGAGCACCTCTACTACGCCGGTGGCCCCCAGCACCGCGTTACGGCTCGCGGGAAAACCGGACGGAATACGAGAGGGGGAAAGTGGATCCGCTTTCCCCCTCTCGTGTGAGCTCTCCTG
>JADDPT010000118.1 GCA_016781735.1 Rubrobacter sp.
AGGTTCTTTGCCGGGTCGGCTTGGCTGGCTTCGAGCACTATTTCCCAGGCCGCCTCTCGGGTGGCATGCAGCAGCGTGCCTCGATTGCGCGGGCCCTGGCCGTGGATGCCGAATTCCTGCTAATGGACGAGCCGTTTAGCGCACTGGATCCCGAGAACCGGCGAATTATGCAGATGGAGGTGGCTCGGCTCTGGCGAGAAACCGGTAGGACAGTCGTGTTCGTCACGCACAGCATCGAAGAGGCATTGAACCTCGGGACGCGCGTTGTCCTGTTCAGTGCCCGCCCGGCACGGCCGATCGCGGACATTAGCGTCGACTGTAACACCGACCGGCAGGCAGCCGGCGCCCAGTTGCTCGCGTTTCTGTCCGAGCAGGTGCAGCGCCAGCACGCCCTCGACCGCCCAGAGGCTCAGGATCGGGCTGTCCTATGAGCACCTTAGAGAGGCAGGTAGGTCGTTCGTCTGTGGGACGCGTGGGATCTCGCCGGCTTGCGCTTGGCACGCTGGCGGAACAGACACGTCTGCCAACTACCCTTTTCCTCGCGGCCGTCATCCTGACCTGGTGGGTGCTCTCGCGGCGCCTAGGCCAATACTTGCTCCCGTCGCCGGAGCGGGTGCTCCAAGGCCTGCTCGACCTTGGCGCGAGTGGAGAATTGTGGGTGCACGTCGCTGCCACACTCTACCGCGTCACGCTCGGCTTCTCGCTGGCCGTCCTGATTGCGCTGGTCGCCGGTTTTCTGGTGGCTCAGATTCCATTTGCCCGAATGGTTGTCAAGGATGTAACCGTCATCCTCAATAGCATGTCCGTCTTCGTCTGGATTGTGCTTGCCCTGATCTGGTTTGGCCTGTCGGATGCGGCGCCGATCTTCACGACTTTCATGGTGACCCTCCCGGTCATGCTGAGCAATGTCATTGCAGGAGTAGAAAGCATTGACCGGAAGCTCCTCGAAATGGCGCGCGTGTACAAATTTAGTGCGTTCGACCGCTTCCGTACTGTGGCGGTTCCGAGCATGGCTCCCTACCTGGTTGCTGGCATGAAAGTGGCGCTCGCGCTCGCGCTCCGCATCAGCGTCATTGCCGAAATTTTCGGCGTAAGCAGCGGCATTGGCTACATGATGAACTTCAGCCGCGATACGCTGCGCACGGACATGGTCTTTGCCTGGGCGCTGGTGTTGATCCTGATAATGGTTCTGCTTGAAAAAATATTGCTGGATACAGCCGATCGCCGGGTCAACGGATGGCGCCGTTAGGCGTGGGAGAGGAGGTAGTTGTGACGAGCAATGTAGGTGCGACTCGAAGGCGGTTTGTACAGCGGGCTCTGCAGATGAGTGGCTTGGGGGCGCTCACCATCATGGGGGCGCGCGGCCAAAGCCTACTATCAGCGACCGCCGCCACGCATCATCAATCCTCGGCACTCACACCCCTTACGGAGAAGGCAGTGCCCTCGACAAGCCGTGCTGCCCAAAGCGACGGGCGCACGTTCAAGATCGCGTACCTTACGCTCGGCTGGGCAGGCCTCGAAGCGATCGACGTGCTCGGCCTGCTGAAGGAGCGTGGCTGGGATATTGAGTGGACCCGAGTTGGCCCGATCAGCGGGATAGTAAATGCCTTCAGCTCGGGGCAGGCCGACATCATCGATATGTCGGCGGTGATTGCCGCGCAGATGTACGAGCAGGGCGTGCAACTACGCATCTTTGGGGCTGCGGTCGGGTCCCTTGGGAACCTCGTCGTACGGAACAGTGCCGGAGTAGCGTCCATTCCCGACCTCAAGGGGCGTAAGCTCGGCGCGATCGCTGGCGCGACGGCGACGCAGGACATCAACGCGTCGGTGCGGACCGTGTACGGGTTTGACCTGCTCGAGGATACGCAGTTCGTACAGGCAACCGCGCCACCGGACCTCGCAAACCTGATCCAGAGGGGCGACGTGGAGGCGGCGGTCCTCTGGGAGCCGATTACCACCCAGATAGTGCAGTCCGGCGCGGCCACCGTACTTGCGACGCAGCAGGAACTCTGGGAGCGGGCATCCGGGTCGCAGGAAACGCAGGTGCATGTCGTCTACATGGCGCAGCCACAAGTCGTCAACGAGCACCCGCAACTGCTCGCTGACCTCAACGACGCTCAGCGCGAAGTGGCGGAGTTGTGGACGAAGAAAGATCCGAGACTTGTCAATGCGTTCGTGGAAGTCACGACTCTTCCGAGCGACGTGGTCGAGATGGCACTCGGCGCGACCACGCCCCTTTGGGGACTTCGGTCTGAGACCGTCGACACGTTCCTTACACAGATGCAGTTCAACCGGGAGCACGGCACAATCCTCCAGTCAGACGTGTGGAAGGAACCTGCCAAGGTAAAGCAGGAGCTCTTCCACATGGCCACGGCCTAGGGGTGTTCACGTGCGCCTGCACGAGCACCTGGAGATGTGGGAGCGGCGAGCGCCGCACGCGGTGATGGCCCAGCAAGATCATCGGCGGTGGAGCTTTGGCCAGGTCGCCGCCGCCACTGAGCGGCTCGCCGGAGCCATGGTCGACGCTGGGCTTCGCGTCGGTGATCGTGTCGCCGTGCTCTCGAAGAACCGGTTCGAGTTCGTGCTGTTGTACTACGCCGCGTCAAAGGCGGGCGTGGTGCTCGTCCCGCTCAATTACCGCCTGGCCCCGACCGAGTGGTCGTACATTATTGCCGATGCACGGCCACGCGTGCTGTTCGCGGAGCCCGAGTACGCGGCGAATCTGGACGGACTGCGCCAGCAGTTAGGTTGGATCGAACGCTTTGTGGGAGTGACGGACGAGCCCATGTTGGGGTGGGAGAGCTGGAACGCATGGATGGAAGGGCCGCTCCCCACTGCTCGACCATCGTTCGGTGACCATGCCGACGCCCTGCAGCTCTACACGAGCGCCACCACCGGCCGTCCCAAAGGGGCTATCCTGACTCATTGCGCGCTCTCTGCGAGCATTGAGCGGATTGGGGAGGCGCAGGCGCTCCGTCCGGGTGAACGAAGCCTCGCCGTAGCCCCGATTTTCCACGTTGGAGTCGTGCCAACGGTATTCACTGCCGTCGCTTGCGGCGCTTGCACGGTCCTACAGGCAGAGTTCAACCCGGCGGCCGTGGTGCACGCCCTGAACGAGCAGCGTATTGCCGTGGCAGTGCTCGTCCCATCCATGTTGCAGGCCTGCCTCGCCAACGTGGCCGCCGTCGAGGAGCGCCACTACGAGACGCTGCGGCTCATTTACTATGGCGCTTCCCCAATCGCGGAGCCGACGCTTCGCACTGCCATGCAAGTGTTCGGCTGTGGGTTCATGCAGTCCTACGGCCTGACCGAGACGACGCAAGCGCTGACGTTTTTGACTCCAGCTGACCATGAGCGGGCATTGGCGGGGCGTGCGGACTTGCTCCAATCGGCGGGACGGGCTATCCCAGACACTGAAATCCGGATCGTTGATGTGGACGGTCACCCAGTCCCGACGGGGGCGCCGGGAGAGATTGTCGCGCGCGGTCCGCAGATGATGCGCGCCTACTGGAACTTGCCCGAGGAGACGGCGGAGACACTTCGAGACGGTTGGCTGCATACGGGGGATATTGGGAGACTCGACGAGGAAGGCTACCTGTTCGTCCACGACCGCCTGAAGGACATGATTGTCTCCGGTGGCGAGAACGTCTACCCACGAGCCGTCGAGGACGTCCTACTCGCGCACCCAGCAGTAGCGGATGCCGTCGTGATCGGCGTACCAGATGCACGCTGGGGGGAAACGGTCAAGGGGGTAGTCGTGCTTAAGGAGGGGCATATGGCTGACGAGGCGGAGCTTATCGCCGACTGCCGCAAGCGTCTAGGTGGATTCGAGATCCCACGCTCAATCGACTTCGTCGAAGCACTCCCCCGCAACGCCACAGGCAAGGTGCTGAAGCGCGTACTGCGCGAGCGGTATTGGGTGGGTGAGCAGCGCCGCGTCGCCGGCGCATAGAGATCGCCCTGACGCAGCCCTCACTGTCCGGCAAGTCGCGCCACAACGGGTGCGAAGGAATCCATGTCAACCTCGCCCGCGCGTCCGACTGCCACGTACGAGATGCCAAGCTCGTCGCGCTGAGCTACGAGCTCATCAACAATCTGTTCAACGGATCCCACCAGGAAGTGGGGCGAGTCCAGCACCAGCTCCTCGGTCAGCGTCGACCGCGGGGCGCCGCCGCGGCGCTCCGCTACCATCTCGCGGGCCGCGGCTTGGCGATCCGATGTAATGATTACCGGCGCGAGCAGGTAGACATTCAGCTCCAGGGCCTCGAAGCGTGGTCCTGCCGCCTCGCGTATCCAGCCGATCTTCTGGGCTGTGCTCGCCCGTGTGTAGCTCTCCGGGTCCGGGCGACCATTGGCACGCACCCGCGGTGCCAGACTTACCACATCCGCCTCCTGCGCGGCGATGGACAGCATCTTCTTCCCCCCACCTCCGATCGTAATCGGCGGGTAGGGCCGCTGCACGGGCTTGGGGAGCCCGTGCAGCTCCTGCACCTGATAATGGCGGCCCGCAAAGGTCACTGGCTCCTGCCCGAAAAGGCCCTTGATAATGTGCAGCCCTTCGACCATGCGCTCCACGCGAACCGAGTGCGGCTGAAACGGAATACCGGCACGGGCATATTCAGTACCGTTCCAGCCGGCGCCCACGCCCAGTTCAAACCGACCACCACTCAGCACGTCCAGTGTCGCCGCCTCTTTGGCGAGGAACACCGGGTGGCGAAAGTCATTATTAAAGACAAACCCGCCGACGCGCAGGTGCGTGGTCGCATCGGCTGCCGCCAGGAGCGCGGCGCTCGGAGAGAAGGGCGTGACCACATGGTCCGGTACGAGGAGCACCGCGTAACCGAGATCCTCAGCCTTACGGGCGAGACGCCGCCACTCGGCCGGATCTGCTGCATTCGAAAGGAAGATGCCGAATCGGAATGGGCTCACAGCGGGCATGGGACGCAGTATACCGGAGGGCTGTGCATCCTCACGACGAGTGGACCATGGATTGAGTCCGTAGAGTTC
>JADDPT010000107.1:0-5014 GCA_016781735.1 Rubrobacter sp.
TTATGCCCATCCCCCTTCTCTATCGCTGTGGCAGAGCCTAGTTCCTAGAACACAGGCAGGTAGCGGTCGAGCTCCCACTTGGAGACGTACATCCTGTACTCGTCCCACTCCATCTGCTTCGCTTCCACGAAACGCTCGTAGATGTGCTCGCCGAGCGCGTCCTGGATCACCTCGTCCCTCTTGAGCTCCGTGATGGCCTCGCCGAGGCTGCCCGGCAGAGTCGATACGCCGTGCTTGGCGAGCATGTTCTCGTCGAAGAGGTAGAGGTTCTCCTCCACGGACGGTGGTGCCTCCATCTCGTGCTTGATACCATCCAGCCCTGCCTTGAGCATGACGGCGAACGCGAGGTACGGATTGGCGCTCGGGTCAGGGCACCGCAGTTCGACCCTCGTAGCCTTGGTCTGCGAGGGGTTGATCCTCGGCACGCGAATTAGCGCGGACCTGTTCACGCGTGCCCACGAGAGGTACACTGGCGCTTCGTAGCCGGGGACCAGGCGCTTGTACGAGTTCACGGTGGGCGCAAGAACCGCAATCATTGCCTTCGCGTGTGCAAGCTGGCCCGCAATGAAGTGCTTGGCGAGCTTAGACAGTCCATACGAGTCCGACGGGTCATAGAAGACGTTCTCGCCTCCCTCGAAGAAGCTCTGGTGGGTGTGCATGCCTGAACCGTTCATCCCGAAGATCGGCTTCGGCATAAACGTACAGTGCAGGCCGTGCCGCTCTGCTACCGCCTTGAGTGCGTACCGGAAGGTCACGGCGCTGTCTCCGGTCGTCACGGCATCGGCGTACTGAAAGTCGATCTCGTGCTGCCCCATCGCGACCTCGTGATGGCTCGTCTCCACGTTGATGCCGAAGTCTTCGAGGGCGTTCACCATGTCTTTGCGCACCTCGTAAGCCTGGTCCGTGGAAAGGTCGAAGTATCCGCCCTTGTCGTGCGGCAGTACCTCTATGTTCTCGAGCTCCGACAGCTTGAACAGGAAGAACTCGAGCTCAGGGCCGGTCATGTACTCGTAACCTAGCGCCCGTGCCTCCTCAACCACCCTTACAAGCGCGCCGCGAGGGTCGCCGTCAAACTCTTCACCGCCCGGCTGCAGCACCCGGCAGATGACTCTGGCCCCGGTGTTGTCACCACGCTCCCAGGGAATCACTCTGAAGGTGCTGAGGTCGGGCGAGAGCAGCATGTCGCTCTCCGCTATGCGCGCGAAGCCCTCAATAGAGGAGCCGTCGAACCACTTCCCGTGCTCGACGCATTCCTCGAACTGCGATACCGGGATGGTCACACTCTTCACCATCCCGATGATGTCGGTGAATTGTAGGTTGATAAACCGCACGTTCTCCTGCCGTATAGTGTCCATGACACTCTGCAGGTCCGTACCCGGAGTTGCTACCGCCATTCCTTCCTCCCCCAAACTGATACGTTCTACTAGCCGAGCCGCGTTGCTACGACCATGGTATGGTGCGGCAGGGCAGGTAGCTAGTACATGATGCACAGGCCCGGAGGTGAGCGGTTGTGCAGTCTGCACTAGGGCTAGAGCAGCCTCCGAAGGCGTAGCGCCAGGGTCAGCAGCAGGCGACTCTCGGAATCCGCCAGGCTTACCGCCGTCAGTTCCTCTATCCGCCTGAGGCGGTACGCCAGGCTGTTGCGGTGCAGGCTGAGGCGGTGCGCGGCAACGCTCGCATTGCCGTTGCACTCCACATAGGTCTCGAGCGTCTGGGTTAGAGAGGCGTCATGGCGCTCATCGTAGGAGAGCAGCGGGTTCAGGAGCCGCTCAACCGATCGTCGGGCCTCCGGCGTGTCGCGCAGGGGAGCAAGCAGCCCGTCGACTCCTGTGTCGGTCCACGTGAGTACGCCGCCGCCTCGTTTTCGTCGACCCACGAGCAGGGCGAGGCGTGCCTCCTTGAGCGCATTCGGTATCTGCCGCAGCTCGTTTATGACGTCGCTCACCCCTGCGGACACGCTCGCCCCCATGGGGCCAATCAGCTTTCGGAGGAAAGCTTCGAGGGGGGCCCCACGCAGGATGAGGGGGGAGATGAGGACGATCTCACGCCCCTGATCGACGATTGGATAGGACGCGTGATAAGTGAGCAGCCGTTCTTTGAGGACCTCTGACAGAGGCCGCGACGGATCCGTGGCCGCCACGACGGTTACTCGGGCCTCAACTGGGATTCGCAGGCCGAGAGACCGGGCACGCATGTAGATTACATCCAGGTCACCGACCCTGCCCTCCAGAAGGTCGCGGTAGAGGTTGTCGCGCAGCCGCTTTTCCGTTTCGTGGGCGGCGTCGAGCCTGCGCGTCTCGGCAAGTATGGCGGATGACGTCTGGCGGATGAAGAGTGCCTCGGCCGCGCTTGGCTCCGAATGCACTCCCTCGACGACCAACACACCGAGCCGGCTTCCCGCTCGGACTACCGAAGCCACCCATATGGCGCCCCGCCTGTCTCCTGGGTCGACCATTGTAATGTTCTGGCCCCTGGGCAGCTGCCGGAGCGCCGCGCCGATCGGGGTGTCGGACGCTCCCGCCGACCGGATTACCGGTCCCTGCGATGGGAAGTAGGCGACGGGGAGCTCAAGGGTCTCGGCTAGTACGTTCACAATCCCCTGCATCCCCTCACTCGCTGCCAGGGCGTCCAACAGGTTCGCCTGTCGATCCTCCTGCTGACGGAGACCGGTGCGCAGGCGGCTGGCAATGTGGTCGAGCAGTTGCCGCTCGACATCCGGCGCTACCGTATCGCCTATCTGGATGAGGGGCAGGCCGACCCTGTCGGCAGTGTCCAACGCCTCCGCGTCCGGCTCGGTCCAGATGCACGCACCCGCAGCACCCTGGTCGGCAAGCCCTGAAACCAGCGATGCGAGAACTGCAGGACCTCCAAGGTGGCGCAACGCAGGTGGAGGCAGGAGCACTATCTCACCCCCCTGTAGCGGTCCGAGAGCAGGGGTGCGGGCGTGGGCGGTGACCGCCCAGGCGGCGCTCTTCCGCAGTCCCTCTCGACCTGCAAGGAGGCGTGCGCCCTGGATCAGTTTTCCTTCCAGGAGTTCCTTCACCGTGATCATCTGGCGAGTATAGTGCACACTGCACAAGACCGCAACGAGGCTCCGCGGGCGGCGGGTATGGCGCGCACCGTGTGCTAAGATTCGTGCCGGAGGTGTCATGTTGCCAGACCCGAGGTTCGTAGTGGCGGTCGCGCCGATCGCTGTGCTGCTTTGCTGCATACTGTTTCTGGGCTGGCGCGCTCCGCGTGCGGCGGCCCTGGCATGGCTGCTGGCGGTGGCAGGTGCGTATGCAGCGTACGGAGCGCGCGCGGAACTGATTGCCTCCGCTTGCGCGAAGGGGCTCAGCCTCGCCCTCCTCGTGATGCTGATCGTCTGGGCGGCGGTTTTTCTGTATAACCTCGCGCTCGACCTCGGCGCCGTATCGGTGATCGCGGGGGCGCTTGTCGGCAGCACCGGAGATAAGTTGCTGCTTGGGCTACTGCTCGCCTGGGGATTCTCGGGTTTCATGCAGGGCATCGCGGGCTTCGGGGTACCGGTAGCGGTGGTTGCGCCGCTGCTGCTTCTGGCGGGATATTCGCCGGTAAGCTCGGTGGCGATGGTGATGATCGGGCACTCGTGGGCGATAACGTTCGGCTCCATGGGATCCTCTTTCATCGCGCTGGGACTCGTCACCGGTATCGACGCGGCCGACCTCGGCCCACCGCTCGCGCTGATGTTCGCGGTGCCGATAGTGTGCACCGGGCTCAGCGTGGCGCACATAGCGGGCGGATGGTCGGGCACCGGACGTGCTGCGCCCTTAGTGCTCGTTACGTCGCTCCTTATGGGCCTGGTGATGTGGGGGCTCAACGAGGTGGGTGCCGCTCCCATATCCAGCATGCTCCCCGGTCTGCTCGGCTCGCTGATCCTCTTCTATGCCGGACGCGGGGCTAGACGTGCACCACCGGCTTCCGGGAGCCGAGACCTAAAGCGCGACGATATGTCGTTTGCCTGGGCGTTTCTACCGTACGCGCTGCTCGTGATACTCTCGCTCGGCGCGCAGGCGCCTCTACTCAAGGAAGCGGCTGATCCGCTCCGCTTCGCGCTTGCCTTCCCAGAGCAGCGAACCTCCCTGGGCTTCGTTGCGGCGGGGCAGGAGGCGTACGCCCCGATCCGACTGGTCGGGCACCCGGCGCCCCTGCTGCTCCTGAGTGCTCTCCTGAGCTACCTGGCGTACCGAAGCAGGGGGGTCTGGAGGACGGGGGCAGCGCAGCGGGCGTGGGTGGTGACCGTGCGCCAGACGACTGGAACTACCGTAGGGGTCTCCCTGATGGTGATGATGGCGATCGTGATCGCCGATTCAGGTATGGCGGAAAGGCTGGCACGTGGGGTAGCCCTGCTGGGTAGCATCGCTTACGTGCTTGCTGCGCCGTTCATAGGGCTCATCGGGGCGTTCATCACCGGCAGTAACACAAACTCGAACGTTCTGTTCGGTCCTCTCCAACTCTTCTCCGCGGGTGCGCTCGCGCTCAGCCCGCTGCTCGTGGCCGCGGCGCAAACGATGGGAGGAGCTATCGGCTCGGGAGTGGCGCCGGACAAGGCGCTGATCGGCGTGTCGGTGGTCGAGGGGAAGGTGTCGGAGGGCGAGGTGATGCGCCGGGTGTTGCCGTACGGTCTCCTCTGCGTCCTGCTCATCGGCATCGAGGTGCTCATTATCAGCGCGCTGGGCGCCCCTTGAGACCATCCTATGCCCTGATGGCCCTGATCGTTGCCTTCCCGCTGCTATACGTCGGTGCCGCGCTGCTGCGCAGCGAGACACTTTCAGCAGCGGCGTTGATCCTCGTTGCGGCGGTCTGTTGCGGCTTGCTCTTGCCCGAGAGGAAGAAGTGATGCCGCCTGGCGACGCTTATACCAATCCTGTGTCGAGGTGGCGGGTAAGCCATGCTGAATCTGTGGCGACGAAGCCAGTTCTGGCCAGGATAACCGCCACCTTCACCCCGATTTGGTATTAGAAACTGTCTGAAAAGGGGTCTGCGAGTTCGTTGG
>JADDPT010000107.1:5110-10005 GCA_016781735.1 Rubrobacter sp.
GTAGGTCGCCCCGATCCGGGCGCAGCACCGCGCGCAGGCCGTTCCTGGTGGCGGGGAAACTGTCCAGGAGACCGATGAGGCCGGCGACAACGGTAGGGGCGGTCGTCTCAACCGGGGGACCCGCCGCGCCGGCAAGTCGCCGGACTGCTAGCACTCCGAGTCCTAAAGCCGCGCCTATCGCTCGACTCGCGTCCCGTATCAGCGGCTGCGATCTCGGCAGGACGGCCGGCTGTGGACCACCCGCGGGCTCGGGTGGCTCCAGATCGGACACCTCCATGCGCAGATCCGCTAAGGCGACCTCACTGGGATCGTACTCCACCAGCACGCGCCCCGTAAGAGGGTTAGGCCTGACCCGAGTCACCCCCGACCGGCTCTCGAGGCGCTCCACAATGCGGCGAGCGAGGGCGGGGTCACTTTCCAGTCCCCGTACGGCGATGCGGACACGCGCATTCTCATGGTGCTGCCCACGAGGTTCGGGAGAGGACGGCGCCGTGGCGGGAACACTGTTCGACTCGGACTTGGGGACCCCCAGCACGGTGAACAAGGCCCGCTCGTCCGTTGCAGCCGGGTTGAAGTGGACCAGGATGGTGCTCGTGAGAGGATTAGCCCGGGCGCTGTGCACCCCCGGTACCTCGCGCAGAAGAGCCTCCACATCCGGCTGACGTCCCGATAACCCCGGCACGCGGACGCGGACTCTGCCGGGAAGCGAATGGATGAGGTGCAGTGCCTCGTCGAGACCCTTAACCATCAAGGCAGCCCATTCCCACATTCACTCCTACGAAGCCGGTCTCCTGTTTCTGTACCGCCCCGGCGTATGCCGACATTGAGCGGTGAGGGATGGCACCCGTCAATTAGGTCAGTCCTCGCGCCGCGAGCACGATGATGACCCTGCCGTTTTCGCACGCCTAGGACTGCTTTCTCTGACGGATGCTCTGTGCTTCGGCCCATACATCCTCGACTTCCTCGAGAGCACGGGCCGCAAGCCTTCGGACGCGAAGACCTGCCAGGGAGGCAAAGGTCTCGGCTCGCTGCCCCACTCGGTCGACCAGCTTCTCCGCGCGCTCCATCGCGGGGCGCTCTTCCCTCTCGGATTGCGCCCGTTCATCGCCGGACTCAGTCATGGCGTGCCTCGCCCACGGGAGCACCCTCGCCAACCTCGGTGCTCGCGTGCATCGCAGAGGCACCCGTCGGGTCCGCCCTTGCCTGCTCGGCGGCCTCTCGATACACGCTTGCTGCGCCTCGCTGGACACTACGCCCCGCGACCATCACCTTCGCCAGACCGTAGACCACGCCGCTACGAAGTGTGGACCCGACATCTCTGCCTCCCTTTGGGCGCGACTCCGGTGCACCGCCCGTATCCTGCGTCGGAGCAGGACTCTGTTGCAGTCCACGCCCGATACCTCGGGCGGCGGCGGAGATGGCGTCACCGGCCGCCAGAACCCCCGCGATGCTGTAGACCGCGCCGCGGCGCAATGCCTTACGCACCGGGATCGAGTTCTGCTCGCTCTCCTCGCCCATATCTGCACCCCTTTCCATTCTTTCTCGATGGGTCTCTGCGACTTCTGCAGGAGCCGGACCCCCCGATAGCGGCTTCGGTTCCAGGTCTCTCACCGTCGGTCCCTGGATGGCATGCCCGTTGTAGTCGTACCGCGAGCCGTGGCAGGGGCAGTCCCACGTCCGCTCGGCGCTGTTCCAGGTCACCACGCAGCCCATGTGCCCGCAGATCGGCGACACCGTATGCACAGTGCCAGCCTCGTCACGGTAGGCGGCTACCTTCTCGCCTCCAATCTCCAAGACCTTGCCCTCTCCCGGCGCAAGCCCCGTGAGGCTTGAGGCTTTCGGTATGCCAAGGCGGTCCCCCAGGAACCTCTTCGCCACGTTCGTGTTCTCGGTGACGAGCTGCTTCGCCGAGTGCGTCAGATCCACCCGCGTCGCATCGAACAGGGAGGCCCAGGGATTGTCCCGGCCGAGGATAGCATCCGAGACGATCATCCCTGCGAACGTGCCCGTCGTCATGCCCCACTTCTTGAAGCCCGTAGCGACGTAGACCTGTTTCGAGGTAGGGGTCAGCCGACCGATGTAGGGCACATCGTCGACCGGCATGTAATCCTGGGCCGACCAGCGGAAGTCTATGGATCGGACGTCGAAGCGCTCGCGGCTCCACTCCTCGAGGGCCGAGTACCTCCTGCGCGTGTCGGGATCCTGACCTACCTTGTGGCCTTCGCCCCCGATGATGAGCATCGTCTCGTCCCCAATCGGATGCGGCCGGATGGAGCGCGTCGGCGAGTCGGCGCTAAGGTACATCCCCTCCGGGACAACTCCCTCGACCCGCACGCCCAGTGCGTAGGAGCGTGACGGGCTGGTCTTGGCGAAGAAGCCGCCGCGGTCCATGAACGGGATATGGCTGGCGAGGACGACGTGCTGCGCCCGGATGGTTCCGTACCCGGTCACCACCTCGCACGGCGAGCCTTCCTCGACGTCCGTCGCGCGCGTCATCTCGAAGAGGTGGCTGCCGTCACCTGGTATCAGCCCGGCGAGCGCGAGGCAGTACCTGCGCGGGTGGAACAGCGCCTGGTTGTCGAAGCGCACCGCGGCACGGACCGGGTAGGGCAGGTCGGTGCTCTCAGTGTAGCTCGCCGGGAGGCCCAGCCTCACGCTGGTCTCCACCTCGGCTCGTATGTCCCCGACGCGCGAGAGATCCTCGGTGTAGGTGTAGGCGGCCATGCGACGCAGATCGCAATCGATCGCGTACTCCTCCACGAAGGCGGCGACCTGCTCGATGGCCGCCTGGTTCGCATCCGCGTAGATGCGCGCGCGCTCCTCGCCGACCTGCTTCACGAGGTGCGCGTACACCAGCCCGTGGAGGGAGGTGATCTTGGCGGTGGTGTAGCCGGTCACGCCCGAGGCCACGCGTCCCGCCTCCATCACCGCCACACGTACACCCGCCCGTTTCAGCAGGACGGCCGTCGAGAGGCCGATGATTCCCGCTCCGATCACCGCTACGTCCACCGTTACATCCTCGGCGAGCTGCGGGTACTGCGTCTCCGGCGTGGTGGCGACCCATAGCGAGATATTGCGTTCATGCAAGCTACCCAACTTCCACCTCCCTGGCTTCAATCGGTAGTTTATCTCATGTCCCGATGCAGGAGCGGCTTCAAGGAGCGTCGGAGCGTTATCACGGCCAGCGGGCGGCTGCAGCGCGTATGACGAAAGCCCGTCGCGCTCCTCTAACTCCGCGATTCCGCATCTCGTTCAGCAACCTCACGGTGGTATTAAGCCTTTCCCCACTCGATGGCGGCGTCTGGACGCCCGGGGGCTCGGGGAGGATGACACCGTTGTCGACCTATCATACGCCCGCATGTCCGCTCAGAAACGTCAATAAGTCTCCTTGTCAGCTGGCGACCGTGGGGACTGAGCACCACCTACTATACGCAAGACTGCTAAGGAGCTGAGGGCGGGTGACCGAGCAATGCGGCGATCCGAGCCTCGAACTTCTCAGAGACGGCGTGCTCCAAGCGGTCGGCCTCGGGGGCTGCCTCTCCTGCTGGGTAGTCGAGGAATTGGATCAGGTATCGCGTGATCAGTTCCCGACGGTGAACTGCCCGGCGAGCCAGGACCTCTCCAGCCGGGGTCAGCTTGGCGCCGTGATACGGAGTGTGGCTCAGCAACCCGAGGGCGGCGAGCTTCTTCACCATGCGCGTTGCGGACGGATCTCTGACGCCTAACTGCTGGGCCACGACGGAGGTAACGGCTCTGCCAGTACTTGCCTGCAGGTCATATATAGCTTTCAGGTAAGCCTGGCCAGCACCACTAAGCGTCTGGTCCCGGGCTGTTGGAGATCTCATCGCTCGACATCCTCTTCCGGTAGGCCACCGGGCGGACGAGTCCGCAGCATCATGGGTGGTTCAAATGGTGACGATATCCTTGTCAGCACCACCAGCCCGATCACAAGTGCTGATTCAACTATCGTCGCCGCCAAGTCGATACTTCCTACCTTCTCTACATCGCCTGCGTGCGGACCGAAGAGTGGGATTCCGACAGTTCGAGTCGCGAGGTAGAGAGTGATCACCGCGAGGTTCCCAGCGATACCCATCAAGAAGAGTCCTCGGCGCGGGCTGTACAGCAGACCATCGCTCAGCAGTACCTGAGCGAGCGCGACTACCAGGAAGAACGTTCCGTAGCCCCACCACTCTGCGTAGTGCCGGGGCATTGCCCATACGTGGAGCAGCCCGGCTACGAGCGACAGTGCCGCCGCCGCATACGAGACCTGTCTCCAGTGTCTCACCGCGTATGCTTCGTGGCCGGAATCGTTACCCAATGGTATTCTCTCAGTGGTACGCCGCACCGAGTGTCGTAGGGTGATGCGCGGGCCAGTCCGCATCATCCCACCACCGTTAGGGTGGCGACCATCCCGGCAAGCTCATGCGGGATGCAGAAGTATGTGTACTCACCGGGGACATCGAACGTGCGGCTCCAGGATTCGCCTCCCTCGATCGTGCCCGAATCCCACGGTTCGGCCCCCTCCGGCAGGCTAGCGCTCTCCTCGTCGCGCGCCTTTGCAGGGTCGTCCGTCACGGTGTGGGCCATGCTATCGGCGTTCCGCCAGGTTACGGTGTCCCCGACCCGGATCTTGAGCGTAGCTGGAGTGTACGTCAGTTCGTTCATCACGACGACAGGACCCGACTTCTCACCACAAGCGGCCAGCCAGTTCCCGCATCCGAGCGCCCCGACTGCCGCCATCGCCTTCAGGAGCGTCCTGCGCGAGATTCGCACCATTCTCTTAACCTCCTTACCATTATAGGGGTAGTGTTAGGCTTGCTGTCGTCGGGACCAAAGTAGGCAGGGTGATGTCAAAGTCGTAGTCCATCGCATACACTCACTCCTACGGTCAAGAA
>JADDPT010000028.1 GCA_016781735.1 Rubrobacter sp.
GCCTGACGAACCGGAGGCCGAGGTGGCAGTGCGCATGCTGCGCTCCACCCTCACTCAGATCGGGTCTACCACCATCGCACTCGTCTCACATGCCGCGCCAATCGAGCATATGATGCTCGCGCTCACACACAATCGGGTCCTGCTGCCCATGCCGGATCGCCACGGCGCGCGGATTGTCACGGCAGGGGTATGGCAACTTGTTCGCCGTGGTGGCGACTGGCGCGCGCGGTATCTGCCTCCAGACGGCATCATCGCGTGAACAAGTGAGAGTGAACCTCAGCCCGATCTAAGCGGGGAGGGCCCTGCCTAGCTCTTCGAGGAGAGCAGCAGCGCTTCTGATGCCGCCGTGGTAGTTCTCCAGGAGTAGCCACTCGTTCGGCGCGTGGGCGTTCTCGTCGGGCAACCCCACGCCCATAAGCACCGTCGGGACGCCGAGGAGCTCGGCGAAGCTCGCCACCACCGGTATCGAGCCGCCCGCGCGGATGAACACCGGCGCCTTCCCGAAGCCCCGCTCCACGGCCCTGCTCGCCGCATCCATCGCCGGGTGGTCGAGCGGCACGAGCGCTGGCCTGCCACCGTGCATCCTTCGCACCTCTACCCGTACGCCCGGCGGGGAGATCCGCCGCACGTAGCTCTCGATGAACCCGTACACCTCGTCGGGATCCTGGTCGGGCACGAGCCTGCAGGATATCTTCGCATGCGCCTCCGCGGGCAGCACCGTCTTCGAGCCCTCGCCGGAGAAGCCTCCCCAGATGCCGTTCACCTCCAGCGTCGGGCGCGCCCACACGCGCTCCAGCGTCGTGTACCCTTCCTCGCCGTACCCTTCCGGCACGCTGAGGCTCCGCATATGCTCCTGCTCGTCGAACGGGAGTTGCCGGAACTCCACCCGCTCGCGCTCAGAGAGCGGCAGCACGCGGTCATAGAAGCCCGGCACGAGGATGTGGCCCCGGTTATCCTTCAGCCCCGCGATCAGCCGTGCCACCGCCTCCGCCGGGTTCATTATCGAGCCGCCAAACGAGCCGGAGTGCAGGTCGGAGGAGGGACCGTACACGTCTAGCTGCAGGTACGCCATGCCGCGCAACCCATATGTGATCGAGGGCACCCCCTGCGCGAACCAGCTTGTGTCACTGATCACCGCCACGTCGCACGCCAGCAGCTCCTTGTGCTCCTCGATGAACGCGTCCAGGTGCTCGCTGCCGGTCTCCTCCTCCCCTTCAAGGAGGAACTTCACGCGCACCGGCAACTCGCCCCGCGCCTTCAGGTGCGCCTCAACCGCCTTGAGGTGCATGAACAACTGGCCCTTGTCGTCGGCGCTGCCGCGCGCGTACAGCCTGCCGTCGCGCACGTGCGGCTCGAACGGCGGCGAGTGCCACAGCTCCACGGGGTCTACGGGCTGCACGTCGTAGTGGCCGTACACGAGCACGGTCGGCCTGCCCGGCTCGGGGTGTGCCCATTCTCCGTACACGATCGGGTGGCCCGAGGTGTCGCGCACCTCCGCCTTCTGTAGGCCTATCGAGAACATGTGGTCGCGCAGCCACTGGGCGCACGCCCGCACGTCCTCTCTGTGCTCGGAGAGGGCGCTGATGCTCCGGATCCGCAGGAGCTGCCCCAACTCCTCGACATGCCGATCCCGCTCAAGGTCTATCAAAGACATTACAGCGCCGTTCTCGGACAAACCTCTCCTCCTGGCAATCATTTGGGGTCACGCACGTGCCGGGCTACCATTCAAGGTGCCCAGGACACGGGAATGACCAACCAAGCAGGGGCGTTCCTTTAGGTGAACGCCCCTGCTTGGGACTGGGTTAGGTTGTTAGTCTACTTCGAGGTTGCTGAACATGAGCACCTTACGGCCCATGTCGAACGTGGCGTGGTCCGAGATCTTGAGCAATTGCAACAGCACGTCTGCATCATCCGCGGTCGGCTTGAGGACGTACTCCTCCACGCCGTTGTCCAGGATTAGCTGGAAGGTGAACGCGCCTGGGCCGCCGCGCTCCTGCTCGGTCCAGGATGCCTGGACCTGGGTAACCTCCCTGATCTGTATCTGCTGCTCCGTGCGCTGTTCCTGCTGTTCCGTGGCCATCTCCTACCTCCTTTGGGGTATGCGCCCACGGCACTCGCAGGTTTTGTTCCAGTTAGCGGCGCAGGATTAGCTCTCGGCCTTCTGCTCGTAGTACCCGGAGATGTTCTCGTAGACGTGGTCGGGGAAGGTGAGTTCCTGGTACAGGTTGCAGGAGCCGGGATCGTCAGGGTTGGGGCAGATTGGGAAGTCCTGCTGCGCCTGGTACTCAAGTATCTTCTCGCGGCGGGGTGGGTTGTAGTCCCGACCCTGCACCTGCAAAACGAGTCCCCGCGCTGCCTCCTCGGAGAAGTCGGAGTCCTTCCGCAGGTGTTCCACCACCTGGTCCTCATCCAAAAAGTGACGCGCGACCATGGCGAAAACGAGCCTACCGTAGTGCCCTATGTCCTTGCCTTCGTCGAGCGCGTCGAGAAGATGCGCCATCGTCGGAGACTTGCGCAGGTCATCGATAGCCATACTCTAGCCAACCTCCTTTGATTTTCTTAAAATCTCCATACGGAGCCTGAGGTTATGATGCCAGAGTCGGTGTTCGGTTGCCGGGAAAGAGGCAGCGGGTAGCCTGGGAAGTGAGCGGTGCGGAATGGTGCTTCGAAAATGATCCCAATTAACTTGACGGATGGGCGTCAACATTATAAGATACACCATCTTTAGCCTCACGGAGGGTAAAGGCAGACTCACGCGGCCGCGTGACTGTGTTCCGCGTACCGCACGGTTCAGATCAGTAAACATCACATGCGCTCGCACACCGATGCGCGCTTCTTGGCAAGGGGGTGATGGGTAGGCAATACGGCTCGACCCCGTAGTTCAGATCATCGGATCACCGACACTACTGCTACATAGGAGGAGAACCCATTGGCTCATCATAAGCTCAACCGGAGACTGCTGACGCTACTCGCGCTGCTGGTGCTTCTAGTGCCCGTCCTCGCGGCTTGCGGCGGCACTCCGGCCGCCCAGAACACGCCGGGCACTGCAGCGCAGGCCACCACGGCGCCGGCGACACAGCCGACAACCGCCGCTGCCGCCCAGCCCACCACAGCGGCGCCGGCTGCAGGCGAAACAGAGACGACCGCAGCGCCGACCGAGGCAGCTGCGGCGCCAACCGAGGGTGACGCTGCAGCCACCACGCCGGCGACTGGCGGTGACACCGCGACTGGCGCCGGGCAGGAGACGATCACGATCGGTATGTCCCAGGAGCCGCCCGATCTGCTGCCCCTCTTCGGATCTGCGTACGTCTCGACCATCGTCGAGGAGGCGATTGACGACTCCCTCGTACAGCGCAATGAGAAGAACGAGTACGTTCCGCAGATCGCCAAGAGCGTGCCGAGGATCGAGAACGGTGGCGCCAAGCTCACAGGCTCGGGCGCGAACGCCCAGCTTACGGTTACGTACCAGTTGCGCGACGATGTCACGTGGCACGACGGCGAGAAGTTCACTGCCGACGACGTAATAGCCGGCTACAACCTGCTCAAGAACCCGAACTTCAAGACGCCGAGCGCGTTCGTCTACCGCGATCAGCTCGCGAGCGTGAAGAAGAACGGCGACTACGAAGTAGTATTCACGTACAAGAAGGGCGAGCTCGATCCCACTTACTACATTGTAGGTAACATCGGAATTCCGTCCCATATAACCAACAAGGTAGACCCCGCGAAGTGGGACGACCCGAAGGCCAACCCGCTGGTCAACAAGCCCGTCGGCACCGGCCCGTACCGGTTCGTCTCTCAGAACCCCGAGCGGGTGGTCCTGCAGTCGTATGACAAGTACTTCCTGGGCACGCCGAAGACGAAGAACGTGATCTTCAGGATTATCCCTGACACGCAGGCGCTTCTGAGCCAGCTTCAAGCCGGGGAACTCAACGCCTCGACCGAGGATGCGCACCAGATCAACCAGTTCGAGGATCTCAAGGCCCTGGAGGGCAGGGGCGTCAAGACATACACCGTTCCCGCAGCCACGTGGGAGCACATAGACCTCAACCTGAGCGTGCCAGTCCTTCAGGACAAGAGGGTCCGTCAGGCCCTCATGTACGGTATCGACCGCAAGACGATCACCGAGCAGATCCTGTTCGGCCAGACCCAGCCGCTCAACTCCTGGCTCACGCCCACCAACTGGGCGTACACGGAGAAGGGACTGAACAAGTACGAGTACAACCCTGAGAAGGCCGGACAACTGCTCGACCAGGCTGGCTTGAAGTTGGACGAGGAGCAGGGTGTACGAGTGTTCAAGGGCCAGCCCGTGACGCTCGAGCTGATGACGACTGCTGGCAACGAGCTCCGTGCTCAGACCACACAGCTCATCCAGCAGAACCTGTCCGACCTCGGCCTACTCGTGAGCCTTAGCTACCAGCCGGCGGCGATCTACTTCGGTGATCCCCCGGACGCGCCGCTCGCGGGCCGCAAGTACCAGATGGGCCTCTACGCCTGGGTCTCCGGCGATGACCCTGCTGGGTTCGAGCTGTACCACTCGAGCCAGATCCCGAGCAAGGAGAACAACTACACCGGCCAGAACTACCCTGGATGGAAGAACGAGCGCAACGACCAACTGCTGAAGCAGGCGAACCAGCGCGAGATCACTCGCGAGAAGCGGCTCCCGCTGTACGCGGAGCAGCAGAAGATCTTCAACGAGGAGCTTCCAGTGCTTCCGCTGTACCAACGCGTGAACATCAGCACGGCGGCGAACGGCCTCCAGAACTGGAAGCCCACGCCGACCAACACTCCGCCGACGTGGAACGCCCACGAGTGGGTGCTGAACAAGTAAGGCTACGCCAGTAGTCGAAGTGAAGGGTGCGGTCCTTGAGGACCGCACCCTCCTCCCTTTACCCGTATCGTAAGCTGTAGTAGCGAAAACAGACCACTTACAAACCGGTAGCTGTAGATCTCCCCTCTTGAAATTGCAATAGGCGCTATTATCTAATCATCACAGGCCGAACGGATTCAGCCAGGGCCACAGGGCTCCCGCTTCCACAAGAAAGGACTGTTGAGAGATGCAAGCGTATATCATCCGACGGCTGTTCCAGTCAGCATTGCTCGTCCTGATCATCTCGGCCCTTGTCTTCTTCATCCTCAACTTGGCTCCCGGCGGGCCACTGAGCGGCCTCAAGTTCCAGATCTCGGCCAGGGAGTACAGCGAGGCGTCGGTGCAGCGATACAAGGAGCTGCTTGGCCTCGATAAGCCCGTATATCTCCGTTACTTCTACTGGCTGGGCGACATGGTCCGCGGCGACTGGGGTGACTCCTGGACGGTCTCCACAGGTCGACCTGTACTCGGCCTGATCATGAGTCGCCTTCCCAACACTCTGACCCTGATGATCTCGGCAACGATCCTTTCGTTGGTGCTCGGACTCCTGATTGGAATCGTGTCAGCAATCAAGCAGTATTCAATCATAGACACCGCCGCCACCGTCTTCTCCTTCGTCGGCATAAGCATTCCAACCTTCTGGTTTGGGCTGATGATGATCGTGCTGTTCTCCGTGCACTTCCGCATCTTGCCCGCAGGAGGAACGGCCGATTTCGGCATGGAGAACGATATCGGTAACCGGATCAAACACCTCATAATGCCCGTGGCTGTGCTCAGCTTGATCAATGTGGCGGGTTGGAGCCGGTACGTCCGTGCGAGCCTGCTCAACGTCATGCAGCAGGATTACCTGCGGACCGCCCGAGCAAAGGGTCTCTCCGGAAGCAAAGTGATTACGCGACATGCGTTGCGCAACGCGCTTATTCCCGTCATCACGCTGATGGGACTGGAGATTCCCATCCTCTTCGGTGGCGCCATCGTGACCGAGACTATCTTCTCCTGGCCGGGAATGGGCAGGCTGTATTTCCAGTCGCTGGTTAGTAGTGACTACCCACTCGCCCAGGGTCTACTGTTCGTAACGGCGGTACTCGTAGTGCTGTCCAACCTGCTTGCCGATATCGGCTACGCGATCGTGGACCCGCGGGTACGTTTGAGCTAGAGCCACCGGGCGATAGGAGGAGTCAACCGATGTCAGCTACGTCAGCTACAGCGCTACAGGCGGAGTTCGGACCGACTACCGAGCGGCGCAGCCAGAAGCAGATGATCTGGCGCCGATTCCGGCGGCACAAGGCGGCGATGGTCGGTTCAGTCATCTTGCTAACGATGATAGCCATCGCGGTGTTCGCCCCCTTGATCGCGCCGCACAGCCCGACGCGTATCTCCTTCCCCTTCTGTCGCGACTGCGGCCCCAGCGCGGACCACTGGCTTGGCACCGACTCGCTCAGCCGCGACATCTTCTCCCGCCTCGTGTACGCCGGCCGTGTCTCGCTCTCGGTCGCCTTCCTGGCTACCACCTTCGGCACTGTCGTGGGAGTTCTGGTCGGCTCATTCGCGGGTTACTTCGGAGGTAGGGTAGAGATGGTGCTGATGCGCATCACCGACGTGATGCTCGCGCTGCCGTCACTGCCGCTGCTGCTCATCCTCAGCAAGGTTCTCGGCCCCGGCTTCAACACTATCGTGCTCGTGCTCACTCTGTTCGGGTGGATGGGTGTGGCCAGGCTGGTGCACGGATCCTTTCTCTCACTCAAGGGAGAGCAGTTTACGGAGGCAGCGGTCGCGCTCGGCGCTTCGAGCAGGCGCATCATCTTTATACACCTATTGCCAAACTCGCTCGCACCGATTATCGTGGCGGCCACCCTGAGCTTGGGCGGGTACATCATCGTCGAGGCGACGCTCAGCTTCCTCGGCCTGGGCATACAGCCGCCCGCGTCGAGTTGGGGCAACATGCTCACTGGCGCGCAGGCGAAGATCTTCCAGAACCCGCTGCTCACCTTCTACCCCGGCATCGCGATATTCCTTGTGGTGCTATCAGCCAACTTCGTCGGCGACGGCCTACGCGACGCGCTCGACCCACGCGGCAAGGAGTAGAGTCGGGCCCCCAGGGGGCGTTCGAGTGAACGCCCCCTGGGGTGCTCGTATGTAACGAGCAACCTCAGCCAATCCCTCTCCACTGGCTGCCGAGTTTTCACTACCAAGCTCGCTTCACCTATATCGCCTCAGATCTCCGTGCCGCCCTCCTTCCACGGCGCGTTGCCCAACGCCCACTGTGTGTGCTACATTGCGTGCGCCATGCAGTTAGAAAGAGGAGACGATGCAGACTGAGAACGACACGCGCATCGAGCGCGACTCGATGGGAGAGCTGCCGGTGCCCGCCAGCGCCCTGTACGGCGCGCAGACGATGCGGGCAGTGCTCAACTTTCCCATAAGCTCTACGCGTTTTCCCCGATCCTTCATCCGCGCGCTCGGGCAGATCAAGCTGGCGGCCGCGCAGACAAATGAGGAGCTTGGCCTGCTCGATCCTTCCATATCAGGCGCCATCCAGCAGGCGGCACAGGAGGTCGTGGACGGCGCGCTCGACGACCAGTTTGTGATAGACATCTACCAGACCGGCTCCGGCACGTCCACGAACATGAACGCGAACGAGGTGATCTCGAACCGGGCGATCCAGCTCCTCGGGGGCGAGCTAGGCTCGAAGAAGCCCGTCCACCCTAACGACCACGTCAACCTCGGCCAGAGCTCCAACGACGTCATCCCCACTGCGATACACATCTCGCTCCTCTCCACGATCGCCGAGCAGCTTGAGCCGGCGCTCGAAGGGCTACGTGGAGCGCTCGACGAGAAGGCACGGGAGTTCATGCCGGTAGTCAAGACCGGCCGCACTCACCTCCAGGATGCGACGCCCATCCGTCTGGGGCAGGAGTTCGAGGGATACGCCGGACAGGTCGAGAGATCGCTGCGCAGGCTGGGCTACGCCCGACAGGAACTCTCCGAGGTAGCTCTCGGAGGCACCGCCGTCGGCACGGGCGTAAATACCCATCCCCGCTTTGCTAGTGAGGTATGCAAGCGGCTGAGCGAGCTGAACGGCTACGAGATCCGAGAGACCGACAACCACTTCCAGGCACAGAGCACGCTCGATGGCGCAGTGCTCGCCAGCGGAGTACTGAAGACGATCGCCGTGTCCCTGCTCAAGATCGCCAACGACATCCGGTGGCTCGGCTCCGGCCCTCGCGCGGGACTGGGTGAGATAGCCCTGCCCGAAGTGCAGCCTGGCAGCTCGATCATGCCTGGAAAGGTGAACCCGGTCATCGCGGAGGCATTGTGCATGGTGTGCGCCCAGGTGATAGGCAACGACGTCACAGTGACCATCGCCGGGCAGAGTGGCAACTTCGAGCTGAACGTGATGATGCCTGTGGCCGCGCTGAACCTGCTGGAGTCCGCGAGCCTGCTGGCTACTGCGTCGACAAACTTCACTGAGCGGTGCGTCAGAGGCATACTCGCCACCTCCAAGGGACCCGACATGGTGGAGCAGGGGCTGGCGATCTGCACCGCCCTCGCGCCGGAGATAGGGTACGACGCCGCGGCGGCAATCTCGAAGGTGGCCTTCGAGAGCGGGCGCACCGTGCGCGAGGTCGCGCGCGAGCAGACACAACTCTCCGAGGAGGACCTTGACCGCATACTCGACCCGGCCGCGATGACCGAGCCGGGCAACGTCGTAGGATCCGCGGGGGCGTAGTAGGCCCGAGCAGCGAGGCTGGGAGCGAGAGCCACCGTTAGGTTTGACAGCGCTGGGGCGGCTGCGTCAGGGCGCGCTAAAGTCGCCGCTCCAACGATCACTGAACATCGCGCCTCGCGCTATCAGCGCCGTCGCGGCATCGCCCGGCAAGGGTTCGGAGAAGTAGCTGCCCTGCCCCATAGTGCATCCCATTGCCCAGAGATGGGCTACCTGCTGCGCGGTCTCGACACCCTCCGCGACCACCTCTATACCAAGAGCCTTGGCGAGCGTGATCACCGCTCGTACTATCGCGGTGTCCTCCTCGTCCTCGCCCAGCCCATCCACGAAGCTCTTGTCGATCTTCAGGGCGTCCACTGGGAAGCGCTTTAGGTAAGAGAGAGAGGAGTAGCCGGTGCCAAAGTCGTCTATGACGAGGTGCACGCCGAGGGACTTGAGCTCGCGGAGCGTTGCGCTGGTGCCTGCTGCGTCGCCCATCGCCGTGCTCTCGGTGATCTCCAGGTACAGGTTGTCGGCGGCAAGATCGGTGCGCTGCAGCGCATCGGCGACGTCTCTAACGATGCCAGCCTGGCCGAACTGCTTCGCGGAGAGGTTCACGCTCACGCGCGCCGAAGGATCATCGGGACGTGTCCGCTGCCAGAGCCGCCCCTGTCGGCATGCTTCCTCCAACACCCACCGACCGATGGGCGCCACGAGGCCGGTTTCCTCGGCAAGTGGGATGAAGTCCTGAGGCAGGAGCACACCCCTTTGCGGGTGCTCCCAGCGCACGAGAGCCTCCATCGCCACAATCCTGCCCGTCCCGAGTTCCACGTAGGGCTGATACAGTATCCGGAACTCGTCTCGCTCAATGGCTCGCCGCAAGTCGTTGTCCGTTTCCAACTGCTGCACGGCGAGCGAGGTCATGCTGATGTCGAACACCTCATACCTTGCCCTGCCGCGGCTCTTGGCGCGGTACATTGCCATATCCGCGCTGCGCAGCAGGTCGCTCGTCCGGTTGCGCTCGGGCGAACTGAAAACTATCCCGATACTCGTTGTGATGTAAAGCTCGTGCTGTTTGAGGGTGAACGGCGTCCTGAGCCCTTCCGTGATGCGCTCCGCTATGCATACCGCGTCGTCGGGGCGCTCGACGTCCTCGAGTAGTATCGTGAACTCGTCCCCGCCCAACCTTGCCACGGTATCGCCCGGACGCACGCAGCCCTGCAAGAACTTCCCGACCACTACAAGGAGCTGGTCTCCGACCTCGTGGCCGAGGCTGTCATTCACGTACTTGAACCGGTCGAGATCGAGGAAGAGCACGGCGATGCCGCCCGTGCCGCGCTCAGAGCGGGCGAGGGCATGCTCTAGCCTGTCGACGAAGAGCGCCCTGTTGGGCAGCCCTGTTAACGTGTCGTGGAATGCTTGGTGCTCCAGTTGCTTCTCGAGCTCCTTGCGCGCGGTGATATCGAGGTATACCCCCTGCCAGTAAAGGGCATGCCCGTCCTCGCCACGCACGAGCACTGATTCGTCCCGAACCCATACCACGCGCCCGTCCGCGGCGATCACCCGGTACTCCATCTTGAACGGATTCCCCGTCCGGGCGGCCTCGCGATTCGCGATCAGCACGCTCTGCCGGTCATCAGGATGAAGCACGTTTAGACGGAACATGCGGTCAGCCACCCACTCATCCGGGGCGTAACCGAGCATTGTCTCCACCTGCGGGCTCATGTAGAGCGCGGACCAGACGTCATCGTCGGCAAGGATAAACGTAACCGCCGGCATGCGCTCGACCAGCGTGCGATACCTCGTCTCGGCCTCCGCCAGTCTGGCTTGCGCCTCCTCGCGCTCGGTGATGTCGAGTATGATGCCCTCCAGCGCCACCCGTCCGGACGCATCCCGTCCCTCCTGTCCGTACTCCTCGACAATCCGCACTCGGCCGTCCTTACGCTTGATCCTATACTGGAGCCGGTAACGCTCCTGCCTGGCGACGGCTTCCTGCACATCTTCCCACACCCTCTGCCGGTCCTCCTCCAGGATGAGACCGCCGTAGCTTACTGTGCCACCGACCACAAGCTCCTCCGGCGAGTAGCCAGTCAATTCCTCGGCGTACCCACTAACGAACAGCAGAGGCCAGCCGGGCTCGTGCAGGCAGGTATAAACAAGCGCAGGGGTATTGCTTAAGAGAGTGGCAAAGCGACGCTCGCTCTCCACAAGCTGATCGTACACCTGCTTGCGCTCGGTGATGTCCATCATCGAGCCGATCATGCGAACCGCCCGGCCTTCTTCGTCGCGCACTACGTATCCCCGGTCGATCACCGTGCCATACGTGCCGTCGCCCCGCCGGAAGCGGTACTCGTCCGACCATACGTTTCCGCCATCCCGTATCACGGCCTGCGTGCCGGATATAACCCTGACTCTATCCTCGGGGTGTATGCGCTCGTCCCACCACGAGATGTCAGAAGGATCATCTCGGGTATAGCCAAACACAGCCTGGACCGCTCCGCCCCACTCTAGCTCGTCGGTCAACAGGTTCCAGTCCCAGATCACGTCATTCGTGGCGAGCGAGACCAGCTGTCGCCGCTGCTCGCTACGCCGCAGGGCCTCGGCCTCGGCCTGTATACGCTTGAAGAGGTTCGCGTTCTGAACAGCAGTCGCCGCCTGGTCCGCGAGCGTAGTCATGAGCGTGAAGTCTGGTTCGGTGAACTGCCCCAACCCCAGCTTGGAGAGCGTGATCACACCGATCACCTGCTCCTCATACTTCATCGGCGCCACAAGCATTGACTCGTCGATGTACTCGGTTCCTGGTATGTGCTCTGATCTGGGGTCGCGCTCGGCGTCGTCCAGGTTCAGCGGCTCGCCATGCTGGGCTACCCACCCCGTTGCGCCCTGCCCAACGTCGAGCACGAACTCCTCGAGACGCTCGTTCGCATACTCCCCCAACGAGCCGTGCAACGCGATCGGCAGGAGTCTGTTGCCCTCGACGACGTACACCCGGCACGCGTGGTAATCGATGACGCTCCGCAGTTCCTGAGCTATGACTTCACCAATAGACCGCAGGTCGTTGATCCTGTTCAGCCGGCTCGCTATCGCCTGTATCACGCGGAGGCGGGAGGTGTAGCTCCTGGTATCCTCGAAGAGCTGGGCGTTTCGTATCGCGACGGCGGCCTGCGCCGCTATCGGGCTGAGCAACTCCACCGCCCCATCCGGCACGGCGTGGGCGCGCTCGTACAGCATCTCCATAGCGCCCGCTACGTGCCCATCGAGCATAATAGGCACGTGGATCATTGACCTCGCCCCGTGGCACCGGATTGCCCGTAGTATTCTCTCCTCGCCCCCGTGCTCGCTGCCTTCCGTGTTCTGGAGGATGACGGGCTGACCAGACGATGCCGCCAGCCCCGCCACGCCTTCACCGAGGCGCATCGTGGTGCGTATCGAGCTGTCCGATTCGATCCCGATCGCGGCCACGAGTTCCAGGTGCGTGCCCTGCCGGTTAACCAGGAAGAGGGTGCCGAAGTCGGCGGCGAGCAGGTCCATGGTCGCGCGCAGGATCGAATCGAACGTCCGTGGGGGATCCAGCGACTTACTGATGTCCAAGGACATGCTCAGCAAGCTATTCAGGTGCTCCACCTTGTCATTGAGCTCGTCGAGGAACGCGGCGTGCTCGAGGCTCATCGCCGCCTGCCGGGCAAAGGTCTCCAGGTCGCGGACGAGCTCACGGACAGGCGTCTCATCGTTGATCGGACCGCCTGCCGAGAAGTAACCGAGGTTCTTCCCGTGCCGATCAGCCAGCGGCACGACCAGCAGGTGGTCGGAGCTCCACGCTCCGGATGTCCCGGTGGCGAGCGGCTCGGGGATATCCGACGCTTCCAACTGGCGGGCGGGAGCCACCCGGTGGACATGGTCGAGCGGGACGAGGTAGGAACCGGACACTCTGTGCTCTTCCCGCAGGAGTGTTCTCCACGTCTCCGCGGTGGACACCTGCCCCAACAGATGGTCCGCGCCTACTGCCGCGGCAACTTCGTAGGCGCCGTCATTCCAGCGCGCGTCTACGACAACGGACTGTAGCCCCAGGCTGCCCGAGGCGGTGAGCAACAGGCGCCGAAGCGACTCAAGCAGCTCAAAGCTGGGCCGCCCCGCGCTCGCGTCCCCAGCCGGACGCTGCTCATTATTCCGTGGTGCCTGATCCAGCAACTGGAAATCCTAACCACTGCGCCGCGAGTGTCGTGCTGCCCCGCGCGGCGCGCAAACATATCATGGAGGGTACGCCGTGGAGTACATAATACCCTATTCACGCCGCATGCCATACCACGGATGCAGTCGCTTCCCGTACCTATTTCCTATATGCGCTGTGTGTTTCGTGTGTCATTATGGAGCGGTGCGCACTGGGTGGGCACGGTTACAGGAGGTCATGGATGTATCGAGCAGCCCTGGCAACACTTGTTGCCTTCGTCCTGATGTTATCGGGCGCCGCGGCAGGAGCCGCCTCTTGGCCTACAGGCCGGGTTGAAGGTACGGTGACACACGAGGGCAGGCCGGTCGAGGGCGCGGTCGTCTCCGCGCTCGGGCAGTCGGCGCGCACCGATGGGGCCGGACGATTCGAGCTCGCGCCGGTCGCCGTCTCGGGGAAGTACGAGCTCATTGATGTGGTGGTGCGTGCGCGCGGTCTTGGCGTCTGGAAGCTCTCGGAGGCGCGGGTACTTCCGGACGACACGCTCAAGCTTACGGTGGAGCTGGGGAGGGAGCCGAGGAGCCTGCGACAGCCCCGGCCGAGGCCGGAGGGTGACGCGCGTTCCCTGGGGACATCGTCATACACTACCCTCGCCACCACGGGCTCACACACCGTGCCGCCTGGCACTATCCGCGTATACGTCACCGGGAGCCACACGTGCGATCGGTACGCTGAAGGCACGGTGAAGGTGGTTGACTACAAGCAGTATCTCAAGCACGTGCTGCCGAACGAGTGGTTCGCGAGCTGGGAACCGGAGGCGCTTCGGGCAGGCGCTATGGCCGTCAAGGGATACTCATGGTATCAGGTGAACCGAGGCGGGAAGTGGCCGGACCTGGGCGCCGACGTGATGGACTCCACGTGCGACCAAGTGTATAACCCCGCGGTGGCTTACGCGAGCACGGACAAGGCAGTGGACGAGACGTGGGGCTACCGGATCACAAAGGACGGGCACGTACACATCTGCCAGTACTGGGCGGGCGCCCGCGACGACGGTAGCAAGCCCGCCGCGGGCACGACGTACGCGGGACGCATGAGCCAGTGGGGGAGCCAGTACTGGGCTCAACAGGGCAAGACGTGGGACTGGATACTCAATTACTACTACGACGGCACGGTGATCTCGCCTACGACGGACGCCGACCTGCGGCTCTCCTCCGGCCCCGGCGTCAGCTCGTTTAGCCCAGTGTGGGGAGAGCCGTTCTCCGCGAGCTTCACCGTCCACAACTACGGCACGCAAAGCATGGAACTCAACGAGCTGTACATCAAGCTGCGCGGACCGAACGGAGAGACCCTCGACCTGGGCGGCGACAACAACTCTACACCGATCGCGCCGGGCGAGTACCGGACGATCCGCAAGAGCGTGCCTGCGCTCGGCGCGGCGTATCCGGGGATCTCCGGCGCCCTCACCCTCACCGCCACATACCGCGGCCCTGGCGGGCTCTTGGCACCGGGGTTGCCCGCAGGCGGCGTCAACGCCAGCACTACCCAGTCGCTCAGCCTCATCGCGCCAACGTACCGCTCCTCGGTGGCGTCCGTAAGTGAGGCATCGCCTCAGTACTACGAGGGCACGACCAGGGACGTGTACGTGAAGCTGTACAACGGCGGCAACACCACCTGGCGCCGCGCCGCCTCCACGTACCACAACGCGGTCCGGCTGGCGACCGCCTCGCCGGCGTACAGGCAGAGCCCTTTCTACGTCTCAAGCTACTGGCTGTCGACTTCGCGCATCGCGATGCAAGAGACTGCAGTCAAGCCGGGCGGGACGGCCACCTTCCGGGTGCGCCTGAGCGGCACGGTGCCACCTGGATCGTACACTGAGGTCTTCCGGCTCTCCTCCGACGGTTCCGCGCCGGGCGCCTACAAGGGGCAGTTCGGCAGCTATGTGACACTCTATCCCACGGTACTGGACGACGCGCGGGCGCCAAGCACGACCTTCTCCGCCCCTCTCTACTCCACGAGCGGGAGCGATGGCCTCTACTACCCGGCCAACTGGAGCGGCAAGGACTCCGAGTCCGGAGTGGCATCGTATGAGGTTCAGTACTACTCAGATGGCGCGTACCGGACCTGGTACTCCTGGACAGCGCTAACCGGCGGCGTCTTCGGCAAGGACGGCAAGCCTCTCGGCCTCGTGCCGGGCGGTACGTACACCCTGCGCGTCCGGGCCCGCGACCGAGCCGGCAACACGAGCGCTTGGGTCGTGAGGAGGACGGGCGTGCCCGTGGACGATCCCTCGCTCACGTATAGTGGGAACTGGGGCTCCGTGCAGCAGTCCGCCTACCCGCACTACCGCCGCACGCTCCACTACTCCTCGACCGGAGGCGCGACCGCCAAGTACAAGCTCTACGGACGGAGAGTGGCGTGGATGGGCACGCGCGGCCCGGACAAGGGCATGGCGGAGGTCCGTATAGACGGCAAGCTCGCGGCGACCGTGGACCTGTACGCCAGCGCGTACACCAACCGCACGGTGGTGTTCGAGAAGTACCTCGGCGCGACGAACGGCTACCACACCGTAGAGATCCGGGTCCTGGGCAAGAAGAACACATCATCAAAGGGCGTGCGCATAGACGTGGACGGCATCGGGGTCATCCGCTAGCGAGCTTCCGCTACAAGTCGCGGACGGCCGCAGTCTGGCGTCCTTATGTTGCGGGGTGGGCCAGGACACCTGCCCCCGGCGCCTGCCCGATCTGTCAGGGTTCTGACTTTACTCAGGTTGCTCCGGAAGCCGCGAACACTTCGCCTGTAACGAAACTCGGTAGACTTTTTCCGATGTTCAGAATCATCCTTCACCCACACTGTGAACGGTGAACATCTCCGATGGACATGAAGCAGCCGGCTTAGCCAACCACTCGGGACTCGGGTCCGTCATGTCCTCACCCCCTACTTCGATCGTCTCACCGTCGGACAACCGCACCTTCCCTTCTCCGGGATTCTCGAAGACAATCTCACGGGTGCTTTCGTCCCACTGAACTTGACCGCTACGCCATACCAGCGTGATCCCACGGTCAGCCTCCTCCAGTCGGAGCGTGACACAGTCCTCGCCGATATGTAGCGGCCCTGCTCCCCCTCTCGCATCGAGCCCCTCAGCAGCCGGATCGTCCACGACAGCCAAGGGTCCCCAGCGCTCAGGAGCCGACTCGATATTGTTTGAGGGTGCATTGTTGGTGCAACCGCCTGCAGCAAACAGGACTAGGCCCGCTACAGCAAGCCAACAACGCACGCTTCTTCCGCTGATCACTTCAGAAGCACTCTTACGCTCAAGGCTTCATCCAGATAGTCGGCTTTCGACCAAAAATCGCGGAAGACTCCGTTAATCTGGCCGTGCCCGTGGTGTATCCCCGCCGCCCAGTTGCTTATGAACCATGGTCCACCACTGTCCCCGCCAGCTCCCTTTTGGGACATCATGGCGACGAGTCGTTTCTGCGTGATACTGCCGTTGGTCGCAGTGACGTTCGATAGATAAACTTTGTCACAGCTATAGCCGGTCTTGCGGCCGAACTTGCAGTAGGTGTCGCCCTCGTTGATACTCGCCGCGCTCTCGAGATACAGCGTATCCCTACGGTCGCCGACATTGGCATATAACTCAGCGTACGCTATGTGGTCAGTGGTGTGCCACTCAAAGTCACCCCAGTCTCCGCGGTGTTGCCACTGATAGTACGACCTGTAGGTATAACCATCCTCTTCTTGATACTGGTTGATGCCATCGCAATGGCCAGCGGTGCTCACCCCGTAGTCGCTGCCCGCCGTTACCGTGAAGCCGCTCGTGCATTCCCACACCCCATCATCGAGAACTCTGTTCCCGCCGTAATCGTGGTGGTAACCCGTGATCGGCCCATTGGTGAAGATTATTGATACGTCGGGCGCACGGGATTCCGCGGACAACCGTGCACGTAGTTCCTCATCTGACCTATTTTCGGCGGGAAGTCGAGTCGCCGTCGCAAGTATCATCGCGTCGCGTACGGAGAATCCAGTGACCATCTCGGGATGCCCGTGGGCTAGTAGATCAGCATGTACCCGATCCGCTCGAGCCTCCAGCGCAGCGAGTGAATCCTTCGCGCCGCCAAGAAAGACGGCAATGATCCCTTGTTGTGCAGCTAGGAGCTGTGCCGCCGCAGGGACCGTCCCAACAAACCGGACGAACAGTTGCCCATCTTGGCCGTCTCCTGTCCAGGAACGGTTCTCCCGACGATTTAGTG
>JADDPT010000101.1 GCA_016781735.1 Rubrobacter sp.
TCCCAATCTCGCCCTGATCGGCGCTACCCCTTCTCAACTTTGAAACCGGCCTGCGGTGCTATGCTGGTGCGTTGCGGACCTCTTGTCACTGTGTTATACTCGACTTCGCGGACCTGAGGGGATGTAGCTCAGTTGGGAGAGCGCGACACTGGCAGTGTCGAGGTCAGGGGTTCGAGACCCCTCATCTCCACCCGCGCCGAAGTGGCGGAATCGGCAGACGCGCTACGTTCAGGGCGTAGTGAGCACTAGCTCGTGAGAGTTCGAGTCTCTCCTTCGGCACCGTCTAGAAGTCGCAAACCCGGAGCCCCAGGCAGCCTACCTACTTCTCTCCAAGCCTATCCTGGTTTGAGACTTCTAGACTCTCAGTGGCCGGTGAGCCCACCGGCAATTCCCGACTTTTCCACCTATCAGCCCTTGACAAGCGTGTTATAATACTATTTGGTACTTGATGCGGTCTCCTTGCACCGAGGGGCGCTGTTAGCGCCCTTTCTTTGTGGCATAAATCTGGCTAAGGCGACGTTATATAAAGTGCCCTTATTATTTTCATTCATAGTTGTAGGTAGGTAAAGTCGGAGAAATGACAGTAGAAGACATCAAGGTCGAATACAAGAACCTCGAAGAGCTTGCCGAGCGGTCGATGGAGAAGGAACTGGAGTCGATCGCAGAGGAAGAGCGGGGCCGGACGCCGTTGGTTGCCGCAGAGGTGGACCAGGAGCTTATCGGCGACTCGCTCGGCATTTATTTGCGTGAAATCGGGCGGGCGCCGCTGCTCAACGCCGCCTCCGAGGTCGAGTTCGCCAAGGCAATAGAGCGTGGCCGTGAAGCCGAGGAGCGCCTGGAAGGGCTCACCGGTGGAGAGCGGAGGCGTGCCCTTACGGAGATCGAGGGTGGTCGGAACGCGCGCCACAAGCTCATCGAGCACAACCTGCGTCTCGTCGTGTCCATCGCGCGCCGCTACGTCGGCCACGGCATGCCCCTGTCCGACCTCATCGAGGAAGGTAACCTCGGGCTGATGCGAGCGGCCGAGAAGTTCGACTGGCGTCGTGGTTACAGGTTCAGCACATACGCAACCTGGTGGATTCGTCAGGCAGTTACGCGTGGCCTCGCTGAGGGTGGGCGCACGATCCGCCTGCCGGTCCACGTAGGTGAGGCACTAACGAAGATCGGGCGCGAGTCTCAGCGGCTCTCGCTTGAGCTTGGCCGTGAGCCGAATCCTCAGGAGGTCAGCGAGGCAACCGGGCTTACAATAGAGCGCATCGACGAGTATATGCACGCGGCACGCCTGCCGCTGTCGCTCGAGGCGCCAATCGGTGAGGACGGCGAAACGAACCTGGGTGAGGTGCTGGAGGATGGCGAGGCGGCAGATCCTGCGGAGGTCGCTGGGCACACAATGCTCGGCGAGGACATCAACCGCGCGCTTTCCCCGCTGACTGACCGGCAGCGCCAGATCGTGACGATGCGCTTCGGCCTCAACGGTGGTCAGCCCATGACGCTCGAGGCCGCCGGTCGCAGGCTGGGCGTCACCCGAGAGCGAGCCAGGCAGATCGAGCAGGAAGCGCTACGGCGTCTGCGCGAGCCGGACTCCACACGCGTGCTCGAGTCGCACGTAGCGTAGTTCTAGCTATCGGAGGGGTCCGACAGTTTCGTTTCTGGAAACTGTCGGACCCCTTTTCACGTCTGCGGGCACTGAAGTCGATTTGGGGCTCCGGCCACCGATTGCGCGTTGGAGCACTCGAAGGTTCACCATAACTATCGCCTGGCAGCGCGTATAGCTCCGGCCATGCGCCACCGATCCCCGCTGCGAGTTCTAACAGGGTCACGCCATCACTCCGCATCGGACTGAACGGAGGTAGCTCCTTGCCCATTGCCCAGGAGGGTTTCTCGAGCATCTACTATGAGGACACTGGTCGGGGCGCGCCTATCTTGTGCCTGCAGGGCCTCGGCGCCGCCCACAGTGCGTGGTCGGTCCAGGCGGCTTACTTCCGGCGCGGCTTCCGTTGTATCCTGCCCGACAACCGCGATACCGGCCAATCCACTCGGTCGGACGTCGACTACGATCTGCGCGTGCTAGCGGACGACGCCCTCTCCGTCCTCGACTCAGCAGGGGTAGAACGCACCCACGTCGTGGGACTCTCCATGGGCGCGGGAATCGCCCAGGAGTTGGCGCTCACCGCCCCCGACCGCGTCCGCAGCCTGACCCTGCTCTCTGCATTCGCGAGGCCCGACGCACGGATCCGTGCGATACTCGAGAACTGGCAGGTGCTATACGAGTCGCTCGGCGGGGTAATGTTTCACCGGCAATCGGAGCCGTGGCTGTTCTCTCCTGCGTTCTTCGAGCAGGAGTCCAATCTACGCGCGCTGAGGCGGTACGTCGAGGCGGACCCACATCCACAGGAGGCGGCGGCGTTCGCGCGTCAGGTCGGCGCCGCCCTAACGCACGACACGTCGGACCGCCTACGCCTGATCAGTGTTCCAACGCTGGCCGTTTCCGGCGAACTGGACACCCTTGTCCCCTGGCGCCTTGGTAAGCGTCTGGCGGAGGGCATCCCCGGCGCGCGGTTCGAACTCTTGCCTGACGTCGCTCACTCCGTGAACCTCGAGGGACAACGTCCCTTCAACAGGCTGCTCGAATCTTTTCTCTCATCCGTCGGGTGACGCTACTCCGCGGTGCTTCATGTCGTGGGCGTCAACCGACTCTGTTGTCGATGCCATCGATACACCCACCCGACACCGGAACCGAGAAGCCGGACGGAACCAGGCGTTGGCGGTCAGCCATCCTTTCGAAATACCATCACGTACTCGTGCTTGAAGACGTACAATCCCTGCTTGAGCGCCCGGTAGCGCCAGATGTTCGCGTTCTTCCCCTTGCCGCGCTCGTTGCCCTGGATGTCCTTCACATTGATCGCCTTCAGCGTAAAGCCCGCATCTCGGCACACCTGCATACACTCAAAGCCGAGCGGCACCCACTCCCCTCGCTCGTACCGGTCGCCGACGACGAGTGCCATGTGCCTGCGGGGCCGAAGCAGCTCAAGTGCAGTCCGGGCAACCTCCCGGAATCCCTCCAGGAAAGCCTGCCTGCTGGGGGCGTTCGAGAGGTCGCGAGGGTCGTTGCTGAACCGGATGATGTCGTGATACGGAGGATGCAACAACACACAGTCCGCGTAGCCGTCGCCGAACTCCTCCAGGTGGACCTGTAGCTCGGAGGCTGTATTGCGCGACGCAGCGTCCCCCACCATCACTCTTGTTGAGACGTTGTAAGGATCGTCGGCGGACAGGGCCAACTCGAGCCCTCGCCGGGCCACCTCTGGGTTCAGCTCAACGCCGAGGCCGTGCCTGCCGAGCCGCCTGCACTCGATAAGCGTTGTGCCGAGTCCGGAGAACATGTCCAGCACCGTCTCGCCCCGGCGCGTGAAGCGGCGTACTATCTGGTTCGGTATCTGCGGCACGAAGTTGCCCCAGTACTCGCTCGTATGCGGCCCTGAGCGGTCGCGTGGACCGAGCAGCCAGAGGCTGTCCGTCAGCAGGTCTGGATACTCCTTCCAGCGGGAGATGTCCAGTTCGTGGCCGAGCTCTGGCGGCACAGGATCAATCGGTAGCTCTTGCATAGGAGAGCCAAACCTAGCACACCGCATGCCAGGCCCGTTGGCCCTCCACTCGTCCGGCCTCGGCGCGCGAGCGCGACCGGCCAGGATCGCCTGCACGAAGTGCGGTTATCCCGCGACTACCCTCGCACCGTCATTGTCAACCGCCATCCTGAGCACGGAGCCTTTCCCGGCTTGCGCCTCACCCGTCTCGCGCAGCGCGGTCTCTACATCGGTCGTATCGCCCTCACAGAGCGCGAGCACGGAGGGCCCTGCTCCCGAAAGCCACGCCGCGAGCGCACCGGCCCCGACGGCGGCGGACATGCACTCTGCCAATCCCTTCACGAGCAGAGCGCGGTACGGCTGGTGAAGGCGGTCCTGTGCCCCGATCCTCAGCAGGTCGTGACGTCCGGTCGCGAGCGCGGACGCGAACAACGCCGCCCGACCCACGTTGTAGACAGCGTCCTCCATCGGCACTGCCTGCGGCAGCGCCGCTCGTGCATGCTTCGTCGCGAGCGTGCTCTCGGGTACCCATACTACGGCCGAGAGTTCGGGAGCCGGCTCGATACGAACCGCGCTCACGCGTCCGCCCTCGCACACGCTCACGACCACACCTCCTAGTAGAGCGGCGGCTACGTTGTCGGGATGCCCCTCGATCTCAGTGCCGAGATCCATCAGGTCGTCACGCGTGCACGGCTCTCCAAGGAGGGAGTTCCCCAGCAGCAACCCGGAGAGCACCGCGGCTCCCGAGCTAGCCAGGCCGCGCCCGACTGGGATGCGGTTGACGAGACGCAGGCCGCACGGGGGCAGCTCGCGTCCCGTTCGGCGCGCCAGCTCCCTCATCGCCCACACGCACAGGTTGCGCTCATCTGTCGGCAGATCGCGCGCTCCCTCACCCTCTATGCATATGCCGCTAGCGTTTGTGTCGGCCCACGCCTCGTTATAGAGCGCCAGTGCCATGCCGGTTGCGTCGAAGCCGCTGCCGAGGTTGCCGCTCACAGCGGGCACTACAACATGTAACCTCATGAGTCGCCGATGGCGGCCCGGATTGCCGCCTCGTCCGCCTCCACTTCAATGGGAGGATTGGCATTCGGAGCTTGTCCGGAATGATATTCGGAGGTCGCATCGGGATCCTTCAGGACATGGCCGGTCAGCACGGCAACGACGCGAGCGTCCTCGTCGATCACTCCCGACTCACGTAGCTTCCGCAGGCCCGCCAAGCTTGCGGCACTAGCGGGCTCACAGCCTATGCCCGATCGATCAATCAGCGCCTTTGCGTCCATTATCTCCGCGTCTTGCACGGATATCACCGCGCCGCGAAGCGCCCGCACGCCCCGGCTCGCCTTGGGATAATTGACGGGGTTGCCGATCCGGATAGCCGTCGCGAGCGTGTCTGCCCGTTGCGGCAGCAGCTCGAGCCAGCCGCCTTCGTAGGCGCGCGCAAAGGGGGACGCACCGTGGGCCTGAACGACGGCCAGGCGGGGCAGTCGGTCCAGGATGCCTAGCTCGCGCAGCTCCAGGAGTGCCTTGCTGAATGCCGCTGTGTTGCCGAGGTTACCGCCGGGGACGATTATCCAGTCCGGTGGCTCCCACTCCAGCGCCTCCAGCACCTCGAACATGATAGTCTTCTGGCCCTCGAGTCGCCAGGGATTCACGGAGTTGAGCACGTAGAGGCCGAGTTCCGGAGCCAGCTTCTGTAGGAGCTCAAGCGCAACGTCGAAGTCGCCTCTGACGGCGAGGGTGCGCGCCCCGTACGCCAGCGCCTGCGAGAGCTTCGCGGGAGAGGTCTTGCCCGCCGGCACGAGCACGACACACCCCATGCCTCCGAGCGCGGCGTACGAGGCGAGCGCCGCGCTCGTATTACCCGTTGAGGCGCACGCGACGTTGGACGCGCCTAACTTGCGAGCAACGCTCACCCCGACCGTCATGCCCCGGTCCTTGAACGAGCCTGTTGGGTTCTCGCCCTCGTGCTTGAGCCGCAGCTCCGATACGCCGGCCAGCGCGGCGAGGTGCGGCACGGGATACAGCCCGGTGTTGCCCTCGGCCCTAGCCACTAGCTCGCTCGCCGCCAGGGGAGCCACGAGGTCACGGAAACGCCATACCCCGCTGCGGTCCTCGGGCAACAGGCTCAACCGTCGAGCCTCCCACGTCCGCCGCAGGGAGTCGCCGTCCAGCGCGCTCAGGTCGCGAACTACCTCCAGCAGCCCGCCGCACTCGCACCGCGTGAGCGTTCCCCACGCCTCGTGCTCCTCGCCGCACTCGATGCAACGCAGGTACGCTGCTCTGGTGGTAACTGTCGCCATCCTGGCCCCCCTCATAGTGCTACCGTGTTCCGTCCGGAGCTGAAATCGCCATCCCTAACGGTGCTCCCGGATATCTTCGGTGACCATGCGTATAACCTCGTCCATCGGTTGAGCCTTGAGGTCCTCGCCGGAGCGGAGGCGGACGGATGCTGCGCCTGCTTCCGCCTCGCGATCACCCACGACGAGCATGTACGGCACCTTCTGCATCTGTGCGTCCCTGATCTTCGAGTTCATCCGCTCGCTTCGAGCGTCCACTTCTACGCGCACGTCCGCCTCTCGCAGCCTCGTGGCGACCTCTTCGGCGTATCCCGCGTGCCGGTCGGCGATCGGTATTACCACAGCCTGCACCGGCGACAGCCACACCGGGAAGGCGCCTGCGTGCTGCTCGGTCAGGAACGCGAAGAAGCGTTCGAGCGATCCAATCGGCGCACGGTGGATCATCGCCGGCCGCTGGCGCGAGCCGTCCGCGTCCACGTACTCTAATTCGAAACGCTCCGGCAGGTACAGGTCAACCTGGTTGGTGGACGCCGCGAACTCCCTGCCGAGCACGTCGCGCACCATTATGTCGAGCTTCGGCCCGTAGAATGCCGCCTCGCCCACTGCCTCCACATACTCCGCCCCAATGGAGTCAAGTGCTTCACGGATCGCATTCTCGGCCAGTTGCCACATCTCGTCGCCGCCGACGTACTTCTCCGTGTCGGCGGGGTCGCGTAGCGAAACCCGGTAAACATAGTCTCGGAACCCGACCGCCTGGTAAAGCTCCTGAATGAGCTCCACTACGCGCACGAACTCCTCACGCAACTGGTCGGGCCTGCAAAAGATGTGCGCGTCATTGATGGTGAAGCCGCGCACGCGGCTCATGCCCGTCAGCTCACCGCTCTTTTCGTAGCGGTAGACCGTGCCGAGCTCGGCCAGCCGAAGCGGAAGCTCACGGTAGGAATGGAGCGAGTTCTTGTACGCCATTATGTGGTGGGGGCAGTTCATCGGCCTCAGGATGTACTGCTCCTCCTCCACCTTGATCGGAGAGTACATGGAGTCCCGGTAGTGCTGCCAGTGGCCGCTCGTCATGTACAGCTCTATCTTCGCGATGTGGGGACTGTACAGGTGCTTGTAGCCGCCTCGCTCTTCCGCCTTGATAATGAAGTTCTCCAGCTCGCGCCGGATTGTCGCCCCCTTCGGCAGCCACGTAACGAGCCCACCGCCTATCTGCTCACTGACCATGAAGAGGTCGAGGTCCTTGCCGATCCTCCGATGATCGCGCTTCTTCGCCTCCTCAAGCCGCCACAGATAGTCGTCGAGCTCCTGCTGAGTAGCCCACGCCGTGCCGTACAGTCGCTGGAGCTGTGGGCGCTTCTCGTCCCCACGCCAGTACGCAGCCGCAACACTCAGCAGCTTGAATGGTCCCACCTGTCCGGCGGACGGCACGTGCGGCCCGCGGCAGAGGTCCGTGAAGTGGGCCTGCTTGTACACGGAGATTGTCGCATCCTCGGGCAGGTCGTTGATGATCTCGACCTTGTACGGCTGATCGCCGAACGCCTCCAGAGCCTCAGAGCGAGACAGCTCGGCGCGCTCAAAGGGGTTGTCCGCCTTGCGGAGCCTGGCCATACGCTCCTCGATCTCCGGAAAGTCGTCGGGCGTTAGCGAGCGGGGCAGCTCGAAGTCGTAGTAGTATCCGTTCTCGATCGCAGGCCCTATTGCGAACCGCGCGTCCGGGAACATCTCCAGTACCGCGGCGGCCATGATGTGCGCCGCCGAGTGACGCATCGTGTCGAGCGGCGAGTCCTGCTCCATCTCCCCACCGTGGTACGCCATCTGCTCCGCGCTCGGCTTGCTCTGTGTGCTCATAGCTCCGCTCCCCTAAAAACAAAATGCCTCTCGTCCGGTCAATGTCCGGGACGAAAGGCAAACTTCCGTGGTTCCACCCGAGTTCGTGAGGCTAGAGCCTCACCTCGTTAGATGCCTGTAACGGTGGCCACCGGGACTCCATACTCACGCGGGCTTTGGGGAGCCGGCTCGCAGGTGGTTTTCCATCCCTCGCCTTGCCGGGGGCTCTCAGTCGGCGGCCCCGCCTCTCTGTCGGCTGCGCTGGAGATGTACTCGTCCTGCTCATCGCCTGTATCTGTTGTGCGCCCAGTATATCAGGCGCCGGAGAAAAATCAACCATCGCCCAACAGCCGATGAAGTTCGTTGCCGGCGGTTCCCAGCAGACTGCGCAGATGTCTTGACGGAGTGCAGGGTCGGTTGTATCCTTGCGCTACCCTGAGTGTCTACCCCGGACGTTTCGTCGGGGCTGCCCGGGCCAACCCGCGCATCTACTGGAGCACCGCGATGTCCGACCAGGAAGTCCCCCCGTCGGATGGTCAGGGGGCTGATCGAGGTCTGCCCACACCCCGCCAGCCCCTGCTGCAACCCGGCCCTGTCGTTGCCCCCCTCAAGGATCCCGTCCAGCGAGGCCATCTCGGCCTGTCCACGAACGACGATGATCTCGACCCGCTCATCGTGGAGCTAAACCTGGGGCACGCGGAGGGGCTTCCGGCGGCCAAACAGCGCTTCTTCGACCTGTACGAGGAGGTGGTGGTTACCGGTGGCGTGGGGCGACGCGAGCCGCAGGTCGTAGCCAATACCTACGTGAGCTGCGAGCTGTCCATGACTGAGGTGCGAGTCCTGGTTGGCCGAGACCAGGCAAACACGAGTGTCAGACAGCGTGCCATCTACAGGATCTGGCCCGACTTCGAAGTTCGGCCCCTCATAGATGCCTCCGTGACAACCGTGAAGGCGGACGCAGCACAGCGGTCGTTCGCGGCCACTGGCAGAGGCATAAGCTGGGCCGTCGTGGACACCGGCATCGACCCCTTGCACCCTCATTTTAGGACGTACGACTCGCTCGGCGGAGACGTTGCCCAGCTGCACAAGGACTTCGGTGGTGGCGACGCGCCCCTGACGGACAGCATCGGCCACGGAACGCACGTCGGGGGAATCATCGCCGGTGGCTTGCCGCCGCAGGTGCCGGAGAACCTGAGGATAACCGCCCACATCAAAGACGAGTATGACGTGGAGCGGCTTCAGGATAGGCCACTCGCGGATGGTGCGCGGCTAGCTGGGGTTGCTCCACAATGCAAGCTGGTCAGCCTGAAGGTCTTCGATCAAAGCGGCCGCAGCAGGACCAGCAATGTAATGATGGCGCTCGAGTACGTCCGGCGCCAGATCAACGCGGACAAGATACTTCGCATCCATGGGGTCAACCTGAGCCTCGGCTACGAGTTCGATGCCAAGTGGTACGCGGCCGGGCAGAGCCCGTTATGTGTGGAGGTGGACCGACTGGTCAGGTCTGGGGTGGTCGTGGTAGCCGCTGCCGGCAACACGGGATACGGTTCTCTGAACGCAGACGAACGTCAAACAAGCACTGGAATGGCGCTGACTATCAACGATCCCGGAAACGCAGAGCTCGCAATTACGGTTGGATCCACACACCGCGACTCGCCTTACACGTACGGGGTATCGTATTTCTCCTCGAAGGGGCCGACCGGTGACGGTCGTCTCAAGCCCGACCTGGTAGCGCCGGGCGAACGGATCACGTCCTGCGCCGCGGGAAAGGCACTCGAGAAGATGCACGGACCGAACCCCCCATCCGGGCTGCCGTACTACATCGACGACAGCGGAACCAGCATGGCGGCGCCACACGTTTCGGGAGCGATAGCCGCCTTTCTCTCTATCCGTCGGGAATTCATCGGCAGGCCAGAGCAGGTGAAGCGCATCTTTCTTCAGAGCGCAACATCACTTGGACGAGAGAGGTACTTTCAAGGGCATGGCCTAGTGGATCTCATGCGCGCCATCCAGTCCATATAGTCGCTGCTGAGCGGGAGGTCTTGACGGATGGCAGATGAGATGGCAGGGTTCCCCTTCTGGGAGTTGCGCTTCGACGAGTCCGGACGGCTGGTAAACGCGGGGGAGGTGGACGCATTAGTAGGCGACCTACCGACGCAACGGCTTACTGACCTTTTCATCATCTCTCACGGCTGGAACAACGACCGGGAGTTCGCGCGCGGCATGTACGAGCGTTTTCTCGGCCAGATGCGCTCCGTGCTTGATTCCCCGCTCACGGCGGCGTCTGAGCAAGTTCGCATTGGAGTGGCCGGGTCGTCTGGCTGTCCATGCGTTGGGCGGACGAGGACGTTCCAGGGGATGACATGGGGGGCACCGCAAGCTTCAGCCGTCCGCATACAGATGCCGACCTTATTCAGGAGCTCAAAGCGGTATACGGCTCGCCGGAACAACAAGCCGCGCTGGACGAGCTGGCCCGGCTGCTTGAGGAGCGGCCGGAGGATCCTCAGGCTCTCGCCCGCTTCCAGGAACTGATGCGCCCGCTGACGGACGCCAGCGACGCCGGGGATGCTGAGGAGGACCAGGGCGAGGTGGCGCTTCTGGAGGACGACCCACGGCTGGTATTCGAGCGGTTCGCTGCTATATCGCCCAGACCACACGACGAGGGCGGTATCGCCGGATTCGGCGACGGGTTGTCCAGGCTCTGGGAAGGCGCGAAGAACGCCTTGCGGCAGGCCACTTACTGGCAGATGAAGAAGCGGGCAGGAATTGTGGGACAGGAGGGACTGGCGCCCGTCGTCCGGCGTCTTCACGAGTCTCAGCCAGAGCTTCGCATACACCTCGTCGGCCACAGCTTCGGCGCCCGCCTCGTATCGTATGCCCTCGCCGGCCTGTCGGAAACCGGAACGGCTTCGCCGATCAAGTCCGTGGTACTGCTTCAGGGCGCGTTCTCCCATTTTGCATTCGCGGACTCGCTTCCACACGACCCGAATCGAGCCGGCGGTCTCGCGGGGCATGAAGCGAAGGTGGACGGCCCACTGGTAGTCACACATTCTACGCACGACTCGGCTGTTGGCCGGTTCTATCCGCTCGCCTCAATCGCTGCGGGACAGGATGCCGCTGCCGCGGAAGACCGCTTCTACCGCTGGGGCGCTATGGGGTACGGCGGCGCGCAGGCAGTAGGCGCCACGGAAGCGTTTTTTGGCGTTGTCGGAACCGACTACCCCTTCGCGCCCGGCACGATAGTCAACTTAGACGGCAATGAGGTTATCACCGAAGGACGCCCGCCTTCGGGAGCGCACAGCGACATCTTCCGTCCCGAGATAGCATGGGCCACTCTCGCAGCCGCCGGCGTGACAGCAGTGCGAGAGCGCTGAGGTGCCTTTGGGCGTGTGAGGGTATCCGAGTAGACCTACCGGCTATCCTTACATGCCGCTACCTTTGGCCCACCTCTCGCTCGTACACGATGCTCGAGTGGGTGAACCCTATCTCGTCCACCGTGCCCGCAGTCTGATATCCCAGCCGCGAGAGGTACCAGACCTTGCTGCCTCCCACGGACTCCCCCAGCTGCCAGCCTATCACCCGCACATCTTCCTCCGGGCCCTCTCGAAGCACGGCGCTGTGGGTACTCGCTCCTCGCCGCACCGAGTCGGCATGCAGCAGTCGCGCAGGGCTGGCGCAAAGCCTGGGAACCTTTGAAGCGTATCCGGAGTCATGGAACGGTTTGACGTTGCGGGTGCGAAGCACGGACGAGTGAGCATACCCGATCTCATCCGGTACGCCGCTAGACTTGTAGCCTACCTTCACCAGATACCAAACGTTGTTGCCCCCGACAGCCTGACCATCCTCGAGCCCCAGTACCCTCACATCGTCGGATGCTCCGTTGAAGACCACCACCCCGGCCGTGCTCGGCGCCTTTCTCACGTTGGAGTCTGGCATCAGCCGCGCCGGCTTAGCCGCAAGCCGGGGAACGCCCTCGGCGCGACCACACTTGACGAACAATTTGCCGTTTCGCACTGGCACCACTGGATCCCTCTTTTTCTGCATCGCGGGGAAGAACCAGTCGGAGGTGACGGTGAGACCCGGACACGTCTTGCCGGCGCCCGGGGCGTCACGGTGAAACAACAGTCCAAGGGGCTGACTAGGGTTATCCCGGCCCGGAGCACAGTTTCGTATCGGAATCCGGTTGCCACATACGGTCTGTATCACATCGCGGTAGAGTCCCACCATCGCGGCTGACATCTCCTGGTAATCGTAGTAACCAATGGCCTCGATGTGCAGCCAGCGAGTGTTTCGTCCAACGATGCCGTATCCGTCGTGGCGCGGGTGGGTACCGACGTATACGAGCGGCTGACTCGGCTTATAGCTACCGGTACCGTCATACAGCCAGAGGTGCGGGCCGACGCCCCACGGCCTCCATCCCCGGTTGTGATAGTAGTCGTCAAAGACTGCCTTGAGGCGCTGTGGGCCGGTCCACTGGCTGGCGTCCGGTCTGAACGTGTGGTGGATGCCAACGGCATTGAAGGGCTTGGCTCCCAGGTTCTGGGCGGCAAACCACTGAGTGAACTCCTCGGGAGTGAACTCCTTGCCTACGTATAGCTTGTCACTCTCATCCGTATATGCCATCGGAAACTCCTCCTCCCACGCTGTACAATAACCATTCAGCTTGCGTACGTATGTGTCGACGTCGTTCTCACTAGCCGGCGCGTATACCGGGATGGCCTTGCTCACCGTCGGGAGTCGCCGCTGGTGGTGGTACTCGCGCATTCTCTTAGCGAAGTCGAGCAGGCCGTCGCGATAGGTATCGTATGAGCAGAAGCGGTCCGCAGCCCCCGCGGCCATTGCTGCCCGGAGGCTGGCAAAACGGCCCAGAACACGGTCGTACACGGGCCCAGGCCAGTCGGGTCTGGGCCGGAGATTCCCCCAGCTCTTTGTGTGGCCAGCCATCCCCTCCCAGCGCAGCCCGTGCTCGTGTCTTGCAAATCCAAGCGCGATGTTCGGATCTATCCCGGCCTCGAGTAGGTCGGCGTACAGGCGCTCCGCCGCCGTACGGACCTCTCTCGGCGCCCCACACCGATCGAGGACCACCCGAAAACCTTCAGAGCTGATTGTAGGCGGACCGCACAGCTTGTAGTCCTTCCCCACGTCTTCCACCCCCCTTCTGCATAGCGCCTCGGTCTCGCTAGTGTCGCAGGACGCAACTTTGCCTATGTCCGCCCGCTAATGGTGCACACGCACGGAGGCGTGGCTGCGACCTCCACCGATCAATGTAGCGCCCCACGAGTGGGGCTACCAGCACCTTCACACATTCAGGCAATTTCTCACCCTTTTCATTTCGGCAGGATGAGGAGCGTCCCTGGAGGCACCTTTCCGGGCATGTCGTGAAGTGCGCACGGCATATGACACAGGGCTTGCTCCTCTCCCGCGATGCGAAGCAGAGGTTCGAAGGTCAGGAGAAGGGGGGTGCTCACAGTAGCGCGGTGGCTACGCCGCGACGGAACGCCGGAGAGCACGCGGCCTAGCCCACAGGGACGGCATCCCGCGTCCTCCCATGACTCGCGCCACTTCGCCTGGTATCCCATAGCACGGTGCCCCTGATCCGCGGCGTCTGTGGTTCATGCCGCGCGCGCGAACTGAACGACCGCAATATAGCACGGATCCACTTGATGTTGTGAGGTCGCCCAATCGAGATATCTATTCAACTTCGGGCAGCGTGCGTGACGCGAGCCCTAGCAACACAACGCTGTAGGCCGCGAGGACCGCGAGGCTCGGCCACGACTCGCTCTGCACGCCGGCAGGCTGGATCACTTTTTGAATGACGTCGTTCGCATAGTACAACGGAAAAGCATGGCCCAGCCAGCGCGCCCATTCCGGAAGCAGGTCCGTGTTGACGAGCAGTCCGGAGAGAAAGACAGACGGTAGGGTAATCATAGGAATGAACGGGAAGACCTGGCCCTCATGCCGAGCGAATGTCGACACGAAGATGCCCAGCATTACTGACGCTATGGCAAGCAGTCACACCACTAGAAAGAGCATCCCGAGCGTCGCCGCATCGTAGTCCAGATCGAACAGTAACAGCACCTCCGCGAGCGCGACTACAGCCTGCAGTGTTGCCAGGCCGAGGTATCCGAGCAGGTAGCCGCCGATGATCGCCGTGCGCCTGTAGCCATTTATGAACATGCGCTCCAGAGTGCCTGCGGTGCGCTCTTGCACGAGCACGATCGCGCACAGGAGGAAGGAAAGGAAGTGAACGAGGAACGCAGCGACCGGCACAACATATCGCGCCTTGGGAAAATCAGGAGGGAATGTGTCGAAGAACAACTTCAAGAAGTAGACGATCACGAGTGGAGCAACCACCGAGAGACCCAGAAGTCGCCGGTCTCGGCGTAGCTGCCTTACAACTCGCCGCGCCACAATCGTGGTGCGTCTCATGGCGCTGCCTCCTCTCCGATAAGTCCCAACACCACAGTCTCCAGTGTGTCCGCACGTACTGCCACCGCGCTCACTTCTGGATAGAGGCCATACCCGCGGAGCGCCTCCGCCAGGTCTTCGGGACGGGACTCGATCAAGTGCTCGCGCTCCGCTAAACCGCAGCGCACCGTAAGCTTTGATCTTCCTCGCTGTAGCAGGCCTTGGGGAGTATCGGTAGCGAGGATGCTTCCCTGCCGTAAGATCGCGACCTCGTCGCACAGGAGCGCCTCATCCATCAGGTGGGTGCTTATGAAAAGCGTCACGCCGGTTGCCGCCAGGTCGCGGAAGGTGCGCCAGAAGCGGCCACGGAGATGAGGATCCACCGCGGCCGTCGGCTCATCGAGGAAAAGCACACGGGGCTGGTGAACGAGCGCGCAGGCGAGCGACACGCGCCTCTTCATACCACCGGAAAAGGTGTGGACCGGATCGTCCGCGCGCTCTGCCAGATCCGCGAAGGCAAGCACCTCCTCGACACGTTTGCCCGCATCGGGCGAGCCGTGAGCGCTCGCGAAGAAGAGGACGTTTTCCCTGGCGGACAGGTCCTCATACAGCGCGGGCGACTGGGGCATGTACCCTATCTGTGCTCGCAGCCTTGCCGGTTCCCGCAGCGGGTCCAGTCCGAGCACACGCAGCTCTCCGCTGGACGGGCGGAGTGCACCTACGAGCGCTTTGATGAGCGTGCTCTTCCCCGCACCGTTCGGGCCTAGTAACCCGAAGAGAGAGCCGGTGCGGACCTCGAGATCGACGCCCCTCAACGCCTCAAAGCCACCGTAATTCTTTCTAAGATTCTGCACCTCTATTGCGCTCATGGAGCCTCCTAAGATTCTGGAGCGAGACCTCGCAGAAAAATATCGGTGACTGTACCGATGTGCTCCTCGTCCGAGAGCCCATCGTTCTTCAAGACGGGCAGGAACACCGTGGCCATCATTTGCGGCATGAGCATCCCTATATACGCCCGCGCACTGGCCCGGACGTCGTGAGGTCTCAGGCGGCCGAGGTCGACCTGATGACTCAGATATCTTTTCAGGAATGACAACACCACCGAGGGTCCCCGGCGGGCGAACACTTCAGCCATCTCCGGACGCCTGAGCGACTCACCGATCACCAGCTTGGCGAGCCGAATCCCTATGGGCTGGTCGGCGAAGCTCAGGTATGCCGTAGCAAGCTGTGGGAGAACCTCCTCAGGCGGGCGATCCATTAGCCCATTGGGGTCCCGTATCGCCTGGAGTATGGGCGCATACTGCCCGAGAACGGCTTGAAACAGGGCTTCCTTGTTCGGAAAGTACCAGTAGATAAGAGCCTGGGACTGCAGACGCGCCGCCCTTGCAATACTGTTGATGGTGGCGCCGCGAAATCCCTTCGCGGAGAACTCTTCGAGCGCTGCATCGAGTATCTGCATTCGACGGTCACTCTCCTCAGGCATCGGGATACTCCTTGACTGAACGTTCAACTAAGCGTAGAATACACCTAGTTGAACGTTCAGTCAAGAGGTTGGCGCCAACTTGGGCTCGGAGACGGCCGTTGAACCGCGCGGTGTTGCGCTACTACCCCATTCGCGTCTAGTACCCCATACCGGCCTCGCGCGCGCGCACGATTGCCTGGGCACGGTCCGCGACCTGCAACTTGTCGAAGATGCTGGAGATGTGGTTGCGCACCGTCTTAGGGCTCAGGAAGGTTCGACTGGCGATCTCAGCATTACTCAGTCCGCGCGCGATCAAGCTAAGGATCTCGCGCTCACGGTCGGTGAGATCGGGGAAAGCGCGGGATCCAGCGCCTGGTTCGGCTTTGGAGAAGAAGCCAATCAGCCGCTCCGCAATCTCCGGCCCGAATAGCGCCTCTCCGTTCGCCACCGCGCGGACGACCCTGAGCATCTCCGACTCGTCCGCGCCTTTCACCACGTAGCCGCGCGCTCCGGCGCGCAGCGCAGCGAACACGGAGTCATCGTCCTCGAGCATGATCAGCACCACGATCCTTGCAGACGGGTCGCCGCGCAGTATCCGCCGCGTCGCCTCGATGCCGTTCGTACCCGGCATCTTGACGTCCATAAGGACAACGTCGGGCCGAACCTCCGCTGCGAGGATGACTGCCTCCTCGCCACCTGCCGCCTCCCCCACCAGCTCGATGTCGGGAACCGATGCGAGAAGCGCCCGGATTCCCCGGCGGAAGAGCGTGTGGTCATCCACGATTAGAACGCGGATAGTCTGCGTTCCCGGCACCTGCTCAGCCATTTGAATCTCCCACGGGCAAGCGTGCGCAGACCCTGGTTCCTCCACCAGGCTCTGACTGAATAGTGAAGCTACCACCCAATTCAGTCGCACGCTCCCGCATCGACACCAGACCCGTTCCAGCACGAGAGTCCGGACTCATCCCGCAACCGTCGTCTATTACCTCCAACTGCAACCAGTTGGGGCCTCGTTGGTCGTCCGCACCGGGTGTCCGGCTGACTAATGAGAGCCGGACGGTGCAGCTACGTGCCCGTGAATGATTCGCCACGTTAGTGAGCGACTCGAGCGCGATCCGGTACACAGCCACCTCCACAGCTGCCGACAGCGGTGGCAGCCCTTCGGGTGACTCTACCTGGATCTGCAGCCCATCGTGGCTCAGGCGCGCTGAGTGCACCCTCAGAGCCTGGACCAGACCGAGTTCATCGAGTGCGGGCGGGCGAAGTGCGTACACTACTCTGCGGACGTCGGTGACGGCCTCCTGCATCTGCGTTTTCAGGTCGGTGAGCCTCTCGACTATGGCCGGGTCCGTAGCGACCAGATTGCGCAAGTCGCCGATCGCATCCTCGTTGGACGGGACCTTGGGCC
>JADDPT010000021.1 GCA_016781735.1 Rubrobacter sp.
CTATAATGCTTCCAAGTCAACACGGCGGCCCGAGCGCGGCCAATACAGGCTGCGCGCATCCTGCAAACAGCACGGGCTCGCAACTCTGAACAATGGTGGGAGGTGATAGACCCAGGATCAATCCGTGATCCCTTTTTGGGCGTCTGCCCAAACAACTAGAAGCAGAATATCAGGAGGAGTCTTAGTGAAGGACACTAGCAAGTTCAATTTCCGTCTCTCGTTCATGTTGCTGCTAGTCATGGTCGCAAGCATGGTGCTCGCCGCGTGCGGCTCGCCTGCGCAACAGACAGCGGTGACGGACGTGGCGACCGCGGCCGCCACTGCGGTAGACCCGGCAGTTGGAGGCACCACCCCCACCGCCGCCGCGCAGACAGGCGACACGACACCGGCCACTGACGACGAGACGGCGATCGACACCACGGCTGTGGTAGTCGGCGGTACGCCGGCCCTCGGTGCCACTGGTGATGACGCAGCCGCTGGTGCTGGCGGCGCCGACTGCGGAGTTACCGGAGAGCTAGGCCCACTCGAGGAAGTTGCGGACGCCAACCCGAATGGCGAGCTGGTCTACAACCTGGAGCAGGAGCCGGAAAACGGCGATCCTCAGGTCTCTTCCTTCGTGAACGAGATCCAGTTCAACTCTCCCGTTTTCGTACCACTCTTCAGCCTAAACGAGGAGAACCAGCCAGTCTTCGGTGGCGCCGAGAGTTGCACGCTCACTAACGGCGGCAAGACCTGGACGCTGACGATCCGGGAGCACAACTATTCGGACGGCAAGCCTGTAACGGCAAATGACTACGCGAACGCGATCCTGCGATCCTGCGACCCCGATGTCGCCGGCAACTACTCGTACGTGATGTACGACATCGTCGGCTGCCAGGAGTTCCGCGAGTCCACGGTGGACGCGGAGGGCAACGAGGTCAAGCTGACGGACGCCCAGAAGCAGGCACTGCGTGAAAAGGTACAGGTCAAGGCGACGGACGAGCGAACTCTTGAGATCACGATCAAGAGCCCTGTCGGATACTTCGCCTTCATCCTCAGCCTGTGGACGACCTACCCGGTGCGCCAGGACCTGGTCGAGAAGGGTGGCGAGCGATGGTGGGCTAAGCCGGAAACGTTCATCGGCAACGGCCCGTTCAAGCTGACACAGTACAGCGCGACCCGCATCTCCTATGACCGTAACGAGAACTTCTTCCGCGGTACACCGCGACTCGCGAAACTGCGGTATGAGCTCATCGTAAACGAGCCCCGCTTCGTCCAGGGCTACCAGCGCGGAGACCTCGACGCGGTGGACATCACTGGTGAGAGTCTGCGCCTTGTACAAGGGAACGAGGAGTTGAGCGCCGGACTCATCCGTGCGGTTGAGGCCTCGACGTTCTACATCGCACTCGACAACACGATCGAGCCGTTCCAGAAGGTTCAGGTGCGGCAGGCCTTTGCGGCAGCGCTAGATCGCGAGTTGGCGATCAGGCAGGTCCGCCAGGGCGTTGGCAAGGTTGCAGGCTCATTCCTCTACCCCGGCATTGCGGGCTACCAGGAAGAGACCAAGCAGACATTCGATCCGGAGCGGGCGAAGCAGCTGTTGGCCGAGGGTGGGTATCCGAACGGCCAGGGCTTCCCGAAGCTCATCCTCCCGTACCGGAACGATGACGACCTGTCGAAGAAGCTGGCGGTGTTCTACGCGCAGCAGTTCAAGAAGGTACTGAACGTAGACATCACGCCGAGGGCAACTGATCCAGTGCAACTCGTCGCTGCACGCAAGAGCACGAAGCCCGAGGAGCGCCCGGACATCTACCTGAGCGGTTGGTTCCAGGACTACCCGCACCCGCAGAACTGGGTATCGCTGGTGTTCGCGCCGCTTCCCAGCAACAGTCTCGCACCCCTGGGATGGAACGACAAGGAGTATCTGGATCTGATACAGCGGGCGGACAGGATCGCTGACGTCGAGGAGGCCGCGCCACTATACGCGCAGGCGGACGCACGTCTGGCCGAACTGGCACCTGCTATCTTCACGAACCACGGCGAGGTACTCTCGCTGGTGAAGCCGTACGTCAAGGGTTACGTCGACTACCCTGGTGACCCTCTCGGTCTGGCGCGCCAGTCGGAATCCATCTACGTGACGAACGAGAAGGAGTAAGTACCACTTCTCCAAGCTCACCGCCCCCTCCGTATCGGAGGGGGCGGTGAGACCCTCTTCACGGCATTTCTCTATCGCATCTTAGGTGTATGTGCTCTCCAACTCAAAGTTTGTCTATCTCATTCGTCGCAAACTGTCAGGAGCTTAAAGATGGCAAGCTTTCTAATACGCCGCACCTTGTGGATTATCCCGGTTCTCTGGCTGGTCGCTACTCTGACCTTCTTCCTTATGCAGATGACTCCAGGCAGCCCGTTCGATGCGAAGGGCGAGAAGATTCCAGAAAGCCTTCGCGCATCTTTCAACGCGAAGTACGGGCTCGATAGGCCCCTGTTCCAGCAATACCTCAACTACCTTGGTAACGCCGTTCAGTTCGACTGGGGCGTGTCTTACCAGGAGTCCGATCGGCCGGTTTCAGACTTCTTCAAGGAACGGGCCCCTGTCTCGTTTCGACTCGGCGTCTACGCCTTTTTAGTGGCGATTGTAGTCGGTATTCCTCTTGGAGTGCTCGCCGCGCTCAGGCAGAATACCTGGGTGGATTACCTTAGCTTATTCTTGGCGACTGCTGCGTATACGATACCGAGCTTTGTGCTCGGCATCTTCGCGCTGGCCCTCTTTGCAGTAAAAATTGAGATTTTCCCCGTGCTCTGGAACGATGATTTCAAGAGCTACATATTGCCCAGTCTCATACTGGGTCTCGGCTCAGCGGCCTTTATCGCCCGTCTAACGCGGGCCAGCATACTCGAGATCGTCCGACAGGACTACATCCGTACGGCGAGGGCGAAGGGCCTGACCAAGCAGGCGATTACCGTGCGACATGTCTTCCGCGCGGGCCTCATCCCAATAGTGACGATCCTTGGCCCCCTGCTCGCAGCGTTGGTGACGGGAACGCTAATCATCGAGCAGGTATTTGGCGTGCCTGGTATCGGGACGCTCTACCTCGAGAGCATAATAGCGCGAGACTACCCTCTGATAATGGCGACTACACTCATCTACGCGTTCGCCGTCGCCATCGGAAACCTTCTGGTGGACATTGCGTACGGGTTTGTAGACCCGCGTGTAAAGGCGGCCTAGAAATCTTGGTTGGAGCGCGAGGGGACAGAAATGACCGTAGCCAAAACAGAACAGCTGACTAGTCTCAAGCAAGCCGCAGGCACAAACAAGCCGCGAGGTCTATGGTCCGATGCATGGCGGCGGCTCAAAAAGAACAGGATGGCTCTGCTCGGAGCAGCCTGGATACTCTTCATGGCCTTCATTGCCATCTTCGCCCCTGTCCTCGCGCCCCATGACCCCGATGTCGCTGCAATGGATGCGCTGCCGTACACTCCGCCGTTCTGGTCGGACCAGTCCGATCCCCGATATATCCTCGGAACGGACACCGCGGCAAGAGACGAGTTGAGCAGGCTCTTGTATGGCGCCCGGGTGAGCATGCTGGTGGGCTTCGTTCCGGTGACGATCATAACCCTGCTCGGCGTGTCGGTCGGTATATTATCCGGCTGGCTGGGCGGGCGCTGGGACAATCTGATCATGCGGCTGGTAGACGTGATCTATGCATTCCCGGCCCTCCTCTTCTTCATCATCCTTCAGGTCGCGTTCCGAGACAGATGGATAGGACAACTGCTCGGTGGTCTCGTACTCCTCTTCGGCGCCCTCGCTATCTTCGCCTGGGTGGACATGGCCAGGCTCGTGAGGGGACAGGTACTCAGCCTCAAGGAGAAAGAGTTCGTCGAAGCCGCGCGCGCGGTGGGCACACCCACTCGGCGCATCCTGTGGCGGCACATCCTGCCCAATTCTCTTGCGCCGATCATAGTCTCGATTGCGTTCGGCGTCCCCTCGGCCATTCTGGCAGAAGCGACGCTCAGCTTTATCGGACTAGGCGTGCAGGCGCCGACGGCGAGTTGGGGCAGCATGGTGGACGACAGCTTCGGAGCAATCCAGAGCACGCCGGAGTTCGTCCTCATGCCGGCCATCCTGATCGCGCTCATCATGCTCGCCTTCACCTTCCTGGGCGACGGTGTCCGGGACGCGCTCGACCCGCAGATGAGCAAGTAGCGTCCCGCCTCACCGGTCTGTCCTAGCCAGGCAGCGATCCAGCGACGGCAGCTCCGTGCTGCCGACCGCCGTACCCAACCGGGCACCGCCGTACCGCTCTGCCGGCTTGATCTCGGCAGGGTGCCTCTCCAGTCTTTACCCGATGTTTACGCCGGACCGTAGCCTCGGCCTCATGCGCCATGCGACACTACCCTGAGAAAGTTGGCTCTGCAAGCCAGGGAGGCCGCATGACGACTTACACCAGGCGCTCGATCACCCCCGGCGCGACGCCGGATACCGATGGGCAGTACATCAGGGCTTACTTGGAAGCCCTGGCACGTAACCGGCCCAAACGCTCACCGGAGCATATTGCCCTCCGCCTCGGCCGCCCGAACGAGGGTGGCCAGGGGATCTCGGCAGCGCAGGCTGCGCAGTCTTACAACCGTCTGGTCGTCTTGGGAGCGGCCGGGTCGGGCAAGTCGACGCTCCTCCGGGAGATCGTGTCCGGCATCGCAATACGCACTCTGGAATGGAGTTCCAAGGAAGCCGCTGACACTCGCCTGCTCGCGCCTGACGATCAGCGTATACCTGTGCTCGTCCCGCTCGCGGAAGCCGAGGACCTACATATTGCTGCCGTCGTGGCGGCGTCCTTCGAAAGGGCAGGAATTGAGCTGCCGGACGAGCAGTTCGCTTCACGCGTCGTTCAAAACTACCCGCTGCTGGTGGCGTACGATGGTCTCGACGAGCTCCGACCCGAAGTCCAGTTGGAAGCCGCCGCGGAGATTGCCGCTACAGTGGACCGCCCAGGGACTTCCCACTCCTACCTGGTTAGCTGCCGCGAGGACGAGTATCCCCTCTACCGCGTATGGTTCGAGCGGTGCGAGGTGCGGCGCATCGAGGAGATAGGTGCTCTGGAGGCACAAGCCGCGCTCGCCGGCGTGACGGACGGACCATTGACGGCGCGGCTGCTCTCCGATCCCAGGAGCCTCGCCGCAGTGACCACTGCTCGATCGGTCGAGTGCGCGCGAGAGGAACTGTGCGAGGCAAAGACCCCGCCTCAGACTTTGGGACACCTCCTGCTGGGGATGAACCGTAGGATGCTGGTACACGCGGCGAAGAAGGCCCGGCCGCAGAGCTCGCGGGCGCAGAGCCGGACCCTGATGCGTGGACTGGCCGCGCTCGCCTTCTCGATGCACACTGACGAGGTCGACGAAGTCACACGCGAGCACGCCCGTTCCGTACTCGCAGCATCCTCAGGAGACGCCGACGCAGCGGAACAGACGCTCGAGATACTGCTGTCTTCGGGCACACTCCTCAGCACCAACTCCCGGGCGTGCATCCGCTTCGCGAGCAGGGTGATGCGTGAGGCGTACATAGCGCACGCATTGCTGCTCCACGTCGAGTCGGCTGGATCACTTGAGGCGTACGCGAACACGGAAGCCGCGCGCGACAAATGGACACCTGCACTGACCCTGCTATACGGACTACACCCCGACAAGCCAGCCATGCTAACTGACATTATGGGTAACGGCGAGAACCCGGCCCTGGTGCGCCTGGCGGTCGAGTGCCTCACGGCCAACGAGCCGCCGGAGAGCTGGAGCAACATCACGCAAAGCGCGGCGCTGGACGCGCAGGCACACCTGTACCTCGGCGCGGCGTTCGCCGAGCTGGGACATCTCGATCAGGCCGCGGAAGAGCTCACCCGCGCCATAAAGGGCAAGCTTGACAGCGCGGAGGTTCACTACAGGCTCGGAGCAGTTCATCAGGCGCGCGGCGACTTGGGCTCCGCTCTCCGAGAATATGAGCTAGCGCTGGAGCGCGAGCCCGGCAGCGTCGCATACCGACGTAACCTCGGCATCGCTCTAGCACTTTCGAACCAGTACGAGCTCGCCACCGTGCGACTCAAGGAGGTGATCGAGAGTCTCAAGCAAGAGTGCGCGCTGACTCAACACGAGCTTGGAGGCATATACAAGCTTCAGGGATCCCTTGAGCCGGCCGCCGCCCTGCTGCGCGAGTCGGTACAACTGCAGCCGAGCAACGTAGCCTACAGGACTAGCCTGGGCGCTGTGCTCGCCGGCACGCAGCAGTACTCCGATGCCGAGGCTGCGCTGCGTAGCGCGCTCGAGCTATCGCCAGACCACGCCCCGGCGCGCAACGAGCTTGGCGCGGTACTGGAAAGGCAGGGCAAGACAGAGGCCGCGCTAGCGGAGTACCTGCGCGCATGCGACATCCATCCGTCAGAACCACTGTATCGGCGCTCAGCTGGCGCGGTTCTGCGTGCGCTGGGTCGGACAGAGGAGGCGGAGCGGGAGCTTGCAACCGCGGTCGAACTGGACCCGACCTACGCGGACGCGTACAACGAGCTTGGCTGTCTGTATCTGGCAACCGGACGTCCAGAGGCAGCGCTCGTGCAGTTCGAGAGGGCCGTCGAGCTGGCTCCGGGACAAGCGGAATACCACGTCGAAGTGGGCTTCGCCTACCGGGCACTCAGACAACCTGTGGAGGCCATCGAGGCGCTGCGCACAGCCAGCTCGCTCAACCCCGGTGACGCGTCCAAACGCGGGCTCCTCGCGGAAGCGCTGACCGAGGGCGGCAGGCTCAACGATGCCATACAGGAGTACCGCTGGGCCATCGAGCTTAGCGGCGGCCTGCCTGAATACCACCTTAACGCCGCCATAGTGCTGCACATGGTCGGCCGGATGGAAGAGGCCGAGCGCTCGCTGCAGGCTGCCCTGGAGGCTCGGCCGAACTTCGGTCGTGCCCACTACGAGTGGGGACGGATATACGAGGCGCGGGGCGACGCCGAGGCTGCGGTAGCAGCTTACGCTCGCGCGCTCGAGTTAGAGCCCGAGGAGCCTGACTACCTCGTGGCCCTTAGCCGCAGCGCCAGGAAGGCGGGTGACCTGGGCAGAGCTCACGAGCAGATCGAACGCGCTCGAGAACTGCGTCCAACGTGTGGCGCGGTACAGGATGAGATGGGCACGCTCGCCGCGGCGAGGGGCGACATCCCGCGCGCACTAGGCTACTACAGGACCGCAGTCCGCCACGAGCCTGAGCAGGCAGCCTATTGGGCACACCTGGGAGGCGCACTACGCGCTATGGGCAACTACCAGGAGGCGCTCGACGCCTGTCAGGAGGCCGTCCGGCTGGAGTCAGAGCTGCCCGAAGCGCACCACCAGTTGGCGCTGGTACTGAACGATCTTGGGGCTGTCGATGCTGCGCTCGGCCACCTGCGCAAGGCAGTGCGCCTGGATAACCGCGAGCCCGCCTACACGCTCGCTCTTGGCTCCGTCGCTCGCAGGCACGGCAGGCTCAACGAGGCGTTGAGCTTCCTCACCCGCGCAGTGGACCTGGCCCCCGGAAGCGGGGAGGCGCACGCGGAGCTCGGCCAGGCGTTCAGCGCCACCGGCCGGTGGGAGGACGCGCTCTCGGAGTTCAGGCACGCGCTGTCCGCGGCGCCGGAGGACCCCACGTACCTGCATCTGTATGGGGTTGCGTGCCTCCGCACGGGGACCCGCCAGGCGGCTACGGAAGCGCTACAGCGGTCTGTCTCCCTGCGGCCCGACAACGCGGCTGCACAGGCTGACCTCGCGGATGCGCTCGAACAAGCGGGACAGCGTCGGTCCGCACTTGCAGCGCTGCAGGCTGCGGTGAGTCTCGAGCCCGGAAACAACGCCTACGGCGCCCGGCTCGCATCCATGCTACGGGAAGGCGGCGAGCACGACCGTGCTAACGAACTGCTGCGGAGCGTGCTGGACCGCGACCCGGACTGCGCCGCTGCGCGCAGTGAGCTGGGTTTGTTGCTCGGAGAGCAGGGCCAGGACGAGAAGGCGATCGTCCAGCATGCTCGAGCTGTCGAGGGAGAGCCCGGCAACGGTTTGTACAGGTGGAGGCTCGGCGCCTGCTACCTACGGCTCCGGCGATACGCCCAGGCGACTCAGACACTCGATCTCGCAGTCGAGGCAGACGCATCACAGGCACACTGGTGGCACGATCTGGGACGCTCCTATGCTGGGCTTGCCCAGCGAGAGAAGGCCCTGGCCTCCTACCTCAAGGCCACCTCGATCGAACCAGATAATGGTCTCTACCACCGAGACGCGGGCATCACATACAAGTTGCTGAACAGGTACGACGAGGCAAGCGCGGAGCTCCAGGAGGCCGTCCGGCTGCAACCCGACGTAGCATCGTGGCACAACGATCTCGGTATCTGCTACGAGCGCCGGGGATGGCTTGATGAGGCGCTGCAGGCGTTCGAGACGGCCGCGCAGCTCAAGCCGTCGGAACCGGTGTTCGTGTGCAATGCCGGCAACGTGCTCCGGCAGCAAGGCCGGTACGACAAGGCTATTCAGAGACTGAAAGAAGCCAACGCACTCGACGCCGAATATCCGGAGCCCCATCATCAGATGGCGCTCGTGATGCAGGCGCTGGGCAGACATGAAGAGTCGCACGAGCTGTTCACCGAGGCGATCCAACTCGCGCCTTCCAATGCCAAGTATCACTACAACCTGGGACTCCTGCTCGAGCAGCGCGATTCGGTCGAGGACGCCGTGTTCGAGGTCGAGAAGGCAGTGCAACTCCAGCCCGCTGAGGCGGAGTGGCAGTTTGTTCTCGGGCGGCTTCACCACGAGCGCGGCAGAGTCGAGCAGGCGCTCAAGCACCTGCGCGTCGCCATCGAGTTGCAGCCCGCGAGGTCACGGTATCACCGCTACACCGCAGGGGTACTGCGCGATGCCGGCAGGCTGGACGAGGCCCTGGAGAGCGCTAGAGAGGCACTCAAGCAAGCCCCCGACGACGCAGAGGCAATTGCCGAGCTGGCGAGCATCCAGGAAGCAACGGGCGAGCACACCGCCGCCCTCGCGCTCTACAAGCAGGCTGCGATGCTTGTGCCCACCGAGCCGGCATACCACCGGCAGGTAGGCGCCGCCGCCCGAGCGCTGGGCCGGCTCAGCGAGGCATCTGCCGCGATCGAGCGTGCGCTTGAGATCGCTCCGAACGACGCGGCAACGCTGTACGAGTCCGGACTACTACATGCCGAGGCGGACCGCCTCGAAGAAGCGTACAAGTCGCTCAAGCAGGCCGTTGCGCAGAAACCGCGGGAGGCAATGTACCGATACGCACTTGGCGTTGCGATGCGCAAGCTGCGTGTGCGCGAGGAGGCACTACGTCAAGCCAGGATGCTGACCAGGTCATCCTGCACGAGCTACGCTGAGGCGGCAGCAGAGCTGGAGGAGGCGATAGAGCTATCGCCTGGCAACGCCGCCTGGCATAACGAGCTTGGCGAGACGTACGAGCGTGACGGCTCCTTCGAGGACGCGCTCCGGCAGTTCCGCCGCGCTACCCAGCTCGAACCCGAGGAGTCGGTCTTCCTATACAACCTCGGCCGAACACATCGCCGGCTGCGCGAGTACGAGGAAGCCGTCCGGGTGCTTGGGCAAGCCGTGCGTCTCGACCCGGAACACGCGCTCGCCCTATCCGAGCTAGGGGCAGCGTATGCTGCAACGGGCCGGCACGCCGAGGCGCTGCTCAACTTCGAGCGGGCAGCGGAGCTCGCGCCAGAGGACACGACCAACCTGCGGCGGCTGGGAGCCACCTACAGGCAACTACGGCGCTACCGCGAAGCCGTGAAGGCGCTGCATCAGGCAGCAGAGCTCGGGCCGCACGACGCGGATGTGTACAACGAGCTTGGCCTGGCGTGCAGGGCGCAGGGGCAGCACCGCGAGGCGCTGTCGGAGTTCGAGCACGCTCTCAAGCTCGCCCCGGAGAACGGGTCATACAACCGCAACGCAGCGATCACGTACCAGGACCTCCGGCAGCCAAGGCAGGCCATCGAGAAGTTGCGCCGCGCGGTGGCGCTTGAGCCGAACCGCGCGACGTGGCACTTCGAGCTCGCTGCGCTACTGGAGTCGCAGGAGTACTACAAGGAAGCGCTCGCGGAGTACAACCAGGCGGTGGAGCTCAACCCGGAAGGCGCGACGTACGTCTATCGTGCGGCTGAGATCCACCAGAAGTTGGGCAACAGGGACGAGGCAATCGAGAGCCTGCGCCGGGCTCTGTGGCTGGAGCCTCGTAACTTCGAGTGGCGGTTCCGCCTGGGCTGCTTGTACACCGAGGCGAGCGAATGGGCACGTGGCGCAGAGGAGTTCGCTCGGGCGCTCGAGCTGGAGCCGGAAGGCGCCGAGGTGCACCTTCACCTCGGTCTCGCGCTGGCACGGCTTGGGAGGCACGAGGAGGCAGCCGAGAGACTAGCGGAGGCGGCGCGACTCGCGCCCGACTCCACAGCTGCTCACGCGGGCTTGAGCGAGGTACTGGAACAGCTTGGCAGGCCGGAGGAGGCGATCAGCCACATCGCCCAGTCGCTCTTGCTGGACAGCTCGCAGACTGGGCTCTACAAGCGCGCAGGCAGGCTGTACACCGGGCTGGGACGCCTGGATGAGGCAGCGGCCGCGTGGGAGCGCGCTCTCGAGCTGCAACCGGACGACGACGCCGCGCACTCGGAGCTCGGCCTCGTCTACGAGAGCCAGGGCAAGCTGAAGCTCGCACTCGGGGAGCAGCGTGAGGCTATCCGGCTCCAACCGTCCAACGCGACCTTCGAGATACGCGCCGGCAGCCTCTGCAGGCAACTCAGGTGGTTCGACGAAGCAAGGGACGCCCTCGTTCGTGCGCTTGACCTCGACGCAGAGAACGCGAGCGCGTACAACGAGATGGGTGCCCTCTACGAGGCACAGGGAATGCCGGAAGAGGCGCGTGAGCAATATGAGATGGCTGTCAGGCTGGAGCCGGACGAGGCACTCTACCATCGCAATCTCGGCGTAGTCTACAAGAGACTCAAGAAGTACGATCTCGCGACAAGCGAGCTGCGACACGCCGTCAAGCTCAAGCCGGGCTACGCAGAGGCATACAAGGAACTCACGACCGTCAGCACGCTGTCGTTCATCACTCGCGGTTTCAGCAAGGAACGGGCATCGTAAATACACTTGGGGGCGAGTTGTCCCGCCCCCTGAACATCTTCACACACGACGAACACGGCGGGCCGGTGGGCTCGCCCATAAGGGAAGGGAACGCAGATGATACTCTCTGATACGATGCTCATCGAGGCGATCCAGGCGGGCCGGGTCTCCTTCGACCCGCCGGTGGACCTTCACGTGCAGGTGCAGCCCGCCTCGGTTGACCTGCGGCTCGGTGACAGCTTCCGCGTGTATAACTACGCGCAGCACCATCTGATCGACCCGACCCAGGATGTAGATCTGGACTCAATCTCCGAGCTTGTGCGTCAGGAGGACGGCAAGCCGTTCATCCTCCACCCTGGTGCATTCGTGCTTGGCTCGACGTTGGAGTACGTGCGCATTCCGGTGAATCTCGTGGGTCGCCTTGAAGGGCGCAGCAGCCTTGGCCGGCTGGGAGTAGTGGTTCACTCCACCGCGGGCTTCATTGACTGCGGCTTCGAGGGCAACATCACCCTGGAGATATCGAACATCGGCAAGATACCCGTGGCGCTACACGCCGGGATGCGTATCTGCCAGCTCACTCTCCTGGAGACCGGCCCGGTGGCCCGGCCGTACGGCCCTCTACGCGGCTCAAAATATCAGGGCCAGCGGGAGCCAACCCCTAGCCGCCTACGCAAGGACGTCGAGTTCGCCGCAGCGCAGAACGGCAAAACGCCCTGAGGTTCCTCGTCGATTTCCCCTTGCCGAGCGCGCGGCAGGCTCCTCACCTGACCGCGGGCGCTGACTGAATGGAACGGCGGTCGGGCTGCGCCCGTAGCCCGGCTGGCACCGTTCCGCGAGATGGATAGCCAGAAGGCACGGCTACAGGGTCCAGGGTTCGGTTAAACACGCAGAGCCGCCCTTCACCGAAGGGACGTCGGAAACGCTATCGGTGTAGCCTCACAACCCTGTGCGCTGATACCGACCGTCGTAACCCTTCTCAACTGGCTCTGATAACTGCACGAATACGAGCTGGATGAGACGTGCGTCCTTGCGAATCCGGATGCCATGGGGGTTGTGGACCACAAGCAGCCCCTCCCCCTTGCCGATGAATCCGGAGTCCCATAGCGCGGTCGGCGTCGAGGCGCCCATCCTGAGCAGGCTCGAGCGGGGTCGAGCGATAGCGTATCGATCCACGGGAACCGAGACGGTCTCATTGAATCGGATCTTGTACGCACCGGGTTGTAGGTGGAGCCAGCCATCCCCGTCGAACGGCAGCCGAGTTGTAGGAGGTAGCACTCGCTCGTCGTTGTCGAACGCGAGAGCACCCATGCCATCGAACGTCTCTACTGTGGCGAGTGTGAGCTCGACCCCGTTTGGCTGCGTTTGGACCTCCAGGTCTACCGCATCTTCCACGAACGCGGCTCCGGTTCGCTCGCTTACTCCGATTGTGGATATATCTGTCTCCTTCCCGTGCTCCCGTATACGAGGTGCATGGTACATGGCGCGGGTACCAGTTGCGCCCCCAGCCGGGCCGACGTACCTGCGCTACCTCCAGATCGTCCCTGTCTATCCCTTTGGTCGACTCGTGTGGACTACGGAACGGAGCCGAACCTATAATCGAACCGGGAGGTAGTGATGATCGCGTCCGTGAGAGGGATAATCGAGTCGAAGGGAGCCGACAGGCTCGTGGTGCAAGTTGGCGGGGTCGGGTTGCGACTGCTCGTCCCAGCTACCGTCATCTCCGATGTAGGCGACGTCGGCGAGGCGGTGCGCCTGCTGACTCACCTGCAAGTGCGCGAGGACGCCCTCACCCTGTACGGCTTCTCTACGCACGAGCAGTTACACCTCTTCGAGTTGCTGATCTCCGTAACGGGCGTAGGACCCGGGCACGGGTTGAGCATCCTTGGGCTGGGCGCGACAGAGGCGATTCAGGCCGCCATCGCGGGTGGAAACTCGGGCTTCCTGTCTCGCGCGCCACGCGTGGGGAAGAAGCTCGCTGAGCGGGTCGTGCTCGAGCTGAGAAGCAAGGTGGCTGCAGGGGACGGGCAATACGCACCTGACATATCACTTTCTCCCGGCATGGACGACGTGGTCGGCGCACTTGTCAGTCTCGGCTGGTCTTCAGGTGAGGCTATGGCCGCTGCCCGCAGCGTTCCAACGGATGGATCACTGACCACTGAGGACAGGATTCGTCAGGCACTCGCTTACTTCAGTAATCAATAATACCTGTCCATTTCTCACGCGTTGATCGCGGGCATCCTAACTCCCGATGTGCGCTCGTAGCATCGGGAAGTGCGAGATACTGCTGGAGGCAGATAGAGCACACGCCATGGCCGCTGCCGGGGACCCCAAGCGAGCTCGCATCCCGACAGGACGTCCACGTGGTAGTAGTGTTACGGACCTCGCCTGATGCGAATGCTGTCGAGATAACCCTGTAGGACGACAGCAGCGGCGACGGCATCGAGACGGTCCTTCCAGCGATCGCGGCGAACACCGGATTCCAGGAGTTGCCGCTCTGCCTCACGAGACGACAGACGCTCGTCCACCAACTGCACCGGCAAGCCCAGGCTTTCCTCTACGCGAGCGGCGAACGCGCGGGCTCGCTCGGCTTCCTCACCTTCCCGCCCCGAGAGGTGCAGCGGCAGACCAACGACAATCACCTCTACACGGTGCTCCTCCGCTACCCTGCGTAGCGCCTCGAGGTCCCGCTCCAGCGAGGTGCGGCGCAGCACGCTGTGGGCGCTGGCGAGCAGCCCAGTGGGATCGCTGAGCGCTATCCCGATACGCCTGCCGCCAGGGTCTATCCCCATCGCGACCATGTATCTAGCTCCGTGCGAGCTGGCGCGCGACCAGATCCTCCACGCTGCCAAGAGCGTCGTCGAGCCTGTCCGGGTTCTTCCCACCAGCCTCGGCGCGATCCGGCCTGCCGCCGCCACCACCGCCCATCACGCCCGCGACCTCCTTCACGAGCCGCCCAGCGTGCCCGCCACGCTCGACGACGTCGGGCGTCACGACCGCCAGCACGCTCGGCTTCCCGGATGGCACGCCACCAAGCACGACAATGCCCGATCCCAGGCGGTCCCGGAGTCTGTCGGCCAATTCCGCAATCGCCTCGCGGCTCGGCGCCTCCGTGCGAGAAACGAGCAGTTGAGCGCCGTCTACCTGCCGTACCTGACGAAGCATCGCGTCTAACTCGCCGCCGGCGAGCTGACGGCGCAGCTGCGCAAGCTGCCTCTCCTGCTCGCGCACGCGCTCCTGCAAGGTGGTCACCTGGCGCTCGACTTCCAGCGCCGGCACCCGCAGCGACGACCCGAGCCGCTCCAGCACCTGCAGTCGTTCGCGAACGTACTCAGTTGCGCCCCGGCCTGACAGAGCCTCTATCCGGCGAATACCGCTTCCGATGCTGCTCTCACCCGTGATGTAGATCGGACCTATCTCACCAGTGTGGTGCACGTGCGTCCCGCCGCACAGCTCACTCCCGTAGCCTTCGATGCTTACGACACGCACGAGATCGCCGTACTTCTCGCCGAACAGTGCCATCGCGCCGCCTGCCACAGCCTCGGAATACGGCTTTTCCTGCGCCGACACCTGCCGGTCGTCCAGTGTCCTGCCGTTGATCACGTTCTCGATCTCCAGCAGTTCCTCGGTACCTACGGCCGCGGGCTGTGTGAAATCGAAGCGCAGCCGGTCGGGCGCGACGAGCGAGCCCGCCTGCCTCGCATGCGGCCCGAGAGTGTCTCGGAGCGCCTTGTGTAGGATGTGCGTGCTCGTATGGTTGCGCGCGACGTCCAGCCTACGCTCCCTGTTGACGGAGAGGTCCACGTCCTGACCCACCCGGAGCCTGCCGCGCAGCATCTTACCCCGGTGAAGCACGTAGCCAGGCACAGGGCGCTGCGTGTCAAGCACCTCGAAATCACCGTCGGGCCCCGTGATCACGCCCGTGTCTCCAACCTGACCACCCGACTCCGCATAGAACGGAGTACGGTCCAGCAGCACCTGAGCCTCTTGACCGACCACCACCTCGTCTACGTGATCGTCGCCCACCACGAGTGACAGTACGCGGCCGGTGTCCTCCAGCGCGTCGTACCCGACAAATACGGTTGCAGGGCCCGTGAGTTGACAATATGCAGCGGGCACGCGTGCCGTAAAGGTGCTCGCGCCCCGGCTGCGCTCCTTCTGCCTGCTCAGCGCTTGGGCGAAGCCGTCGCGATCGACAGTGAGGTTTCGGTCTTCGGCCAGCTCGACCGTCAGGTCGAGAGGAAAGCCATACGTATCGTATAGGCGGAAAGCCTCCTCACCGGATAGTTCCGTCTGACCAGCAGCCAGGAGATTGTCGATGAGAGCGTCGAGCCTGCCAACTCCCTGCGAGAGAGTACGAGCAAAGTGCTCCTCCTCACGCGTTACGGTGTCACGTATAACGTCCGACTTGTCCACGAGCTCGCCATAGTGCGCGCCCATCTTCTCGATAACCGCGCCCGTGGTCGCCGCCAGGAACGGCTGCTCCAGACCGAGCCGCCTGCCGAAGCGCATGGCCCGGCGGAGTATGCGCCTAAGTACGTATGAGCGTCCCTCGTTGCCCGGCAGTACGCCGTCCGCGATTAGGAACGCGGCCGCGCGACTGTGGTCCGCAATCACCCGATACGCAACGTACTCCCGCGCCCGATCCTCGTCTGTTTGACCAGTGAGCTCTTGGACCTTCGCCATGATCGGCTCGAAGACGTCAGTATCATAGTTCGACTCAGCGCCCTGTAGGATAGCCACGGTACGCTCCAGGCCCATGCCCGTGTCCACATTCGTCCTCGGAAGAGGGGTGCGGGTACCGTGCTCGTCCTGGTAGTACTGCATGAAAACGAGGTTCCAGTACTCCCAGAAGCGTTCACAGTCGCAGCCCGGTCGACAGTCCGCCTCACCGCACCCGTACCGCTCGCCGCGGTCGTAGAACAGCTCAGAGTTGTATCCGCAAGGCCCCACGTCGGCCATCTGCCACAGGTTGTCTGCGTCACCCAGGCGCGTGATGCGCTCCGCCGGCAGGCCAGCCACCTCCTGCCAGAGCGCAAATGCATCGTCGTCAGTGTAGTGCACCGTCGGCCAGATCAGCGCGGGATCTAGCCCGAGTACACGGGTGGAGAACTCCCAAGCATATTCGATCGCCTCTCGCTTGAAATAATCGCCGAACGAGAAGTTACCCAGCATCTCGAAGAAGACGTGGTGCCTGGGGCTCGGGCCAACCTCTTCCAGGTCGTTATGCTTGCCCCCTGCTCGCACGCATTTCTGCGCTGTGGTCGCGCGAGTATATGGCTTCTGCTCCTGTCCCGTGAAGACGTCCTTGAACTGGACCATGCCGGAGTTACTGAACAGCAGTGTCGGGTCTTTCGCCGGCACGAGCGATGACGACGGCACAACGGTGTGCCCCCTCTCCTCGAAGAACGCCAGGTAGCGCGCGCGTAGCTCGTTGCTGTCCATAAGGCTGCAAGACTCCTGAATACGTGGCCAATTCTAGCGCGACCGCCCGAACCCCGTCAAAAGCGACTCAGGCTTGAGAAAGGAGTCTACAAGCATCGGATACACCAATCGTTGTGGGATCCAGGACAGGAAGAGTCCAGCCGCTGACCACGCTCAGAGCATTGAGCGTACCTGACCCGCTGTCAGGGGAAGCCGGCCGCTTTCTTGAGGCCAGATCGGTTGCCCGATTGTAAAGTAGTTGACAGCGCCGCCCCTGATCTAGCGTCATAATCGCCATAGGAGGACGCTCGCCCGACTAGAAGTCTGGC
>JADDPT010000126.1 GCA_016781735.1 Rubrobacter sp.
TCGGCGGTGGCGGTGGCGGCATTGGCGACGGCGGTGCGTCGGCCCGACTAGACCCTAGTCTCCTCGCCAACCGGTCGATCATCGCGGGAAGCTCCCGCCGCAAGAGGATGCCGGGATCCGCGTGCGTGTTGCCACAAGTGCCGAACAGGTCGGCGTGGGTGGCGACGTTCCCAATGTCCTTGGGCGCGTAGGAGCCGAGCACGCCTCTGCCCTTGGGGTTGATGTTGTACTTGTCGAGCTTCCAGGCGAGCAAGTTCTCTATCGATTGCAGCAGGGCGGCCGTGGGCCGTCCGCTGTTGTACTCTCCGAGCGCCGCGATCCCTATCGTGCCCCAGTTGAAGCACCTTGCGTGACCACCGACAACGTTCTCCCCACCGTGGCGTCCCTCGTAGATATTGCCCCCGGCGTCCACGAGGTAGTTGTAACCAATGTCGCCCCACCCACGGACGACGGCGTGATAATAGTAGATGGCTCTCACTGTAGCGGGTGGGTTAGGGTCGTTGTTCAGTGTCACTGTCTCGTGGATGATCGCCTTTGTCGGCGTTGTGTACTCGTGAGGCCAGATCTCGCGGCCCGCATCGTCGAATCGCAACCCCTCCTGCGCTCCCCACTGCGCGCGGCTGATGATGCGCGGCGCGGCCTAGGCGGCGTAAGCCACGCCCGGCGTGCTCGCGGAGAGATCACCAGGGCCCGGCCCATCTTTCGAGTTGATGAACGTGAAGGAGACGGAGCTCACCGAAGGCATCGGCCTGGCAGTCGGTGCAACCAGGTCTACCCTGTACTGCGCCTGAGTGCCGGAGATCACCTGCAGGTTGCCGTAGTTGCGGCCCGACCTCATCCCGCCGTCGTCATCGGAGGCTACTGCCGTCCACTGCGACCAAGCCTGCCCGTCCGCGCTCGCACGGAACCAGATCCGTATGGAGCTGTCCCGAGGCAGCGAGGCCTCCCAGGTAGACGCGACAGCGTTGAAGCTGAAGCTCGTGAGGTGCGCGGGTGACATGTAGGTGCGGGTGCGGTAAACACCGCTGTACGTCTCGGACCGCGTGACGCCACTCCCCGTAGGAGAGCCGGTCCAGCTCTCGGCCCTGATCGTTGCCGGACTTGGTGTAGCACCGGACACGGGCACTACGGCCGGGCCGAGAACGGCCAGGATAGCCGCCAGCAGCGGCAGCAGGTAGAGCACCTTGCTCTTGGGCATCCCAGGACTCATACACTCCTCCAAACGTCTGGAAGCTCATGGGCGCATGCCCACAAGCCGCTGTCGAAACTTAGCTCTGAGTCTAGGCGTGAACGATAAATGGCAGCGTAAAAACGTCGCGCTTGAGCCTAAACGGTGGGTAAAAGGGCTTGCTATACTGGGCAATACCCTAGACAGACAACGCGGCCAGCCGGCGTCCGGGCTTCCATATGCAGCCGATTCGACTGTATTGGCCCAAATCGTGGACACCGTAAGAACCGTGGCACTAATGCTCTAACCAGGAGGTTCGACGACATGACGCGCGACGAGGCCATGTCTCTGCTGCTCGAGTACCTATCCGCTCCGCACCTGATAAAGCACTGCCTGGCGGTAGAGGCATCGGTCCGAGGCTATGCTCGCCTGTACGGTGAGGATGAGGAACTGTGGGGGCTGGCAGGGCTGCTGCACGACTTCGACTACGAGATACACCCGACGGCAGAGGAACACCCCGCACTCGGCAAGCCGATCCTGGAGGCGCGTGGCGTGCCCAAGGAGGTGATCTATGCCATCCAGAGCCACGCGGACTACCTCGAGATACCTCGCTCGCACCTACTCGATAAGGTTCTGTATGCCGTGGACGAGCTGAGCGGCTTTGTGATGGCTGTGGCAATGGTGCGGCCGTCTAAGAGCCTGTATGACGTGGATGCGAAGGCGGTGAAGAAGAAGCTCAAGGACAAGGCTTTTGCTCGAGCCGTGAGCCGCGAGGACATCCAGCACGGCGCTGAGGAGTTAGGCGTGTCCCTGGACGAGCACATCGAGAACGTGGTCAGTTTCCTCAAGCCTGCGGCGAGGGAGCTCGGCCTCGAGGGCCAGCCCGTCACGGCCACTTCATAGGTCGCGCACGACACGCTTCTTGTGAATCCTTGGGGGGGAGGTATAAAACGATTGGTACTTGAAGGTCGCTCGGAGATGGGCGAAGCGGCGATAATTCACCGGGCCATGGAATACTTCGTTGGTGGGCTCAACCTGACGGTGATCTCTCAGACGTCGAGGGCTGTCTCCTTCGATGGAGAGCGTGGAACGGTCAACGTGACGGTGAGCGAGGACGGACCGGACAGCAACGTCCAGATCCTTGCCGAAGGGCTCGACGAAGAAGCAACGATCTTCATGGATGTGATCGCTACTATCACGGACCGCCAGTAGAAGCAGCCACCCTAGCCGGTCGCTTTTGCTGAATGGTCAACACATCGGTCGGAAACTAAGTCGGGCGGCCACCCCTGGTCACATCCAGTCCAAGGTACTCGGTGAGTAGCCTGGCGGCCTCGCGAACGACCTCGCCCTCGAACGGCAGCCGCACGCCAGCGACGGCGAACAACTCCGGCAGCGGCCAGGTGTTACCGACGGCCAGCGCCTCACGATACCCGGCCAACGCTCTTTCCCTGTCCCCACTCATGTTCGCCCAGGTCTGTATGGCGCCAAGCTGCGCCACGGCGTACTCGATGTAATAAAGGGGGAAGAGATAAAGGTGTCGGTTGCGGCGCCAGCCGGCGGCGCGCTCGGCTGCGAGGGCGTGCCAATCAGTTCCCGGCAGGAATCGCTCGTGCAGCTCCTCCCACTTTGCGTCCAGATCCTCTGGGCGCGCATCCTCGGACGCCTCGGCGTACACCCAGTGCTGGAAGGCATCGACCATCGCGACGGTCGGCAGGTACTCCAGGAAGCTCTCCAGGTGCTCGGCTCGCGCACGCCGGGCATCCTCGGGCGAGTAGAAGCCACCGCGATCCCGCTCCATGTGCGGGCCGGACAGCACCTCCATGCTCACTGCTGCAAACTCCTCGAATTCCGTCGGCGCGCCAAAATTCCAAAAGAGTTCCTGTCGTTCCGAGGAGAGGAGGTCGTGGAAGGCGTGGCCGCTCTCGTGTAGAAGCCCGAGCACGTCCTTATGAGTGCCGACCGCGTTCATGTGGATGTACGGCAGGCCAGTCTGGGGAAAGAGCCACTCCTCCGAGCCGGGAAGCTTGCCCCTGCGCGCCGGCAGGTCGAGATGATCAGGTCGCATGCGCCCGAACAACTCAGCGAGTTGAGGATCCAACCTTTCGAATATGCGCGCCACGCCATTCTCCAACTCACTCGCGTCCGAGAAGGGATTGAGAGGTGAGCCGGACTCAGTGTTCACTGCTAGATCCCACGGCCTGAGCGTGATCAAACCCAGCCTGTCACGCCGTCGCTCGCGCAGCCGCAATGCAAGAGGCACGATCTCCGCCTCTATCGCGTCGTGGAGAGCCAGGCAATCGGAAGATGAATAGTCGAGCCGTCCGAGCTCACGCCAGCGGTACGCTCGGTAGTCCGGCAGGCCGACATTGGTGGCGAGCGTACGACGGAGCCGTACAATCTCAAGGAAGAGCGCGCCTAGCGTCTCCCGCTCCGCGTGCCAGCGCTCCTGCACCGCCCTCCAGACTCGCTCTCGATCGTCACGGTCCGGCTCCGACAACAGACGTTCAGCCTCACGGAGCGTGATGTCCTCTCCTCCAACCGTCACCGAGAGCGAGCCGATGACCCGCGCATACTCTCCCTCAAGGCGGGAAAGCTCCGCGTTCACGGAAGCGTTCGACTCCGAGTACAGGTCCGCCTCGTCCCGAAGGCGGCGGAGCATCTGCCGGTGTTCCGGCGCAGGCTCATAGCCTTCGACGCGCAACAGCTTCTCGATGAGGGCCTGGCCCGCCGCATCTGCCCTTCCAAGCACGTCTTCGACGTACTCATTGTACTCACGCTGCGCGGCCGCGTCGTTGGCATCGCGGTACTTCGCCCGCTTGCGGACCGCCCTCCCCTCCCAGACCGACTTCTCCAACTCGCTCCATCGGAATAGCCAGTCGGAGATCGCCTCCGGGTTCAAATCTTCCCCGAGGAGAACTGCGTACCGAGGCTCGAAGCCGCTCCACTCGTCAACGCTCGTGATAACCGTCACTAATCCAAATTTCCTCGTGCATAGCGCCCTCGTGTGTCCTAATATAACGACTGGCGAGAGAGATTTCGACGTAGCTGGCTCGTTGCGAACAGCGCGGACGCACCATCCAACAGGGCAGTGGTCGGCCCACCTCAGCCGCTGCAAGGCAGCGGAGCTAGGGTAATGCCACTGGGATGCTTGACGACTAGTCTGTGCCGCTGCCCATCATGAAGGCGCTGAATTTGCTTCATACGCCCGAACCCTACAGTTTTGCTTGACTCCCGGCCCGTCCCCATGTACAATTCGGACACTTTTACAATTTCATAATCCCCTCTAGAAGGCGGGCAAGTATTCCCGCCAGTCACTCCGGCAACCTGGTCCTCGGTTAGTGTGTTGGCCCTTAGACGGCAACTAGATGGAGGCGGTGGATGACACTCAGCGTTTCACGACGCGATTTCCTGCGTTTAGGAGGCGGCATCACTGCCGGCACCGCACTCGCAGGCCTCGCCGGGACAGGCGCGGATCTCGGCCCCGTGACGGTGCGGGCGCAGGAGTCCCGCATCAAGGACGTGAAGCCGTTCCGGAGCGTGTGCCCGTACTGCGCGGTAGGCTGCGGCCTGCTTGTCTATACAGAGAAGGGCGCGGACGGCAAGAACAAGATCATCGACATCGAGGGTGATTACGAGAGCCCCATCAACAGGGGCACCCTCTGCCCGAAGGGCGCAGCAACCTTCCAACTTCACGTCAACCCAAACCGGGTGACCAAGGTGCTCCACCGCAAGCCCGGCGCGACCGAGTGGGAGGTCATGGGTCTCGAAGACGCGATGAACCGGGTGGTGCAGCTCACGAAGGAGACGCGCGACCGGACGTTTGTCGAGAAGAACGAGGCCGGCATCCCCGTAAACAACTCGTTGTCCATCTTCTCGCTCGGCGGAGCGACGATGGACAACGAGTGGAACCACATCCAGCAGAAGCTGATGCGCGGCCTGGGCGTAGTAGCTATCGAGAACCAGGCACGTATATGACACAGCTCTAGTGTCCCCGGTCTGGGGGTACGACTAGGGCGAGGCGCCGCTACAACGTTCCCGGCGAACGCGGTAAATTCCGACTGTATCGTCATTGAAGGCTCGAACATGGCCGAGTGCCATCCGGTAGCCTTCCGGTGGATCATGCAGGCGAAGCTCAAGGGCGCCAAGCTGATCCACGTTGACCCGCGCTTCACACGCACCTCGGCACTGGCCAACACATACGCGCCTATCCGCGCGGGCACGGACATCGCGTTCCTCGGCGGGATCATCAACTACGTCATCAACAGCAAGCGCTGGAATGAGGAGCCGTTCTTCAAGGAGTACGTGGTCAACTACACCAACGCGGCCACGATCATCGAGGAAAGCTTCAAGGACACGGAGGACGACGAGGCGGCGGGCCGATTCTCCGGGCTCGCCCAGTACACGGGCGACCCGCTGAACGGCTTCGTCGGCCAGTACGACAACAAGACGTGGCAGTACAAGGGGACGCAGGCCACCGACCAGGGTCGAACGGGCTCCACCGGTCAGTCCGGCGAGCAGGGGGTCCAGTCCGGCAACGAGGACACAAACCTGCCTGAGGTTCCGAAGGGGCCTCCGTACGATGAGCTGGTGAAGTCACTCCTCAAGCCGCCGGCGCAGCTGGACACGACGCTCAAGGACCCCAATTGCGTCTTCCAGCTCGTGAAGACGCACTTCAGCCGGTACACACCGGAGATGGTTCAGGAGATAACCGGCTGCCCGAAGGAGAAGTTCATCGAGGTAGCCGAGACGCTGCTCCAGAACTCCGGGCCGGACAAGACCAGCTCGTTCGCGTACGCGCTCGGGTGGACGCAGCACACGTACGGACCACAGATGATCTCCTGCTGTGCGCTGCTGCAGCTGCTGCTTGGCAACATGGGCAGGCCAGGCGGCGGAATCCTCGCGCTCCGCGGCCACGCCACGATCCAGGGGTCGACGGACATACCGACGCTGTACCACAGCATCCACGGCTACATGCCTCATCCCTCAGCCGCAAAGGGGAAGAAGCACGACAGCCTGAACGACTACCTCACCGCCGAGACGCTCGCCAAGAGCTACTGGTCGAACATGCCCAAATTCATGGTGAGCTACCTGAAGAGTATGTATGGAGAGGCGGCGACAAAAGAGAACGACTTCGGGTACGACTGGCACCCGAAGATCACTGGCGACCACTCTCACATGCCCATGTTCCTCCAGATGATGGATGGCAAGGTAGAAGGCATGTTCTGTATGGGGCAGAACCCCGCCGTAGGAGGCCAGAACGCCCGCCTGCAGCGCAAGGCGCTCTCGAAGCTCAAGTGGCTTGTCGTCAAGGACAACTTCGAGATCGAAACGGCGGTCTTCTGGAAGAAAGGCTCGCCCGAGGTGGAAGCCGGCGAGCTCAGGCCGGAGGACATTCAAACGGAGGTGTTCTTCTTCCCGTCCAACCAGGTAGCGGAGATGGATGGCTCGTACACGAATACTCAGCGGCTGGCGCAGTGGCACAACAAGGCCGCAGAGGCGCCGGGTGACTGTCGTAGCGACATGTGGTTCACGTACCAGCTCGGCAAGCGACTAAAGGCGCTGTATGCGAACAGCACCGCGCCGCGCGATGAAGGCATCAAGAACCTCGTATGGGACTACGAGATAGATGATGAGACGGCGAAGCTACGGGACGCGGAATTGCAGATAACGGGTGCCGACGACGCGGCCAAGCACGAGGAGGAGCCCGAGGGCGAGCCGGACATCCGAAAGATCGTCCGCGAGATCAACGGCTACCAGAGCGCAGACAAGACGAAGCACCTCGCGAACTTCGCTGAGCTCAAGGACGACGGCTCCACAACGTGTGCCTCGTGGATCTACTCCGGCATCTACCCCGCGCCCGGCAAACTTATCATGAACAACCGAGACGCCGATCCGGCGCTCTCGGACGCCGGTAAGCCAACTCTCGGTTGGGGCTTTGCCTGGCCGGCCAACCGCCGCATCCTGTACAACCGTGCCTCGGCCAGGCCGGACGGGACACCTTGGAGCGAGCAGAAGAAGCTCGTTTACTTCGATCCCAACCTGACGGTCGATCCGGTAACCAAGCTGCCGTACACTGACCTCAAGACGGGCGAGCCTATCAAGGGCGCATGGGTCGGTGACGACGTGCCGGACTTCGTCAAGAACAAGAAGCCGGACTACCAGCCACCGGAAGGGGCGACCGGGCTGGATGCACACCCAGGCACCGCCCCCTTCATCATGAAGTTCGACGGCAAGGGCTGGTTGTTCGCTCCGACCGGCCTGGTAGACGGTCCGCTGCCGACTCACTACGAGCCGGTCGAGACGCCCATCAAGCAGAACCGCCTCTACCCACAGCAGCTACATAGCCCTGTGTACAAGCGTTGGGAGCGTGACGACAACCAGTACGCGGCCCCAGGTGACCCGCAGTACCCACACGTGATGACCACGTACCGCCTGACCGAACATCACCTCTCGGGTGTGATGAGTCGCTGGCTCCCGTGGCTCGCCGAGCTGCAGCCCGAGCTCTTCGTCGAGATCGGTGAGGAGCTGGCGAACGACCTTGGAATCGGCAACACCGATATGGTGAGGGTCAGCACGCCACGAGGCTCGATCGAGGCCAAGGCACTGGTGACCCGGCGCATCCGGCCACTGACCATCAAGGACGGAGACACGGACAAGACCGTCCACCACGTTGGTATGCCGTGGCACTGGGGCTGGCAGGGACTGGCCAGAGGCTCAGTCGTCAACGACCTGTCCTCGCTGGTCGGTGACCCCAACGTGGCGATACACGAAGCGAAGGCGTTCGTTTGTAACGTGGAGAAGGCGTAATGGCTACGATGACGCAGACGCCGGCAAGGAGGGAGCCACACGGCTTCTTCACGGACACAACCGTGTGCATAGGCTGCAAGGCATGTGAGGTCGCGTGCAAGCAGTGGAACCAGCTCGCGTCCGAGACGGGAGGGCAGCAGCCGCTCTCCGGCGACTCGTACGACAATACCCAGCGGCTGGACGGCATGAACTGGCGGCACGTCAAGTTCATCGAGCAGTTCAGTGCCGACCCGCAGCGCACCCAGCAGAGTCGCTGGCTAATGATGAGCGACGTGTGCAAGCACTGCGTTCGAGCAGGCTGTATCGAGGTGTGTCCGACCGGTGCCATCATCCGCACGGAGTTCGACACCGTAGTCATTCAGGCGGACACGTGCAACGGCTGCAGGGCGTGTATCTCGGCCTGCCCGTTCGGCGTGATCGACATCAACGAGAACGCCAAGGTGGCTCAGAAGTGCACGCTCTGCTACGACCGCACAACCATAGGTGAGCAGCCCGCCTGCTCGAAGGCGTGTCCCACGGCATCCATCCAGTACGGCCCCCTCAACGGGCCGAACGGCCTCAAGGCTAAGGCTCAGGAGCGCGTGCAGCAGCTCAAGGAGCAGGGAGTGGATCAAGCCCAGCTCTACGGCGCGGACGACAAGATCGTCGGTGGGCTCAACAGCTTCTACCTGCTGGTGGACCGCCCCCAGGTGTACGGACTGCCGGAGAACCCGCAACTGCCCTCCAGAAACTTGGGGCCGAGCTCCGCGCTCACCACCGTGGGAGCGGCGGTAATGGGTCTCCTCGGCCTTGTCAGCCTGCGCAAGAAGCGCATGGACCACTTCGCCGGCCAGCCGGCGGATAGAGAGCGGTAGGTAAGATAGATGACACCTAGCGAGTTCTTCACGGTCGCGCCCCACTGGACCTGGTGGATCGTGTTCTACTTCTTCGTCGGTGGCATCGCCGGGGGCGCGTTCCTGATAGCCGCGCTGCTCGACCTCGTGGGAGGGCCGGAAGATCGACAGGTCTCCCGAATGGGATACTTAATAGCCTTTCCGGCCATATCCCTCGGGCTGATCTTCCTGGTACTGGACCTGAACCAGCCGCTGCGCTTCTGGCACATGATGCTGGAGAACCACACCTTCATGCCGTCGTTCAAGTGGTACTCGCCCATCTCCTTCGGATCGTGGATAATCGCGGGCTTCCAGGCGTTCGCGGGAATTGCCTTCCTCGCCGCCCTTGTGGGGCCAGGTGACAAGCCGCGATCCGGCCCGCTCCGCCCCTTTCACAAGATCGTGTACGGGATGGGATTTCTGAGCAAACTCTTCCTCATCCTGGGCTCGATCTTCGCCCTGGGCACAGCCGGCTACACCGGGATCCTGCTGACGGTGACAAACAGGCCCGTCTGGGCAAACACGAACCTCATGGGATGGCTCTTCCTCTTCTCCGGTGTGTCCACTGCTGTTGCGACCCTCATCCTTCTCGGGATACGCAGGAAAGCAATTGGAGAGGACCTGCTGCACCGCCTCGCACGCTTCGATGACTGGCTTCTCATCGGGGAGCTGTTACTGATCGTGGCATTCCTTGCTTCCATCTGGGAGATACTTTCAAGCGGTGTGCTGCCGGCAACATGGTACACGGGCTGGGGGCTGGTCTTCGCGTTCGTGGTCATCGCCGGTGTGCTCGCGCCGCTGATTCTCACGATCCGTTCACGCTCGCTTACTCGTAGTAGCGCGACACTTGCCGCCGTGCTGGTGTTGCTCGGAGGTTTCGCGCTACGCCTGGTCGCCGTGATGTCCTCGGAGACGATACATCAGCTGGAAAGGGTGGCAGGAGGATGAGCAGAGAGAGAATCAATCGTGTACTCGTCCTCGCGCTACTGTCGGGGCTGCTGGCCGCGTGTGCCAGCAGCCCTGAGGCTGCGAGGGCGCCAGGGAACGGCCGTGGCTCGGGCGCTGACCTCGACAACTGGGGACAAGGAATTGAGCTCCATGGCGCGCGAGACCCCTACCACAATGCACACCTGGAGGGGGTAGGGCGCGGCGAGGAGTAAGCCCGTCTAGCGCCCTGATACCCTTCCGCTCGAACTTTTGTAGTCCTATAGGAGTAGCTCTACTTGCCCGTCAGCGTCTCGGACGACGCCCACCAGCTACTGGACAACCTTGCCCGCGAGAATCCCGGATGGGGCGCTTGGCTCGCCCTTCAGGAGGAGGTTCTGCGCGAGGTCGCCGATCCAGCCTGGGACACCGTCGTGGTCGACTTGCACCCTCAGCGTGCACCGATGTCACCCCTACTCGATGGAGCGGCCATCACGGTCAACCCACGGATAGTAAATGACGGGTTGCGCCGGCTGTTCAAGGCTTCAGCGGGTGTAAGCGGCCCGCTCTCGTCCTCATCCTTCGAACAGATGAACATTTCGTCGCTCGAGTTGCTGGAGGCCGCGATATCTCAGGACGAGGTCCGACTGGTGGAGATCGCACAGGCGAATGGTATGGACCCCGCCGCCCTCGCAGCCGTGGCGAACCTGGCTGCCGTGCCGCTGCTACAAGCGTGTCAGCGCCAGCTGGAGGCGGATACTCCCGGGAGCTGGCCGCACGGCTACTGCCCAGTGTGCGGCGCGTTGGCGGCAATGGCGGAGATGCGGGGCATCGAGCACGCCCGCAGGCTCCGCTGCGGCCGCTGTGGCGGGGACTGGCCAGTCGGCCTCGTCCAGTGCCCGTACTGCAGGGAGTCGCACCACCGCCCGCTCGGCTCGCTTCAACCGGAGGGGGCAGGTGACGCGCGGAAAGTAGACACCTGCAACGGCTGCAAGGGGTACATCAAGAGCGTAACGACCTTGTCAGCCTGGCCGCCATACCGTGTGGCGCTCGAAGACCTCGCCACGGTTGACCTCGACATGGTGGCGCTCGACCGCGGCTACGAGCGCCCGCGGGACGGCGGTTATGTGCTGAGCGTGCGCATCGTCGAGGCCGCGCCGCCTCCCAAGCGGGGGCTCTTCGACAGGTGGAGGGCATGAGCGTGTCGAATGGAGAAGTCACCTACATCGCGCCTCGCCCCTCCCTCTTCTGTGCAAAGCTGCTGAGAGCGCTCGACGCCTCCGAGGGGCGAAGGAGGAAGCGCGCACGTAACACAACGCCTGACGCCATCGGAATGGCAGTGAAGCGGAGCCTGCTGCACCGAGCGATTGAGGAAGATCCGGAAGCCGAGGCGTTCGAGCCCTGGCTCTACAGACAGGTGATGGCTACGGAGGCGGGCAGGGGAGCCGTGCGCGCAATGGCGCTCGATCTTGTGCAGGAGTGGAAGATGGTAGTAGCATCCGACTCCTTCCGCGAGTGGCTCGACCACGGCGCGCCGTCCGAGGATGCCGAGTCGTAGGACCAGTCGATACCGAGCCAAATAGCCACGCAGATCATCCTTTATCCCGAAATTATTGAGCTGAGTTAGACGACCCGGACGTCATAGCGAGCAGCGCTCTCCCGGCCCAAGGCATTTCGCACGCCTAGCATGCCACCTTGGTCGGCACAGCCTACTTCCCCAACAGGGAGAGATCATCCGAAGTTCAACCTATTGGTGTTGGAGTTCCTCGCGAGGCACTGAGACTGCTTTGTCAGGGTGTCTAACAACGATCGATATCGGGAGAGTATATGCCCCGTCGCCCACCGGAAAACACGCTGACGACAAGAACTGCCTTCTTTGCTCACGAAGAGGATGCTTGGCGTGCTCTGACGGCCACGTGGGAGGACGTACCCGAGGCGACATTACTGCTGGCTGGAGCCTGTGGTACGGAGTGGAGTGTCAAGGATGTGATGAACCATATTGACACGTGGCAGGAGGCTGCCACACGTGTCATCAGAGACTTGTTGAACGGCAAATGGGGACGGCTTGGCTCCAGTACGGACAAGTTCAACGCCCAACACTATACGGTCGATCGTGACCGCCCGCTGACGGAAAGCCACGAACGCTTAGTACGCGCGCGACAGAACCTACTCCTGCTCCTCGCTACCGTGGCCGACGATGACTTGCTCAACGAGTATGGACGACAGCAGATTGGATGGTGGGCCAAATGGGCAACATATGCACACTACCACCAGCACCTGGGCGACCTAACGTCCTTTAGACAGCAGCGCCACCACTTGCGGAGCGATTCACCGGAACGCTGACTCTACACCACGTGCCACACTCGACTTGTGTCGTCATCCGAACAGGCACAGAAGTGCTGGGCCAACGGCGGTAATTTGAGTGCTCTCAGGATATGTCGTGGGGCGGTCAGTCCTGATCCCTGTCAAACCTACGTCGTTTGCCCGCCCTCCCTCCCCATCACCACATCAGCGCCCAGCGCCTCCAGCCGCGTGCGTGTGGCCGTAATCGCCTCGGGGTTCGAGTCTATCGCGACCCACTCCCTGTCCAGCTTCTGCGCCACCGCTGCTGTGGTGCCCGAGCCTGAGAAGGGGTCTAGGACCAGGTCACCTGCGTCGCTGCTTGCGAGCAGGATCCGCTCCAGTAGTGCCTCCGGCTTCTGCGTCGGATACCCCGTCCTCTCGCGCGACAGTGGGTTCACGATCGGGATCTTCCAGACGTCGTCCACCACCTTGCCGAGCGGGTGGGGAACGTATCGCTTCCCGGAAGCGGCAGTTATCCCGGAGGACGCGTACCCGCTGGTGGGGGCGTACGGCTCGCGCACGGCGTCGGCGTTGAACTTGTACGACTCACCCTTGTGGTAGACGAGGATGTTGTCGTGCTTGTGAGGGAAGGAGAGCGTCCCCCTGCCGCCGCCGGTATAGTGCCAGATGATCTCGTTCTGGAAGCAGCGAGCACCGAATAGCTCGTCGAGCAGCAGGCGGGCGTGGTGCACGCTGCGCCGGTCGAGGTGGAGGTACAGCGTGCCGTCGGGTCTGAGCAGGCGGCACATCTCGACAAGTCGCGGGCGCAGCCAGGTTATGTACTCGCGCACGTGCCCCCAGGAGTCCTCGTACTCGCCGGCGGTTCCCCGCCTGTCCTTGTTCGTGCCGAACGGTGGGTCCGCGTACACGAGCGTCGCGGACCCGGTCTCCAACTCTCGCATGACAACCAGGTTGTCGCCCTCGTAAAGCCTGCCCATAACACGAGTATAGGCGCACAGGGATCGCGGTTGGTACTCGCGTCGGCGCTCAGGCGATCACCCGAAGACGCAGAACTCGTTTCCCTCGGGATCGGACATCACCGCGAGCGTCTCCTTCTGGGGAAAGCCGTCGGCCCGGCGGGCTCCCAGGGACAGTAGCCGCTCCACCTCCGCCGCCAGGTCGCTCACGTGAAGGTCGAGGTGGATGCGATTCTTCACCGTCTTCGGCTCCGGCACCTTCACGAAGGCGATCTCCGGCTCCACGCCGTGGGGATCCGCGATGGCGACGTAGCTGTCCGTCGCGACCACCTGGTCGTAACCTGTTACTGCGGCCCAGAAGGCCGCAACTATCTCGGGCGCCTCGCAATCCACGACAATCTCCTTGATGAGGCGGGGCCTCCCGCTCTCCAGGAGAATCTTGAGGTTGCTGAGTATGGCGGGCATGCAGGTCGCGACATCACGAGCGGTCTGGGTCTCGCCGTCCGTGTCGTCGTGCGTCACCGAGAGCTTACACACTTCGCCCATCTGCTCGACTACCCAGGATAGGCGTGAAGGACGGTCCTGCCGAACCTGAGGGTCGTAAAGTAACGCAAGGCTCGTCATCAGCCGAGTCGGCGGCTCAACCTCCAGCACCGTGCCCTCGATCTGCACCTGACCATCGCTTGTGCGATACGCGACGGGAGAACCGGGCATCCACGACGACTCGACTGCCATCCAACCTTGCACGAAGTCGAAGTAGAGACGGCTGCGGTCTGGGGTGGTGAGTGCCGTCCAGAGCTGATCAGGCGTGCTATGGATGTACACCGTGCCGGTGTAAGAGGTACCCGTCAACTGCCTGCCCTCCTATCGACGCGCCTCCGGAGCTCGCTACTACCAGCCCTTTCGGTAGTTCGCCGGCCCTCCAAGCGCTCCGTCCTCCTCACAGAGCATGATCCAGTCATCCCGACTATAGAACATGCAGGTAGGGCACACATCGAAGCGCCGCAGCGCTTCCACCCGCGGCTCGGAGGGCTTCTCCCTCTGCGCACTACCGCCTTGGCCCGTCCGCCCCGCCGCGCGCAGCCTGCCGAGTAGCTTCGTCACCCCCCAGACCTTCGGCCCCGCGGAAAGGGTGGCCGAGGCAAGCTCTCGATCGTCCGTCACCACCACGTCCGAGGGCTGGCACATAGCGATGATCACGGCGTCAGCTGTTCGAGGATGTGTGTACCTAACCTGAACAAACTTAGAGGACCTAGTCGCATTTGTCGGCGCCGTTCCATCAAAGACGAGGATGACCTGGAACGATTGGAGTGAGTGGTGGCCGAGCAGGCGGACCAGCTCAGCCCTGGAGGCTTCGGGGTCGCGCGCCTCGAGCTTGCGAAGCGTGGGGTCTCTCCGGATCACGTTGTAGCCGTCAACCAGCAACCTTGCCACGGGCGGCACCCTAGAAGCGGGCACGCATCACATCCCGGCCGGAGGGTGCGCTACTCCCTCCCTCCGGCTCGACCGTGACCCGCAACCTGTTGTACGGTGCTAGTCCTTCACTGGGATGTACGAGGAAGTAGTAGGTGCCGCTGGACCAGGTCTTGAACGTGCCGGCGCTCGCCACCTTGCCACCGCCGGTGAGCCACACCTGATAGACTCTGCCTTCCTCGGGGGGAGGCAGACCGGTGCACATCAGCACCGCGCTATCCCGCGTCTTCGAAACGAAGAGGTTACCTTGCACCTGCGAGTTGACGGGCTCGACGGCACGAGTCCTCAGGCCAGGACTCGCCATGACTTCGGTGATCTGTGCCCTGTAGGACCTATGCTCGCTCAAGTCGGCATTCAACTCGCTGATACGACCGGTTGCGAGAAGGGCGACGAGGAGACACGCGGCGGCCAGTCCCCACGGCAGGAGGGCGTCACCGAGTCGTTGCCAGTACCTATGGAGGCCATCACGGACGGGCGGGCGGCGGAAGGGGATGGGCATGGCAACCGGTCGCTGCCTCTCAGTTGCGCGCCTGACAAGGCGTTCGGAGAAGCCATCGGGTAATGGAGCGTCGGGCACGGCGAGGTTGAGCGCTGGCGGCAGACGCCTGTACCCTGCCAGCGCCTGAGCACATTCAGCGCACTCGCGCAGGTGAGCCTCCACGTCCGGCACCTCGTCCCGGTCCAGCGCGCCTATCGCGTATGCCCCTATCTTCTCGTGTATAAACTCGTGTATCACTGTCTCATACCAACCCGCTCAAGAGATCGCTTGAGCTTCTCCAGGCCCAGCCGTACCCTGGTCTTTATGGTGCCGAGTGGCTCACCCGTCCGCGTTGCTATCTCCGATTGGCTCAGCCCTTCAAAGTACGCGAGCTCTACCGCCTGCCGCTGACTCGGCGGCAGTTCCGCCAGCGCCTCCTGCACTCGCTCGGCCTGCAGGCTCTTCCAAGCACTTTCTGACGGGTCTTCCCCCGTGTCCCGCGCGAGCTCCAGCGCAACGGCGCCACCGTCGCGGCGAACCGACGTGCCCCTCCTGCCGCGCAGTCCGTCCACCGACGCGTTGTGCGTGACGCTGAGAAGCCAACGCCGCAGATCGCCGCGAGAGGCGTCGTACAGCGCCGGGTTCTTCCACAGCTTGAGCCACACGTCCTGCACGACCTCCTCAGCCCATCCGGAGTCCTGGAGGATACGCAGGGCGAGCGAGTACGCGGGACGCGAATGCCGCTCCGAGAGGATCTCCAGTGCGCTCACGTCACCGGCAGCAAGGGCGTGTACGAGGTCCTCGTCCGTAGACCCTGTGTTGTCCCCTATGGCCGCCAACCCAGCTCCCTACCTAAGCTTACGCAGTGACCTGCGCGAACGGATTGTAACAGCAGAGTATATACGTTATCACTCGCGACGGGCTGTATACTCGGATGGAAACGGTTCTACCGGCCGCGCTGCGGACAAGGACTACAAGGAGAGCACAGGTGGAGCACAGGCCGATCACGAGGCGCGGGTTCCTGTACGTCGCGCTGGGGGCAGCGGGCGCGATAGGGGCGACGGAGGCCTCGCGTTACCTGAGGGGTAACGGCGCTCCGGAGGATGCTCCCGACATAGCGGTTCCGGCTTTCGACGCCGACCGCGCGTTCGGTTACCTGGAGCGGCAGGTAGAGATAGGTTTCAGAGTACCCGGCACACCCGCGCACCGCGCGTGCCGTGACTACCTGCGCGATCAGCTTGCCCGTAGCCTGGGCAGCGCGACGCTGCAGCCGTTCGTCTTCGAGGACGGCGGCGACAGGCTGCCTATGTGGAACGTGCTCGCCGAGCACGACGCCGACAACCCCCGCAAGGTGCTGCTGTGCGCTCACTGGGATACCCGCCCCACGGCGGACGTGGAGTCCGACCCAGAGAGGCAGCGACAGCCGATAGCGGGCGCGAACGACGGCGCAAGCGGCGTGGCGGTGCTGCTGGAGATAGCGTCGCTGCTCCGGACGAGCCCGCCGCCGGTGGGAGTCCGGTTTGTCCTCTTCGACGGCGAGGATCTCGGCCCCGACTCCGACCGCATGTACCTCGGCGCGAAGCACTACGCCCGCAACCTGCCCAAGCCCAACCCGGAGTGGGGTGTGTTGCTCGACATGGTCGGGGACAAGGACCTGGGAATCTGGCGAGAGCGCACCTCGCAGGCTTCAGCGCCCGAGGTAAACGACCGGCTGTTCCGCGCCGCCCGCGAAGCAGGACACGGGGACGTGTTTCACGATGAGGTGAAGTGGAGCATCATGGACGACCACATCCCGTTGCTCCAGGCAGGCGTGCCGGTGATCGACCTCATAGACTTCGACTATCCCTATTGGCACACATTGGAGGACACAGTCGACAAATGCTCGCCTGAGAGCCTGCGCGCCGTGGGCGAGACG
>JADDPT010000019.1 GCA_016781735.1 Rubrobacter sp.
TCCAGCGGTTAGTGGGACTGGTAGCGTTGTGCTGTCGATGCCACGAGGTCAAGCACATAGGGCTGGCAGGCGTGCGAGGCCGCCAGGAGCAGGCGATGTGGCACTTGGCACCTGTGAACGGATGGTCTCGTGAGGACGCGGAAGCTTACATCGACGCTGTCTTCGAGACGTGGCACCGGCGGAGCGGTCATGAATGGGCCTTGGACATTACATGGCTCGGGACACAAGGCGTGACGGTTGATTCCGGCCGGTAGTAGGCTGGATTCCAAAGCCCCGTCGACGAGCCCGGCTTAGCTATACCCCCCTTAAGCTTGAGAAGGATCCGAAGAAAGGAGATTCTCTTGGATGCGGTACTGAGCGGTATGGGCAAGATAGCATCCTAGATTGATAGGACGGCCGGAGCCATGTGCCACTCCTCCAAGGCGACTACTTCGGTCACTAAGAGGATAGTCCTGTATGTGTGGTGACAGACAAGCTGTCAATGGTAGGCAGTACGGTGAAAGCTTGATTCCACTTGAGCCTACGGCGCGAAAGCCATTATACTACCGGCTATTATGTCTGCCGGAGGAGGGGCCCAACTGAGCACTGAACTGTGAGAGGATATGCTGTCTCGAATGAGACCGGCACTGGACTCTGCTATTTCCGGCATTGTACCTCAGGGTGCCTCGGAGGTCTCTCCCTGCTCCTAAGGGACAGGGCCACGCAGCGGGAGTATGCTATGCGGCTGGCCTCGCAGCTCCTCGATCTCCGACGCGTCGACACGGCGCGCGGCGTGTACCACACCCGGGACGCGCGAGGACATCGTTACTACATCAAGTACCGCACCGTGCAACCGCACGAGGTGGCGCCATTCTTCATGTTCGTGCCAGGGCTGCACAACGGGTTCGACCACCTCGTCGGGCTGATATTCGCCAGGGACACGTTCGACCTGCTCGGACTGTTCCGCACGCCGCATGATGCAGTCTGGGAGCTTGTGCGGCACAATCAGAATGCGGATCTGCTTACCTGGAAGCACATCCGCGAGGATCCACGTGTCGAGAAGTTCTGCCTTTGCACCGATGACCGCCTTGGTAGGCAGTACAAGTTGCGCTGGAGCCCCCGCCGATGAGCCTAATCCTCAACCAGCAGCTATTTGGGGAGACTTACCTTCGTATGCTGCGCGCGTCGAAGGGCCCTGCCGATACGGCAGATGCTGCGCGGCAGACAATGGCGGAGTGGCGGGCCGAGATTCCATCCCTGGACAATCTCCCCAGCCTCGGCATGTACCTCTCCCAGGCATTTAGTGCTCTTGGATTCGCGTACTCCCGTCCTGTGGCAGACCGCTTCGTTCTGTATGCCGACGAGACACGCGACCGGCCGCTCGGTCTCTGTCTTGCAGTCACCGATTCATGTCTCGGTCGTACCGCAAAGGGACGTCACCATCAGGCGCGGCTCGTCCGTCTCCTGCGCGAGGAGGGGTTATCCTGGGGCATACTCACGAATGGCTCTCGGTGGAGGCTCTGCCACGCCGAGTCCCCAGCGCCGTATGAGACGTACCTGGAGGCGGATCTCGACTCGCTGCTAGACGCAAGCTCGCTCCCGGAATTTGTGCTCTTCCACCGTCTCTTCTCCCGCGTGTCCTGGGAATACGAAGAGGACGTGCATGGCCTTAATCGGGCGCTTGCCGCATCAGACAAGGCTGTCGAAGCTGTCGAGCGTCACCTGAAGGGCCGGGTCGAAGATGTCCTCCAGTCGCTCTGCCTCGGCTTCGTCGCGGACGAGAGCGCGTCCAGCTATGACCGTGCAGCACTCGATGAGATCTACCGCAATGCCATCTACCTCCTGTACCGCGTGCTCTTCCTCTACTACGCGGAGGCTCGCGGACTACTGCCCGTCAATAATCCCGCATATACGCAAGTCAGCCTCCGCAGCATTGTAGACCTGGCGTACCGACGGCAGCGACTCGGCGAGCACAACCCTGACGGCTACAGCCTGTGGAAGCGTCTTACACGGCTATGCGTTGCCGTAGACGAGGGAAGCGAGGAGGTGGGGATCTCTGCGTACAACGGCGGACTCTTCAACGATGACGAGAAGCCGTACCTCCGGCATCATAAGATCCAGGACTCCTATCTCGCGCCCGCCCTTTACGATCTCGGGTACGTGGAAGGGAAGGGCGACCCCCAGCCGATCGAGTACCGCGACCTCTCCGTTCGCCACTTGGGCACGCTGTACGAGGGGCTTCTGGAGTACAAGCTGAACCTTGTGGGCAGCGAGCCGGTGGTCGTGCGCGAGAGTGGCGGGAAGCGAACGTACATTCCACAGAGCGAGGCGGGGCCGGTGCGCCGCAGTGAGACCCTCCTGCAGCCCGGCAGCGTGTACTTCGCCGATGACAAGGGGGAGCGTAAGGCGAGTGGCTCTTACTACACCCCTGAGGACGTGGTGCAGTACATCGTGGGCAACACGGTGACGCCGAAGCTGGAGGAGGTGCGCGACTCGCTGCGGCCGCTCATGGAGGAAGCGGAGCGGGAGTTGAAGGTAGCCCCCACTCATGAGGAGTGGGCCCGCATCCAGGCGTTCGCCGATGCGCGAGTCCTGGCCGCCGTGGAGCATCGGATGCTCGGCCTGCGCATCCTGGACCCGGCGATGGGCAGTGGGCACTTTCTCGTCGCCACCGCACAAGTCATGACGAATTACATCGTCGAGACGCTGAACCTTACCGAGTGGCCAAACGACCGCATTGACGCCGACCCGTTGCTTTGGAAGCGACGGGTCGTTGAGCGCTGCCTGTATGGAGTAGATCTCAATCCACTGGCTCAGGAACTTGCAAAGTTGGGGCTGTGGATCACGAGCGCGGTGAACAGCAAGCCGCTCACCTTCCTCGACCATCACCTGAAGGTGGGCAACTCGCTGTATGGCACGCCACTCTCGCGCCTCGCGGGGCTGCCCTCGGCGAAGCAGCCGAAGGACGATCCGCTCTCCAAGCTACTGCGCGAGGCGACGATCACCCAGATCCTGGAGGACCTGGCGCAAGTATCCGGCAGAGATTCGGAGGACCTTGCGTCCGTCAAGGCGAAAGGTGATGCGTTCCAGCACGCGGAGCAGAAGGCGCAGCGGCCACGGGACATCGCGAACGTGTGGCTGGCTTCCCTCTTCGGCCTCTCGATCACGCAGGCTAAATACACCGACCTTCTCCAGGACGTGACGCGCGACTACTCGCCCGAGGCGTGGGAAGCAAAGGTGGAGGCAGAACCCCTGATCCTCGGGGCGAGGAAGATCGCGAAGGACGAGGCATTCTTTCATTGGGAGCTGGAGTTCCCGGATGCGGTTGTCGACGGCGAGTGCCGATTTGACGCTGTGGTCGCGAACCCGCCGTATGTAGGCACGCGCGCGAACGCAGCAATCACTGTGCTGTATGAGACAGCGAAGTGCGGCGACCTGTATGCATGGTTCTTTGAGGTGGCGCTTCGAACGACCGAGGGGACGGGTAATGTGGGTACGGTAGTTCCTCTGTCACTCATGTTCAGCCGACAGACTCGATCCCCGCGAGCCGCTATTGTCGAACGGTCAGGAGCCTTCTACTTCTCTGCCTTCGACAGCAATAACAGTGGGCTTGCCAGCATCTTCGCCAATCCGAATGCGGCGAATTGCCAGCGGGCCGCTATTGCTCTGCTCAGAGGCAGCGACGAAGGTGGCCATACTATCTTCAGTACAAACCTGCTGCGTTGGAAGGAATCTGAGCGGACGGGCTTACTCGAGCGTATTCAATACGCGGACGTGACACCGTTCGCTGGGGTTGAAGGATTTCCGCGACTAGGAGATCCGCGACTTGCCGAGTTCTGGAGACGTGCGTCTAGCTACGGCAATACTATAAGGGACCACCTGTACGGCCCTAAGGGCGGGAACGGTCGCACTCCTACACTGTATCCACTATATGTGCCGGATGTAGCGCGTTATTTCATCACTGCTATGCCTTGGAACTTCAAGCGAAGCAAGATCAATGTCTTCTCCTTCGAAAGCGAGTGGATTCGCGACGTAGCAATGGTAGTGGTCAACTCCAATGTTTTTTACTGGCTCTGGTTGGTTCTAGGCGACGGCTTCGATGTGACTGCCAGTAACATCGCCGCTATGGTACTTCCGCGCGTTCCTGTGAATGAAGCGGAAACGGTGAAGCTTCGTGACAGCCTCCTGCAGGCCGCCGGCAGCTGTGCCACATATCAAATCAAATGGGGGGAACGCATCCCGAACTATAACTTCAATAAACGCATGGACCTCTTGCTCGAGATCGATGATTGGATCGTCAGGCACGTGGCACCAGGTATGAACCTGCCGCGCGACATCTTCGCACAGTACAAGTCTAGCTCCTTCCTGCGCCCGCTCGACCTCTCGGCGCTGATGACTGCGGACGCGGCGGTGGCTGAATGACAAAGGCCACGTCGCCGCAGATCGATACGAGGCCCAAGCTGCAGCTCAGCAACGGCTACTACGCCGAGTTCGACCAGTTCGCCCGGATCCTGAGTGCGACCACGGCCCTCCGGCACTTCGGCCGTATCCCCTCGGCGGAGATCGTAGGCAGGGCCGGGCTGGCGGATGTCCAGGTGAAGAACCTCGGGAGCCTGATGGTGGGGATGGGCCTGCTCTATGCCATAACGTACAGGCCGACAGAGTTGGGAGAGGTCATCGCGGCGTGTGATCCCTTCTTCGACGACCTCGGTACCCTCTGGATTCTCCACTACAACGTCGCCTCCGACCCGCGTCACATCGTCTGGAACCGGATCGCAAATAGCGTGGTGCCGTCGCAGCGACGGATTACCTCGGAGAGTTGCCGGGCAGTATTCGAGGACCTACGCGCATCTGTATCGGAGGCCAGCTTCAAGAAGCACGTTCCCAAGGAGATAAGGACCGTCCTCAACGCTTATACGCAGCAGCAATTCTCCCGCCTGGTCTACCTTCGGGCCGATGGGAGCGGCTTTGTCCCGGGGTACAGGGAGCAGGTGCCCCCGCTGGTCCTTGCAGCGTCGATAGCCCGATTCCGCGATAGGCACCGCCCCGGCCATACTGCGATTACGGTGGAGGACCTGCTTACGTGTCCGAACTCGCCGGGCGTCATCCTCGGGCTCGGAGAGGACCGCATGCGGCCGCTCCTTGAGGCGCTCCGCCACGAGCCTGGTATCTCCGTCGAGAGCCGGGCAGACCTCGACCAGGTGCGGCTCGTCGATTCTACCCCGGATCACGAGTGGATGGGCAGGTACTATGAGCGCCGGTAGCGTCGTCTATACAGATCTACCCGCTTTCATCTCCACCCTGCGTGGCACGCGGGAGCCAACGTTCGCCGTCCTCGGCCCTCCACTCTCTGGGAAGTCTACGTTCGCCCGTCGGCTGGCCGCCCAGGAGGGCATCGTCTACCTGGACATTCTTGATTACATACATGGGAGGCCGGACCTGGCATCGACAATAGACATCATAAACCCTCCCGCGCTCCGCCAGCTGATCCTGGAGTATGTAGCGCGCACAGGCGCTGGGGTGCTCCTCGTCGATGAGGCGGACTTCCTCCTGCACAGTTGGGGGGACGACCTGGTGTCCTTCCAAGAGATGGTCCGCAAGCTTGCCGCCCCTGGACGGCAGGTTGTGTTCGGCTTTTTCCTGCGCACACAGCCGTCCCTCGATGGATGGCGCATGGTTACGTCGGGCGGCAGAGCCAGAGTACTACGCTTCGAGGAACTGCGACCGCTTCCTGAAGGAGGCTGAGCTCGGAGCTGGATAATGTGAATCGCGATGAGGTCGTGTAGTTGCAGGAGAGAGCGAGTGGCAGAACAGCCGTGGTCATCGGATTATGGACAGATTGAGAGGCATCCCATGAGTGCAACGATAGCGGACATCGTGGAGATACATAGCGGCTATACCTCCTATGTGGCTCTTGATCATGAGTTGTTCGACGACAGCCGCAACGTGGAGCGCATGGCCAGATACCGACCCGTCGCCTCCCACCGACAGGCCTTTGAGCGTCTCGCGGGCGGGCTCAATCCCAGGGACAAGCGCACTTACCTGCTCACCGGATCGTACGGCACCGGCAAATCCCACCTGTGCCTGATGTTCGCCAACTACCTCCAGACTCCCGCGAACGAGAAGCCGATGCCGGAGTTCCTCGCCCACTACCGCGAGGCCAACCCCACCGCCGCGGAAGCACTCGCCGCCCGGCGCCAGAAGGGGCGATATCTCATTGCCCTCTGTGAGTGGGGCGGCCGCGACGACCTTGACGAGATCGTTCTGAGAGCGGTGGATGCCGCGCTCAAGCGCGTGGGCGTCCACGAGGAGCTTGACACTCAGTACATCCAAGCCGCGCGCAAGATCGAGGAATGGGCAGCCTTTGCGGACGCCGGAGACCCGCGCGGGCGCTTCTTGGGAGAGTTCGAGCAGGCGCTACGACAACTGAGCTCGCCCGTCACGCTCGCGGCCTTCAAACAGCGTCTGCGCTCGTACAGCTTCGACGCGCTGGAGGAGTTCAAGCGCATCCACTACGAACTCACCGCCGCACACTTCACGTACGATGCCGGCAGCCTGATCCATATACTCACGTCCACGCTGCGCAGCCGCGCCTTCAAGGAGCGCTTCCTTGGCATCCTCGTACTCTTCGACGAGTTCGGAGACACGATGGAGCGCGGGCATCTCAACCCCAAGATGTTTCAGGCGCTCGCGCAGCTTGCGGCCGCCCCCCCTTCCGACTGTGCGCAACTCATATTCCTCGGCACCGCGCACAAGACGCTCACGGCGTACGCTAATCCCTATAGCAGTGAACAGTTCAGAACCGTAAGCGATCGTGTCGAAGAAGTTCCCCTTACTCCGGACGGGGTGGAGGACATCATCAGCGCGATCGTCTCCCCTCGCAAGGATTCGCCCCTCTGGCAGGAGCATGTGGCGCCGCGGTCCGCCGTCTTCGACAGCTTCCAGACGGATTGTACTCGCCTGAAGCTCTTTAATTGGCTCTCCGGCCCGAAAATTCGCCAGAACATCATCGAGAACATCTACCCAATGCATCCGATGGCGACGTTTGCGCTGCTCCGTCTCGCGCAGGATATCGCCTCAAACAATCGCTCCGTCTTCACTTTCTTCTCGGGCGACCTGGGAAATGAAAATGCTCCTGGCTCCTACGGAGAGTTCATCTCCTCAACACCCATCGAGACGAACGGCAAGCTGAACCTATACACGGCGGACCGTCTGTTCCAGTACTTTGGAGACTCGCTTAACGCCGACAACCAGGAGTTGCGCTCTACTCTTCGGGATCTAATAAAGGACTACGACAACTCGCGTCGGGAACTGCTGCGCGTCGCGGCCGAGAGCTCGTCCTCCCGGCTGCAGCTTGGCGACGATCCGCTCATCGAGCGGCTCATGCGGCTCATGCTGATCTACGAGATTGTCCAGATCCCGAACCGGCGAGAAAACCTCGAGTTTGGGCTGTACCGCACTACCAAGGCGGAACGTGACGAACTCACTAACCGTCTCAAAGTGCTTGCGGACAAGGGTGTACTGTACTTCGATAAGGCGTCCCAGGTGTACGAGTTCCGAAAGAGCCGGTCCATCGATCTCGACCGACTCATCGAGGAGTACAAGGCGGATCCCGCCAACCTACCACAGAACATCGTCGCCACGATGGAAGTGCTCGTGCCGCTAGAGCAGCGGAATGAGCGATATCTGCAAGCCAACCGGTACAACGTGCCCTACAGCGAGGATAAGCGTCTGGAGCGGCGCTTTGTACGGCCCGCCGATCTGGGCGCGGAGACGAACACGCCACAAGGGTCCCGCACCTATTTTGAAACGCTCGAGGCGGAACTGGAAAAGGACGCCCGCAAGAGCGAGTACGAGGGCTACGCGCTTTACGCCGTCTGCGAGACCGCGGACGACATCTCCCGTGCGCGCAGCTACTGCGCGCGAAACCAGTCCGAGCGGATCATCGTCGCCATCCCTAAAGCACCCGTGCCCATGCTCGATGCGATCATGGAGATGCGAGCGCTGGAGGCGATTGAGAGCGGCCCCGAGGCCCAGAACTTCGGAACGCAGGATAACGCCGCACTCCATACCCGCCTCTACGGTGACAGCAACCGCCCTGGCGCGAAGGACACGCTTCGAAGCCTACGCGACAAGCTGATGAACTCTAGAGAGATTACATGGCTCGGCAAGTATGCCGCCCCCCTCCCCGTAGACGAGCAGAACCCGTTCGACGCCTCAGATCGCGTGATGGAGGCGCTATACGGGGAATACCGGAACAAGTTCCCCCATGATGACTTCAATAAGTTGCGCGTCAAGGTCGAGCGCAACAGGAACCCAGGGCTCAAGGAGGCCGTCGAGGAGCTGCTGAGCTACACCGAGTCTGTGGTGATTGACCGGGAGTTTTCTCAGGCACGAGGTGATATCCGCTACCTGGAGCGCTGCCTGCTCCAGAACGGCGTCCTCCGGCAAGTAAGGGTTGACGGCAATAAACTCCGCTGTGAGATTGAGACGGACCCCGCGAAGTACGAGCGAAAGATGCCGGCGCTAGCGGCGATGGTGCGCGAGGTACAGGACTTACCCCCTAATGCTCGACTGAACGTGTCGGAGTTCCTCGCCAAGTACCGCCGCCCACCGTACGGACAGGGGGCGGTCGCACTGGCGCTCTCGTTCGCGTGCATCCGGAGGCTGTTCGGCGACAGTATTCGCGTGAAATCCGAGGAGTCGGCCATCGGCGAGATGTCGCTCTCCGAGTTCGAGTCCGTCCTAAGTCTAATGGACGGTACCTACCCCAACGCGTTCCTCAGCTACAAGCCGCTTACTCCGGAGGAGCACGAGTTGGCGAACGCGGTGTACCGCGCGTTCGCGCCACCCGACTCCGCTGTCTCTCGAAACTACACGGTGCCGGAGGCGCACAAGGCACTCCGCGACTGGTGGGAGCAGCTTCCTCCGGTCGCCCGAATGGCGAAGCTTTACGCTCCGGATAGCGACGCAGCGAAGTTCATTGAGGTTATGAACAAGATCGCCGCCCGTGATCGCAACTCGTTCCTCTTTGACGACCTTCCCACGGCGTTCGGCGCGGACGCGGGACTCGTAGTGACGGCCAACACAGTCGCGCTCGTGCGGGAGGGGCTTCCGAGAACGACGGAACTGCTGGAGAACACGGTCGCGAGAGTCACGGAGCGTGTACTCGATGGAGTGCGTAATATATGGGGCGTGCGCGGGCACACCTACTCTAACCTGGAGGAAGGCATCAATGCCTGGTACAACAGGCTGGATCTAGTACAGCGCGATCCGTTCGCCTCGTGGCATACGAACGACTCCAAACCGCTCGCCACCCACCTTCGGTCCCTCTCCATCCCCAGCACCTTCACGGAGTCCATACCAGGCAGCACAGACTACGGTCTCTCGCCTGTAGAGCGGTGGATAACGGACAAGGTGGATGAGTACGTCGACAGGCTCCGGCGGGGCAAGGAACATATCGACGCCAACCGCATCAAGGTGGAGTTGCCGGAGCCTGAGATTGCCGGCCCTCACTTACGCGAGAACGGTCAGATTTCCTTCCCGGATAGAGTAGCCATCACACTGTGTGCGCTTCATGACATGGAGCGCGTGTTCATCGCCGAGGGCGGCGCGGACCCCCGAGTTCCCGGCGTGGCCCGTGAGGAACTCAAACGTGGGGCGACAATCGAGATCCGAGAACACAAAACATTGAGTTATGCTGTGCAGGACGCGGAAGGGAACTGGAGCCGTGTCGAGACGTTGCGCTTCGTCAACGAGTCGAAGAAGTACGAGGTATCACCACCGGACATGTTTGGTCAGGTTAGCTTCACTTTTCCTGAGGACGCCCATAGCTTCGGGGTGACGCTAAGGTCCCTCCTCAAGCGAGTACGGGAAGAGAAAGTCCTAGCAGGTGAAGAGCTGCGGTCGTGCATCGAGAGCGTGCTGCGCGAGATAGAGGGCTCCTAAGGTGCCTAGAACCTCCGTAACGCTGGATCCAGACCGGCTGCTGCCTCCCAACGAGGAAGCCTTGGTAGTCGAAGGCGTTGAGGATTACGTGTCGGCTTGCCTGGCTCTACGAGCCGCTCTCCACGAGAAGCGGGGGCTCGATATCCGTGTGCATGATCCCGTTACAGGGTCGTGGCTTGCTGGAGTCGCGCAAGGGTACGGGGAGAAGAGGGTGACAGTCCACAAGTCCTCCGCGAGGGAAGTCCTCCGCGACAGGTGGAACGTCCTGGTGCCGGCAGGAGTGAGCGACAGAGAAATCATACAGTCGGGACTGCTCTCTGTCGAGTTGCTTCCACGCAACGGGCAACGCTTCGACGACATCATACTCGAGGGGTTCTACGGCGGGACGTACGCCTATCCATCCTTCCCAGCCACCCTCCTCGCAGCTATGCTCAACGAGTACGACGCTGTCCGATGGGAAGAGAACAGCCGCAGACCGCTCGTTGCCCGTATCCTGCGCGAGAGACTGTCCTACTGGGAGACACGCGAAACGAGCGAGGCGAGGCGACTACTAATCCGAAGCCTACGCGACAATCCCGCCCGCCTGCGAAATGACCTCGGCAGCTACAAGCTGCTGCGCTCCTACCCACCTGAGCTGGCCGACCGGGCGCTCGGCGAGACCGCCGCAGTGTTCCGCCGGGCGCAAATCGACCCGGAACCACTAGATCTCACCGGTCTCGATCTCTCCGGTGCCAGGAATGAGATCGAGTATTACTTGCGCCAAACAAGGGGGCTGATAGTAGCTGCGGACGACCTGGTTCCCTTGGTTGACACTCTGAGCGGGTACTTGCTCGAAGAGTTCGATGCCGTAGAAAGCATCATTCGGAAGCACCCAGACTGGCTTACGAGAGGCCTGCTCCAGCGCATAGAGAGCCGGTTCACCCCAATTCGCGGCGGTGTTGCCGGACCGTTGTCGACCCTGCGTCGGCTGATAGCACCTTCGCGTCCCGAGGCGCCGGCCCCAGCCTGGAACGCGGAACGGTGGCTCGCCTGGATACGCGACCAGTACATGCCTTACTACCGATGGCTCGAAGCCCAGCGGCGTTACGACGAAGAGATCGCCGGTTATGCCGAGACCTTTGCGGATTGGTACTACGAACATTTCATAGAGTTGAAGCTGGGGGAGCCCGGCACCTTCGCATTCAATGCCCTCTACGGCGAGCACGAGTGTATCCGGCAGCCAGGTACGGTTGGACTCGTATTGATGATCGACAACTTCAACTACGTCCACTTTGACGAGCTTCGCAGGCTGTTCAACGCGGCCGACTTCTCGCTACAGGACGATACCCCGCGTTTCTCCCTAATACCCACGGCCACCGAGATCTCCAAGGCGGCGGTCATAGCGGGGATTGGAGACTCAGTGCAAGTAGGGAGCGTGGGGTATGAGTCACTGGTCTCCGGGGAGTGGAATCCTATCCTCCAGCCTGTCGGCAAGTCCGCCGCGTACTTGCCGAACACAGGCGCCCTGCAGGACCTACGGAAGCTCGAACACGATCTGTACTTCCTGAATTACCTGCCGATAGACGAGGCGCTACACAGGGACTCGAGAGAGGTGGGGCAGGAACATGCCGTGATCGTGCACAACTATCTCGAAGGGCTAGTCAAGTCCGTCTCGGAGTTCACCCGGCGGTTCAATCTGGAAAAACGGCTCGTGGTGTATGTAATCTCGGACCATGGTTCCACTCGAATCGGACGCGATGTTGTCAGTGTGCTGAACAAGAGGTGGTACAGGGACATTGCTGCTCTCCGGCACCGTCGGTATATCCAGATTTCAGAAGAGCAGCTCGCTGATCTGCCACAAATGGTCGATGCACAATGCTACATCATTCAGAGCGACCGTTTCGGCACCAAGTCAAGCTACCTGGCGGCTCGGGGCTACTACCGTTTCTCAGAGACAAGTGAGGACTTCTTTGTCCATGGCGGGCTAACGCCGGAAGAGGTAGTTGTGCCGTTCGCTCGCTTCGAGCTTAAACCGGTCCACGTGGCACCGCCCGACCTCCGGCTGCTCAGTAGCCAGTTCCGTTACGCTGTCCGGTCGGCCATTGAGGTGGAGATTGGCAACCCTAACGATTACTATCTGGAGAATATACTGGTGAGAGTCCAGGGTCTTGACGCCCCGGAGATACCTGTGGATAGTCTTCCCCCGCGAGAGCGCAGGAGTGTAGCTATCCCAGTCGTCTTCCGCAAGGAGCCAGGGGCGGGGAATACCCGCTCCTTAACAGTGCGCACTCGCTATGAGTGCCAAGGCAAGCTCTTCGAGCCAGAGGACACAGAGTTTACGATCACGATGAAGAGCCTGATGGAGGTTGTCGATGACTTCGATCTCTGAGACACGGACAAGACTGCCCTGGGAGGAGAAAGCACTCGATTACCTCGCGGAAGTAGTCATCGACAAGAGTCTGATCCACCAAGCGGGATTCGGTGGCCGTGCCATACCTACCTACGTGGGTGAGTGGATACTCTCGCGCTTTCTAGAGGACGGAGAGTTTGGGAATGAGTCTCGGGATCGCATAGCGCAGTTCATCGCCAAGTACCTACCTGCAAAAGGGCAGAAGGACCAGGTTAAGGATGCCCTCCTCCGGCAGGATACCGTCAAACTCCTTGACGACTACAGTGTCACCGTGAACCTCCGCTCCGGTCAGCGGCAGTTACGTATACCATTTCTGGACATGAACGACGCCTCACTTCCAGGAAGCATTGTCGACGAAAACGACCTGTTGCTAAGCAGCGGTGTATGGGGTGTAGGTGACCTATATTATACCCCGCCGGATAGTGAGCACCCTCGTGGTGAGGTCTGGATGCGCGAGTTCAAAGCCTTTCAGGTAGGAGCGCTCGACCTCGACTATTACAAGGAGTGTCGTGGTTTCTTCACGACCAGTGAGTGGCGTGATCTACTGGTTTCGAGTATGGGGTTCAACCCTGAGGTGCACAGCGACCGGCAGAAGAATGTTCTGCTTACTCGCGTGCTTCCCTTTGTGGAGCCGAGGGTGAACCTTGTAGAGCTCGCGCCGAAGGGTACCGGAAAGTCCTTTGTGTATGACAACCTCTCCCGTTACGCCCGTGTGATCAGCGGAGGCAGGGTTAGTCCGGCGGCGCTGTTTCACAACCTTGCCACCGGCAGTCCGGGACTGGTGACCCGCTATGATGTGGTCGTGTTCGATGAAATTCAGTCAATCAGTGGAGACTCCTCCGGAGAGGTAATCGGCAGCCTCAAGGTGTACCTCGAGTCGGGGAAGTTCGCCCGTGGGAAAACTGAAGCCACAGCCGAGGCGGGGTTCGTGATGCTCGGCAACATCGCGATGGATGAGGCACACACGCCGGTTCACATGGAGGAGGGCATCTTCCGCGAGATACCCAGCTTCCTGCGCGAGACAGCATTCATCGATCGCATTCACGGTATCATTCCCGGCTGGGACATGCCCCGCGTCTCGCGAAGCACACCGTCACAATCTCTCGGATTCAAGGGGGATTTTTTCGGTGAAGTGTTACACCGGCTCCGAGGTGAGGTGCGCTATGCCGACTACGTAAATCAGCACATGACGTTGCGAGGGTGCGACGACCTACGGGACCGGAAGGCCATCAACCGGCTCGCGACCGCATACCTGAAGCTCCTCTTTCCCGACTTGCAGCCATCGGAGGAGGAGTTCCGGGAGCTATGCGTCCGGCCCGCCGTCGAGCTTCGCCAGCGTGTCCGCGACGAACTGCACAAGCTCGACCCTGAGTACGCGCAGGTGCGAATTACGGCCGCATAGGGAGGACTCGGGGCCTGAGTAGGATCTGCGAAGTCGCTGGGGGCCGTGCCGATGGCGCGACGAGCCTTTATACTGCCTTGATCGCCTCCGCAATTCTGGAGTCCATGGCTTTGTGCATCCGTATCAGAGCATCCACTGCCCACCGGCGCAGGTCCGCGAGCTTCTCTTCGTTATCCGTGATCGCACCATCCCGGTACATGCCCACAAGGAACACCGGTGGACTCTCCCTGCGCTCCCAGCTGAGCACCTCACCTACCTCCGTCTCGATTTCGCCCTTTGCCATGGCAAGCGCATTGTAGATCCGCTGGTTCTTCTCGAGATCTCCCGTGGAGATCGACAGATCGACCGCGAATTGTCCGTTCCGCGCGAAGCCCGCAGCCAGTCTCGCTACCCGTAACCCGCGCTCGGGCAACCCCGCGATAAAGACGGCAGTACGACCAGGCACGAGTGTGGGCCGCGGCATCACGGTGAACGACGCTGATGACCGCAATAACTCTAGGAGTTCTATGATGAACTGGTCGATCGCTTGCTCGCGCTCCTTGTTCCGGGCGAAGACTACTATCTGGCGGGTCATGTCCACTACGGATACATACCATCCAGCGTCCAGCCATTCCCGAGCGTGCGCCAAACTGGAAGTATCGTCAGACCACCAGGAGCGATGCTCGCGGGCGTAGGGAGGGAGAGGCCCGTCAATGATCGTCTCAACATCCTGGAATCCCAGCTCGAGCAGATCCTGTCCTCGGGGTACCTTCATGAGTCGTAGTGCGAGGCGGGCATAGCGACTGTCGTCGGGCCCCAGTATCTCCCTCGGGGAGCCTACCTCTGACTTGCCGTCGTCCGGCTCTTCCACTTCCACTGTCTTGGTCGCATCCTGCTCAGTAGCATTCTTGACGGGGGGCGGTGTCGTTGGCACGGGGAGAAAAGCGGCGAGAACAGCCGACTGGCGATCCTGCAGGAGGTCGCGGCAATACTGAAGATGTTGGGACTGGCGGGCAGAGATTTCGCCGCGGAAGTGTGCGAGTTGATTACGGGTGTCCCGCACGTTGTTCAGCAATGTCAGAAGTGCCGGACGCTTAATGCCGAAGATTGATTCCAGTTGCGGCCACTTGCTCTGGTGTAGGAACAGCTCCTTGTACTCGTCGAACGTGAGTCCATCGAAGGATCGAGCCGTTCTCTCCACCCCAATATGCTTCGTGAGGACCTCTTCCATCAGGTTAGGTCGGATCGTTGAGGGTTCTACTCCGGTTGCCACCAGATAGTCGTGGAGAGCGCTCTGGCTCTTGAGCCATAAATTCTGCCGCTTGTCCTCCATGAACTTCGTCACGACGGTGGACCACTTCCCGTGATCGTCCAAGAATGCGGCGCGGATGCAGTCCCTCATGTAATTCTCGATGTCCTCGATAACCATCATGTCCTGGGCACGCCGGCGGAAGTACTCAGCGGCATCATAGCTCGTTACGATTCCCACCAGCTTCCTCATATCGTCGACAATCAACACTGCGTAGATTGCCTGCAGGTCATCAAGCATCCGGAAGAGGTCGTCCTCGATTCCGTGTGTCGCATACCTTGGCGCCTTTGCGTCCGACACACGGAGGATATCCGCCGACACGCCGAGAGCACCGGCTGCGGCGAGGATCGAGTCACTGGTGATCATCCCCAACGGAACTCCGTCGTCATCAACTATCGGCAGTTGGCTGAAGTCGTGGGCTACCATTAGCTCTCGAGCGGCGAGCACCGATTCGTCGGGAAGTACAGACACAGGCTTCCCTCGGTCCTTAATCAACTCGCTGACCGGGAACGGCATCGATAGTACCCCCTTACTGAAGGTTCTCCCAACGATTCGAGAATGCGGGTTGGCGTCTGCATCGAGGTGGGGATAGCATACCAATTTGTGGAGATGGCGGATGCCTGCTTGTGCAACCCTGTCCAATCCTGAAAGCCTATACCTCATATGCTTGTACTCCTGCCCGCGTATCCGCGCCCGTACGACAAGACCGTCCAGGAGATTCTTCCGGTCATTGGTCAGGTGTAGAGAGCTTCAAGTTACGACCAGACAAGCCCCAACGCAAGACTGGCTAGGGACCAGAGGTTAGGCTCGGATTCGCTCCTGTAGAGCCCCCATTTTGGGGACACGGAAGTTTGCCCAACTATGTACCCAGTGAGCTGACGAAGTCTGAAGCTGGTGGACCGTACTTGAGACAGTCGGCCACTATGGCGAGTACCGTGAGAACCTGACCGCCATCAACAGGGCGCTCGGCTATCATCACCCTACTGGGACCAGGTGCCCTCAGCCCGCAGCGGTGCCTAGGACGAAGTACGACGCGAGCAGATGCTTACCTTGGAGTCATTGCCGGGTTGCCCCTACAGCACAGTCCAACGCGTCTGCCGCGCGATCGGTACTCGCGCCGCACCGATCGCGCGGTGGAACTGATGCTTATCATAAGGGGTTTGGGCCTGCACTCGCTGCGGTTGCCACCGACTGAGGCAGGGAGACCGGCTCCAGGAGGTCCACAGAGTCATTCGCGGGACTGTTGACCATCCTCGACACTGGATAGTCCTCCATGTCAAGAGCCTTCATTGGTTCCATGGTAGCTGCGGCGCGGTTTGGTTGCGGTGAAGGTAGTGCATACCCCCTGGGGTCCGGGGCATCGCGCAAGCGATGCCCCGGACGTGCCCATCTCGGGCTAGTTACCAGCGGTGCGCCTGCGACGGCTCGGCCGTCGCCGACGCGGATCGATGCCTCCGCTACAGCGGTACGCGCCTGCGGCACGCGATCAGAGATCGTTATCCTACGCCGGCGGGAGCCGGCACGCTCCGGCGCGTTCGCGCCAAGCCACTACTATGACGCCGGCCCTTATACGACAATACTAGATTCAGGCGCCCTGATCGAGGGTGCTGTAGGTTGGGGCTGGGGGAAGGCTTGCCGGCCCTCGCGGCTAGACCGCTCTGTCAAGACCGCCTCGTCC
>JADDPT010000056.1 GCA_016781735.1 Rubrobacter sp.
GGACACGCGGCGGTCTGGTAGCCAGTTAGGGGATTCACGATGGCGACAACCGTACAGGTCACATTCGACTGCGCCGATCCGGACCGGCTGGCTACGTTCTGGGCCTCAGCGCTGGGGTATAGGAAAGACGACCCGCCCGAGGGATATGAGAGTTGGGAGGCGTTCCTGAAGGCGAACGGAGTGCCCGAGGAGGAGTGGAACTCCGCCAGCGCGATCATCGACCCTGATGGCGTGGGGCCGCGAATCTACTTCCAGCGTGTGCCGGAGCCTAAGACGGTAAAGAACCGGCTACACCTGGACGTCAACGCCGGCGGCGGGCGGGGCACGCCCGCTGACGAGCGAACGCGGCGGGTCTATGCGGAGGCAGATCGGTTGGCGGGTGAGGGAGCGACAAAGGTGCGCGTCCACGACGATGAGGGCGAGTTCTGGGTGGTGATGACCGACCCAGAGGGGAACGAGTTCTGCCTGCAGTGAACGGGAGACGGTCAGCGCCGGAACTGAGATAGTCCGCGGCGAGTAGCCACTCGCCCTTCGAGTCAATAGAATAAGCGCAGGCGCCAGCTTGATGTGCGGGTGCCGCACGCGCGCTGCGGAGGTGATCCTCGGCCGGCGCTTATGGTTGCAGTGGGGGAGTGGAGAGGGATGACGCAGGAGTTCTTCAGGTCCGGGGCGAGCGTAGAGGTGACGTTGAGGGAGGACCCTCTCGCGGAGGATGACGACGACCTGGTAGTCGCAGGTAGCGTGCTTGGGCATGATGCCAACGGCCTGCTGCTCGACACCGGCGAGGAGGGTGAGGATGGAGTGTTCATCCCGTGGTCGAACGTCGCCCAGGTGGTCGCGGTTCAATTCGAGGACGAGGAAGAGATAATCCCGTAGGGATGCGCGCTGGCCCAGTCGGTACTTTGCCGGCACGGTACAGACAGCGTACTTTTCGCCTGCCGCTTTGAGTGGTGGGATTTTGACGCTCTATCTAGCCCGTCTCGCGTGGGGGGCGGTCGATCACCAGCATCGTGCCTGAACAGCGACTGTACTCTCATAGCGATGCGCAAGCCATGGACCGAAAACGTAGTAGGCAAGGAGTGACCGCATGTCGGTTTCGACGGTGCTCGAGTTCCAGGGTGTCACTCAGGAGCAGTACGAGAGGATGGGCGCCGAGCTGGACAAGATGGCACCGGGTCCCGACGGGATTCTGATCCACGTGTGCGGGCCGACGGTGGACGGCTGGCGCATCGCAGATGTATGGGAGTCGAGGGAAGCCTTCGATCGCTTCGCTGACCAGCGACTGTTACCGGCGATGGCGGCGGTCGGGGGGCCACAACCCTCGAAGCGCGAGGTGTACGAGACATACCACGCCGGTGCTGTCCAAGGGGCTAGTAGCGGCTAAGGAGAACAACTCGAAGTAGGGGCAAAGCATTCGCGACACAGTCTTGTTTGGGTGGCTGGGGACTTGCTTGGCGAATGCTTTGCCCCTACGTGCTGCTCCTGGCGGGCGTTAGGAGCCGCGCGGCGGGTTCGTCCGTGAGCCACACGAGGCGGCCATTCTCAGGTGCCACGAGCTGCGAGGGGTAGGTATGCGGGTCGCGCTCGCCTTCGAGCACAGCCCGTAGAGCCTCGGCCTTGCCCTCACCCGTTACAAGGAACACCACGAGCCTCGCGGCGTTTATTAGCCTTGCCGTGAACGTGAGTCGGTGCGATTCCAACTTCGGCACGTAGTTCGCGGTGACGATGCGGTCGGAGACGTCGAGCGCGTGAGTGCCGGGAAAGAGCGAGGCGGTGTGCCCGTCGTCTCCCATGCCTAGCAGGATGAGGTCGAAGCGTGGTGGCTGGCCGGGTACTCCCTGCTGCACCTCAAGTGAGTACTCTTCGGCGGCCTTCTCCGGGTCGATCTCGCCACGCATCCGGTGCACGTTCTTTTCGGGTATACCCAGTGGCTCGATGATCGCCTGAGCTGCGGCTCCGTAGTTGCTGTCCGAGTGGTCGGGCGGCACGCACCGCTCGTCGCCCCAATAGAAGGACACCTTGCTCCAATCGACCTGCGACCGATATGGATCTTGGGCGAGTAGCTTGTACATCGCTAGCGGCGTGGAGCCTCCAGCAAGTGCTACGTTGAACGATCCCCGCGCTTCCACGGCCTCCCGCGCGGCGCTGACGAACAGGTCGGCGCCGGCTTTCGCTACTTCTGCCTTCGAAGGCAGCACGCGGGTCTCGTTCGTCATCTGGCTTGCGCCTTCCGCAGGAGGTCAATCGCTAGCTGCAGGGATTCCTCGTACGGTAGATCGCGCTCGCACGTCTCGAGCGATACATCGAGCATCTCGGCGTGAGTCCGCTGCTTGGTCACCACCACGCGCTCGAAGCTTTGTCTGCCGCCGACATCAGCGCACGCCCTCGCATGCGTTGCGCTCTCTTCAAGGTGTCCGACCTGGAAGCTTGCCGTCTGGTCGCAGTGCTGTGTCTCTAGCCGGAACGAGACGACGTTTCCGCAGTCTACATGCGGCGCGCTCACCGGCTCGAGCTGGGCCTGCGACGGCTTTTCGTGCAGGCGGGAGAAGAGCCAGCCGGCGAAAAGCGCTGCCTGGGCTGGGTTCGGATCTCTATCATTGTCGCCCTTGGCGTACTGCACCACCACATTGCGTATCCCGTATAGATGTGGCTGGAGGGACCGATCGTCGAAGAACTGTGCGACCACCTCGAACCACGGCCAGAGGCGGACCCAGTTCAGGTCCGTCACGGCGCATATCTGACCCGCCCCTCGCGACAGATCGAGCACCTGGCGAAAGGTCGCGGGAGATGGCGGAAAGGAGCGCGAGTCTATGATCAGCTTCTGAGTGGAGCGCATCAGGCTAGTGAAGATCTCCGACTCGTACTCCGGCTCTCCCATCCACCAGAGGTACACCGGCAGGTCCGGGATGAGCAGGGGCAGTACCACCCCAGTGAGGTGGTTGGCGACATCGCCGTTCGCGCCTACGATGACTTGCTCGCAACACAACCGTGAGCCGGTTGCTGGGTCGTCGTAACAGTAGGTGTTGATGGAAGTGTCTAGCGACGGCTCAGGGTGATGTGGCTCCGCACTGACAATGATCGCGCGTAGCGGGTGCCTCCCCGAGAGCCTTGCAACCGTCTCGTTGATCTGCTCGGCATCGGTATCACTCCTCGTGTGTACCACGAGGTTGAGCACGCTCGAGCGCACGGGCATCTGCCGATCCTGAGCGGTGCTGGTCGTTGTGTGCCAGAGGCGGCTCATCTCCCGCTCTATGTCGGCGAGAGCCACCGACTTGCCTTCCCACGTCTGGCCATTCGGTTGGCTAGTGTTGGTACTCATCTCGCTTGCCTCCTTCTGGTCGGGTCGCGGTCTATGGCCACCTCCACTCCCTGCCGTCCCTGTAGAGCAGGCGATCCGCCTCCCGCGGTCCCCACGAGCCGCTCTCGTAGTTCGGGAAGCTGGGCGGAGGCAGGTGCTCCCACGCTCGGAGGATATCGCTGACGAACCCCCACGCGGCCTCCACCTCGTCGCTGCGCGTGAAGAGTGTAGAGTCGCCGAGCAGGCTGTCGAGCAGCAGGCGCTCGTATGCCTCCGGCGGCTTGCCGCCAAAGGAGGAGCCGTAGTGGAACTCCATCTTGACGGGTCGGATGTTGAGGCGCGTGCCGGGTGTCTTCACCATCATCTTGAGTGAGATGCCCTCGTCCGGCTGGATACGAATCGCGAGCACGTTCGGCTCCATTCCGCCGCCCTCGGAGGCTTCGGCCCCAAACAGCACCTGCGGTGGCTGCTTGAACTGGATGGCTATCTCCGTGACGCGCTTCGTGAGCGCCTTGCCGGTGCGCACGTAGAAAGGCACGCCCTGCCAGCGCCAGTTGTCGACGAACAGCTTCATCGCCACGTACGTCTCGGTAGCAGATTGCTGATCTACGTTCTTTTCTTGCCGGTATTCCGACATATGCTCCCCATGGACCCACCCTTCGCCGTACTGTCCTCGGATCACCTGCTCCGCCACGGCGTTGCCGCGTATCGGCCGGATGGCCCGCAAGAGCTTGACCTTCTCGTCACGCACTGCGTTGGCATCGAAAGCAACCGGTGGCTCCATGCACACAAGGTTTAGGAGCTGCAGAAGGTGACTTTGCACCATGTCGCGCAGAGCCCCCGCACCCTCGTAGTATCCTCCGCGCCCCTCAAGGCCGATGCTTTCCGCGGCGGTTATCTGCACGTGGTCCACGTACTGCCGGTTCCAAGTCGGCTCGAACAGCCCGTTAGCGAAGCGCAGCACAAGGATGTTCTGCACCGTTTCCTTGCCGAGGTAGTGGTCTATACGATAGATCTGGTCCTCGTTGAAGACCTGATGTAGTTGATCGTTGAGTTGCCGGGCCGAATCCAGGTCGTACCCGAATGGCTTCTCGATAATGATTCGCGCGTAGCCGTTCTTGCCCCTACTCTTCTTGTTGAGTCCTGCCGCCCCCAGGTGCTCGATGATCGTCGGGTAGTAGCTTGGCGGGGTCGAGAGGTAATAGAGCCGGTTGCCGCTCGTGCCACACTGCTCATCCAGTCTGTCCAGAAGCGTCCTGAGGTCCTTGTACCCCTGCTCTTTGTCGAACTCGGACGAGAGGAAGTGCAGGTTCTGTGAGAAGCTGTCCCAGATCGACTCCTCGACGGGCGTGCGAGAGTGCTCTTTCACCCCGTCGTGCATCTCCTGGCGGAAGTAGTCGTCCGTCCAGTCCCGCCGCGCGAAACCGACGACGGAGAAGTTGGGCGGCAGGTAGTTCTCAACCGCAAGGTTGTAGAGCGCGGGCACCAGCTTGCGCTTCGTGAGGTCTCCCGTGGCGCCGAAGATCACCATTGTGAAGGGTTGAGCTGTGCGCTCCAGCCGAGAACCTGTCCTTAGAGGATTCTCAAGAACAGTCGTCATATCTGCCTCACATCCTTGTATTCAAGAGCGGCAGTTGCCACGGCCAGTCGACCCATTACCAAAAACCGGGTTTTCATGAAGCCTCCTGTTCCGCAAATCCTTACAAGCAAAGACGATACCGCCGTGACCCACCTAAGGTTCATGGGGGGTGGGAATCACAATCCCACCCCCGCAAGCGACAAACCTAGCTCTTGACGGCCACGGCGTCCTCGACCAGCCCCTGCAGCGTGAGCAGGCCACCTGCGACATCTCCGGTGACGTGGATGCGCAGCGTAGGACGCCCACGGCCTTTCAGCGCCTCGAAGTCGCCAAGGGCCTGTGCCTTCTTGAGCGTGTTGAAGCTGTACGGTGAGCCTGGTATCTCCAGGTCCACCGGGTCGTCGGCAGTGATTTGCACGAACACCCCATTCTGCTCACCACCCTTGTGCAACTGCCCCGTGGAGTGCAGGAAGCGAGGGCCGTAGCCGAGCGTCGTGGCTACCCGGAGGCCATCACGCACCTGGCCGCGCACGCCCTGGAGCGCGTCCTCTACCTCGCCCGTCCTCCGCACGTATGCCATGAATGCAACGTAGCCACCCTGGGTTACCTGTGAGAAGAATCGGGAGAGAGCCTCCGAGGCCGAGCCGCCCTCCACCCCGTACAGGCTTAGCTCGTCCTGGCGCACGGAGGGCTCGCCCTCCGGCAGTGCGCCATCCTGCTCGTACTGCTTGAGCAAGCGGGATGTGTTGTCCTTGCTCTCCTGCACGTTCGGCTCGTCGAACGGGTTGATGCCGAGTACCGCACCTGCGGCCGCCGTTGCAATCTCCCAGCGCAGGAACTCACCGCCCAGCCCGAGCACGCCCGTCAGGTTGAGCGTCACGACCGGGTGACCGACGGCGGCGAGGGCGTCGAGCTTCTCGCCTGCCTTGTGGTCCTCGGGCGCACCCAGAGTCAGGTGCACGAACAGGCGGTCGTTTCCGTACACGCCCGGCTCTCCGAGCGACTCCCCTGCGACGGGCAGCACACCGACGCCCTCCTTGCCCGTGCTCTCCGCGATGAGCTGCTCCACCCAGTAACCGTACGTGGAGATGCCGGGTGAGAGGACGAGAGTCAGCTTGTTCCTGCCTGTCCTCGCGGCCTCCCCTATGATTGCCCCAAGCCAAAGGCCTGGGTTCTCTGCTGTCGGGGCATCCGCGCCGGAGGCGTCGGCCATCTCCATCGCCGTGTCCATGAGCTTCTCGAGGTCCACACCGATGATCGCCGCGGGAACGAGGCCGAAGTATGAGAGTGCGGAGTAGCGGCCGCCGATGTCGGCGCGGTTCTCCCACACCCGTCGGAAGCCACGGCTGGTGCCCTCCTGGGCGAGCGAGGTTCCGGGATCGGTGATCGCGATGAAGTTCTTGCCTGCCGCCTCACCCTTGCTCGGCCGCAACTTCTCGTAGAAGTACCGGTAGAGCGAGTTAGACTCTATCGTCGAGCCGGACTTGCTCGACACTATGAACAGCGTCTTCTCGAGCTCGATCTCCTCTTCGACCACCTGGATGCTCGCGCTGTCGGTGGTGTCGAGCACGTGTAGTTTCGGATAGCCTGGCTCGGAGCCAAAAGTGTTGGCGAACACGTCGGGCGCAAGGCTCGAGCCTCCCATGCCCAGGACCACCGCGTGCGTGTAGCCTTCGTCCTTCAGCTCGCTCGCGAACGACTTCAGCTCGCCAACCTGCGTCTGCATCTCGGTGACGACCGGTAGCCAGCCGAGGCGATTCTCGATCTTCTCGCGCACCTGGGGATCGTCCTTCCACAGGGAAGCATCGCCCTCCCACAGCCTGCGCCCAAACTCCTGCTCATCGAACGCCTGTATCCGAGCCTGGACTGCTTCCTCTAGATCACCCAGCTGGGCCTTCTGGCGCTCTTCAACCTCGGCGAGCAGCACCTCGCGCTTCTCGTTGATGATCCGATCCAGGCTCTCGAACGAATCGGCGAAGAGCCGCACGCCGTCTGTCTGGAGCTTGTCGGTGACCTCCCTCATGGAGATACCTAGGTCTTCCAGTTCCTGCATCACGACGTGGGCCTGGTCCAGGTCCCTGTCTATCGTGCGCTCCACCCGCCCGTGATCCATAAACGCCTCGATCGTCGCAGGGGGCATGGTGTTGACGGTGTCGGGGCCGATAAGCTCCTCGACGTAGAGCACGTCGGAGTAGGCTGGGTTCTTCGTTCCGGTCGAAGCCCACAGCGGCCTCTGCACCCGCGCACCCTTCTCCTGCAGCGCCATGAAGCGGCTGCTCTCGAACTTGTCGAGGAACCGCTCGTATGCAATCTTCGCGTTCGCGACAGCGGCCTTGCCCAGTAGATCCTCGATCTGTGTGCGGCGTCCCTCGTCGGTCGCCTGCTCGATGATGGCTCCTAGCCGCTTGTCCACCTCCGAGTCTACTCGGCTCACGAAGAAGGACGCGACCGACGCTATCCGGTCGACCGGCTCGCCTCGGGAAACCCGTTCCTCCAGTGCCTCGATGTACGCGTCCATCACGCGCTCGTAGTATTCGATAGCGAAGATGAGGGTGATGTTTACGTTGATGCCATCGGCCAGGAGGCGGCGGATCGCCGGGATTCCCTCGTCGGTAGCGGGCACCTTTATGAGGACGTTCGGCCTGTCGAGTGCCTGGTGGAACTTGCGTGCCTCCTCAATCGTGCCCTCTGTGTCGTGGGCAAGGGCTGGCGACACCTCGATGGAGACGAAGCCGTCCTGCCCATTCGACTCGTCGTAGAGAGGGCGCAGCACGTCGGCCGCGTTCTTGATGTCCTCGACTATCAGCCCCTCGTATATCTCGCTTGGGCTGGCGCCCCTGCCTACCATCTCGCGCACGGCTTCGTCGTAGTCGCTGCTGCTCGAGATCGCCTTCTCGAAGATAGTGGGGTTGGCGGTCAGGCCGCGTATGCCCTCCTCCAGGCGCTTCTGCAGTTCTCCGGTCTCGATCATGCCGCGCGTGATGTTGTCTATCCACGGGCTCTGACCCTGCTCGTGTAACTGCTGTAACGGGGTTGCCATTGGTTACCTCCTGCCTCGAGGCGTCCCATCGGGACGCCTCTACGTGTTAATTCTGGGCCAGCTCGCGCACTGCGTCCGCGATGTGTTGAGCGTCTATGCCGGCTGCGCTTAGCAGCTCCTCCGGCTTGCCTGAGCCGGGCATTTCCCGCACCGCCAGGTGCCTGAGCTTGAGCGGCATCACCTCGTAGCCTTCGCCCTTGATCAGCCCCTTCAGAACAGCGGAGCCGAGCCCGCCTTCGGGGTAGTGGTCTTCCGCGACCACGATCCTGCCACCGGTGGCCTGCGCCGCATCGCTGAGCGTCTGGGCGTCCACGGGCTTGACGCTGTACAGATCGATAAGCCGGACGTTGATGCCCTCGCCCGCCAGCTGATCACATGCCTTGTTTGCCTCGTGGAGCGTGATGCCCGCGGCGACGACCGTTACCTGGTCGTTGTCCGACTGGCGAAGGACCCTGCTGCCACCAATCTTGAACTGCTCCTCCGGGCTGTAGAGCACAGGCGTCTTCTCGCGCGTAGTGCGTATGAAGGAGACGCCGGGCTGGTCCGCCATCGCCGCTACGAGCTGCGCGGTCTGGTTGGGATCGCTAGGGTAGAGGACGGTGGAATCGTGGACTGCGCGCATCATCGCGAGGTCCTCGAGCGCCATCTGCGAGGGTCCGTCCTCACCGATCGAGACGCCGGCGTGCGAGCCGGAGATGCGGATGTTAGCGCGCGAGACGGCGGCCATCCGGATGAAGTCGTATGCGCGGCTGAAGAACGCCGCGAACGAGGAAGCGAACGGGACGCGGTTCCTTACGGAGAGTCCGACAGCCGCGGCGATGAGCTGCTGCTCCTGGATGTACATCTCGAAGTAGCGGTCCGGGTACTCCTTCGCGAACTTCTCGGCGTAGGTAGAGTTGGATACCTCACCGTCAAGGGCGACCACATCGAGTCGGGCGCCAAGCGCCTTGAGCGCATCTCCGTAAGCGGTCCGTGTCGCCACCTTCTCACCTACCTGGTAGGTGGGAAGGGATACCTCGCCGCCGGTGATGGGCACCGCGGGCTCACCCGGCTCCGGCTTCTGCACCTGGATAACGATGTTGCTCTCGCCGCCAAGCTCCGCGACGGCCTCCTCGGTACGCTCCTCCGCGACGGGCTTGCCATGCATGTCCAACTTGTCCGCAAGGAAGGAGACGCCGCGCCCCTTTAAGGTCCTGGCGATTATCATGGTCGGCTGATCGCGCGGCTCCAGCGCCTCGGCATACGCCCGGTCAATGTCCTCCAGGTTGTGGCCGTCTATCTCTATCGTGTGCCAGCCGAATGCCCCGGCGCGCTCCGCGTAAACGCTGCTGTTGTGCCCGACCATCGTCTCGCCCCGCTGGCCGAGCCGGTTCATGTCCAGGATGCCGATCATGTTGCTCAGCTTGTAGTGGCTGGCCGTAGCGCAAGCCTCCCAAATAGAGCCCTCAGCCATCTCCGAGTCACCCAGCAGCACCCAGACCTTGTACGGTAGCTTGTCGAGGTACTTGCCGGCGAGCGCGACGCCGACCGCGATAGGCAGGCCCTGGCCGAGCGACCCTGTGGCAACGTCCACGTACGGGATCTCCGGCGTGGGATGTCCCTGCAGGCGGCTGCCGTACTTGCGGAAGGTGAGGAGCTCCTCATCGGATACCACTCCCGCCGCCTTGTACATCGAGTACAGCAGCGGCGACGCGTGACCCTTGGAGAATATCAGGTGGTCGTTTGCGGGGTTGTCAGGGTTATCGAAGTCGTACTTGAGATACTTGCCCATCAGGACGGCCATCAGGTCGGCTGCCGACATGGAGGACGTGGGATGACCGGAGCCTGCGGCGGCGGTTGATCGTATGCTGTCCACCCGTAGTTGCTGGGCGAGCGCGAACCACTCCTCCGTCTGCGTCTTTGTCTGATCTAATTGTGTCGCCATGCCAAACCTCCTTGGTAGCCACAACCTGGTTTCGTCTGCTTATACAACTTTGCGAGGGCGGTGCCGCCCGTATACTCGACTGGATGGGGCCGTTACTGCCTGCCGGGATGGAGACCGTCATGCCGTGCCCCAATGAGTGACCGGTGCCTCCAGAGACAAACACATGCGCATGAGAGTGCGGAACTTAGAACCGACTACAAAAGGATGGGCGATGGACATAACGTCGACGATTGATACTTCTGTTCCAGCCCTCTCGCAGTGTTGTTAGCATATTATGTACCCACGCGACTGCAGAAGGCGGCCTTTTCGTTCAGCGTATCCACGCAGCGGTTAAGTAGGAGTCCGCCTCTCCGACGTGGAGGGGTGTCGAGCTGTTGACCGTGTGTGCGGTCCATCGTAGAATCGGCTCACGAATCGAGGAGCAAGGCTGAGATGGGAACGAAACTATACATGACTGCCGATGAGTTCGTGCTAAGGGCTGAGGAGGAGGCCCGGTATGAGCTGGTAGAAGGAGAGTTGTGCCCAGTGGCGCCGCTCAGTTTTGAGCATGGCGACGTGGCCATGGAGATCGGTGCGCGGCTGCGCATGTATGCGAGGGAGCATGGCCTCGGAAGAGCCGTATCTGAGGTGGACTTTAAGATTGCCACGAACCCTGATACCGTAAGGAGACCCGACGTTGCGCTTGTGCGATCTGAGCGGCTTCCGGCTGAAGACCGGAGGAGGAGCTACTATGAGGGGCCACCTGACCTGGCAGTTGAGGTCGTCTCGCCCTCAGACTCCCACGGGGCAGTCCATGAGAAGGCGCTCCCTTGGGTGCGGGCGGGAGCGCGTATGGTATGGGTAGTGGAGCCATTGATTCGGATAGTCACCGTCTACAGCCCGGAACACGCGCCCCAGGTGCTGACAGTGGACGACTCACTCGATGGCGGTGACGTGGTGCGGGGCTTCAGCCTGCCAGTGCGGCAATTGTTTGAGTAGCGAGGAGCGCACGTGCACGAGACTGAGGTAAAGCTGAGGACAGATGACTTCGAGGCTGTGCGCGGACGGCTCCAGCAGCTTGGCGCGCGGCTCAAGGAGCGGGTGGAGGATGAGAAGGACCTGCTGTTTCGCTCGGCAACCGACCTCCACGCCCTGGAAGGGCAGGTGCTCCGTCTGCGGCTGTTCGGACAGGAAGGGATGCTCACCTGGAAAGGGGTGCCCACCTTCGATAAGGGTGTGAAGAAGCGGGAAGAGCTTCAGACCCGTGTCTCAGACGCGGATGCGCTGCGCCAACTGCTCGACAGGCTGGGGTACGCGGTAAGCCTCGAGTTCTCCAAGAGCCGGGAGTACTGGGACCTGCGGGGTCTTACCGTCAGCCTCGACGAGCTGCCGTTCGGTCGCTACGTGGAGGTGGAGGGAGATGAGGAGGAGATAGAGCGAGCGGTTGCTGAGCTCGGCCTGAAGGAGGCGGAGCGCGTCGAGGAGGGGTACCCGCAGCTCGCAGCCCGCCACCTGGGCCAGTAGGAACGGCGCGAGCCTCCGACGCGCCCGTCTTTGCTATGATTGGGGCTACCAATCCCTGACCGCTCGGAGGCGCGCTCTTCCCTTGACCCCGTTCGACCTCTCGCTGCTCTTCGTGCTCGCCGCGATCTGGGGCGCGTCGTTCCTGTTCATCAAGGTGGCGGTGGAAGAGATGTCACCTATGATGCTCGTGGCTATCAGGCTGGTGCTCGCCTCCCTCGTCCTTCTCCCGCTGCAGAAAGTGTCCCGCCTCGCGGGTCCTGCGGACAAGCTATCGCCGCCATGGACCAGCTTGTGGCGGAGTTACCTCTTTGTGGCAGTCGTGAACTCAGTTCTACCGTATGTACTCATCGCATGGAGCGAGGAGCGGATAGCGAGTGGCACCACTTCTATCCTGAACGCAACCACTCCCCTTTTCACCGCGGTGCTGGCAGCGACGGTTGTTGGGGGCGTCGCCAGGGAGCGGCTGGCACCAATGGGGCTACTCGGACTGCTCGTCGGCTTCGCGGGCGTGGCTGTGATCTCCCTGGGCGGTGGTGTTGAGGGAGGCACGGGCAGAAGCGCGATACTCGGGTACGGCGCCGTCCTCCTCGCCTCGTTCACGTATGGTGTCGGCGGTCTCTACGCCCGGAGAGCGTTCGTGGATGTGCCACCGGTCCGACCCGCGTTGTGGCAGAACGTGCTCGGAGCGGGGCTCCTCCTGCCGGTGGCGTGGCTTCTCACACCACTCGATGGGTTGCCGTCGCTACAGGCGTCTGCATCCGTGCTGGCACTGGGAGTGCTCGGGACGGGCGTAGCTCTCGTGCTCTACTACGAACTGCTCGCTCGCGTGGGTGCTACTCGGACTGTAATGGTCACCTATCTGCTGCCGGTGATGGCGCTAGTTTATGGCGCGCTCCTGCTTGGCGAGCGTGTTGGATGGCACTCCATCGTGGGCCTCGCATTCGTGCTGCTCGGGGTGATGCTCACCGCAAGGGCGAGAGGTGTCCGTGATGCGCCCACCAAGCAGCGTGTTGAGATAGGCTAGCGGCACCTGCGTACCACAGACCCTCGGGGCCGATAGCATGGTTGACGATCAGGGATTGGCCTGGGGCGTCGTTGCTTGGCCGTCCGATCTCGCACTGGGGGATTACCGCTGCCAACCGTGGATAGCGGTAATCCATTAGATCTCTAATAGACGCTACCATCGTGAAATCCGGCTCTGTCCGAGCCGCGATGTAGAAACGAGATATTGTCGCAAACGGCTCGCTGTACGGCCGGTTATCGGTGCTTGGAGTTAACGCATGGTGTGGGTGGCAGTGGTGGTACTGGTGGGAGGCGGCGTGGCACTGATCGTCACACCGGCAGCAGTTGCACATTATCAGGCAATGTTGTTTGGCGCTAGGGCGCCCCGAGGCTGCATAGTCCTCGAGGGTTTGCTTCTACTGTTGTCAGCTGTCGCCTTGCTACTGGCACACATTGCGGGCGTGCTACATGACTAGAGGGTGTCTGGAAACTATGGTATCATCCGTCCTGCGGGTGCCGAACAGCGCCTGAAGGGGGTGCGCCTTGCCTACTCGCTGCTGCTACCCAAGCGACCTGAGCGATTCCGAATGGAAGATACTCGATCCCCTGATCCCACCGGCCAAGAGGGTGGACGTCCCAGGAAGCACGGCAGGCGCGAGGTGGTGGATGCTATCTACTACGTGCTCCGCAACGGCTGCTCCTGGAGGGCTCTGCCCCACGACTATCCTCCCTGGCAGACCGTGTACGACTACTTCAGGCAGTGGCGGATATCGGGTGTGTGGGAGCAGGCGAACGCTGAGTTGCGGGAGCGGGAGCGGATAAGGGAAGGCAGGGAGCCTACCCGGAGCGCTGCGATCATAGACAGCCAGTCGGCCAAGACGAGTGAAAAGGGGGGTCCGGGGCTACGACGGGGGCAAGAAGGTGAGCGGCAGGAAGCGGCACATACTTGTAGATACTACCGGGCTTGTGATCACTCTGGTCGTGCATCCGGCAGACATCACCGATCGGGACGGAGCAAGGTTAGTGCTTGGCCAACTGGGCGACCGCTTTCCCCGGCTGCAGCATGTGTGGGCTGACGCCGGATACAGAGGCGCGGTGCGAGAGTGGGCGAGAGAGCAACTGGGGTTGGTAATCGAGATCGTGAACCGGCCCCGACGCTGGTTCTGGGAGGCGCCGGACGAGGAGCCTCCAACGATACCTCGGGGCTTCCAGGTGCTTCCCAGGCGCTGGGTTGTCGAGCGCACCTTCGCTTGGATAGGCAGACACAGGCAGATGAGCAGGGATTAAGAGTACCTTCCAGAGACGACGGCAGCATTCATCTACGCGGCGATGACCAGGCTCATGCTAAGAAGACTGGCGGCATGAAGGCTTTCCAGACACCCTCTAGTACGAGAGAGGCCCACTTGCGGCAGCATATCATGCGACGGGCTATAATGCGGGCCTAGCTCATTTGTTGAGAGCACGGTGCCTGGAGGTAGGGCCATGGGTGTGGAGATGTCCAATCAGCCGGTCGCCCGCGGTGAGAACATGCGGTTAGAGACCCTGCGACGAATGCTGGCTGTACACACCGTGGACGTCAAAGATGCCTTGACCGAGGTCAGCGACCTTCTCTCCGACGCGCTCGCTGCCGACAAGGTGGACGCGTTCCTTTACGACAGTTCCATAGACACGCTCGTCGCGCTGGGCACCAGTCGGACGCCGATGGGTAGCCTCCAGCATCAGCTCGGCCTGGACAAGCTGCCTGTGTCGAACGGGGGGCGCACTATCGAGGTGTACCAAACCGGCGAGCCCTACCTTACGGGTCGTGCGGACGAAGACCCCGGAGTATTAAGGGGCATGACGGAGGGCCTGGGCGTACGCTCCATGATGCTGGCGCCTCTGGAAGTGAACGGGGAGCGCCGGGGGGTACTCAGCGCTGCCTGCGAGAAACCGAACTCGTTCTCCGCCAATGATCTGCAGTTCCTGGAAACGGCGGCCGACTGGGTGGGGACTGTCACCCACCGCGCCGAGCTGGTTGAGAGGATCACACGAGATGCGGCAGAGCAGGGCCGGCGGGTAGCAGCGGAGGAGCTCGTAACCGTGCTCGCGCATGAGCTGGGCAATCACCTTACGCCACTGAGGGCGCGCATCGCTTTCATAGGCCGCCGCGCGAGAGAGGAGTCGAGAGAGAAGGACATACGGGATGCGGACGAAGCGAGCCGTTCCCTACTGCGCCTTACTAGGCTGGTCAGGAACCTCCTGGACGTCTCCCGACTCGACCGAGGTCTGTTCGCTCCAGCCTGCCGTCCTGTTGATCTGGTTGCCCTTGCCAGGGAGACCGTGGAGATACTGCGAACGGATAAGAGGGAGATTTGTGTGGAAGCCGCCGACGAGCTGTGGGTCGATGCGGACCCGGATGCTATTTCGCAGGTGCTGAACAACCTGCTGACGAACGCGATTAAGCACACGCCTGAAGGGGGACGCGTCATGCTGGAGCTAACCCTGGAGAAGCGGGCTGACGAGGAGTGGGCGATCGTCACGGTTAGCGACCAGGGTCCAGGCATCGGCGCGGACTTGCTTCCCAGGCTGTTCAATCGATTCGCGCTGGGGTCAGGCTCCCAGGGGTTAGGGCTGGGGCTGTACACAGCTCGGGGCATCGCCGAGGCTCATGGCGGCACACTGACTGTCGATCCTGCAGCCACTGTGGGAGCTTGCTTCCGCCTCTCGTTACCCGTAAGGCCGCGCGTGCTGGAGGACTCCCCGGATACATAGGGTATGCGGGGGCAAGGTGCGACGGGCCTACTGCAGCGAGCGGAGCCAAGCCCGCTCCAGTGCTGGGAGACCGCGGCCGTACACTTCCTCCCACGGCGCGTTCTCGTAGGAGGGGTTGGTGCGGAGCGTGGGAGGGGTCACATAGGGCAACTCTCCATTTTGAAGGTCGTTCTCCAGCGGCTGCGCCGCGAGCCTGTTCAGTTCCCAGAACTTCTCCTCGCCATACGTGGCGAGTAGCCACTCCAGGAAGGCGGCGCGCTCTGTGTATATACGGTCGCGGGTGTCGGTGTCGCAGGGTATCTCCCGGGTCGTTAGCGGGATGTATGTGTCCTGCTCCCTGTACCTCCTGACCGCCTTCTGGAACCCGGTGTCGGAATCGTATTGGGGCCAGTAGCGGCCCTGAGCGTACACTGCGAAGCCCTCGGCGAGGGTGCTGCTCGTGACGCTTCCACCTGCCACTTGCGCCTGCAGGATGTGCGCAAGCTCGTGGGAGAGCGCGGTGCCGAGAAACGAAGGTGTGGTCTTCCTGCCTACGTACAGATACACTTGCGACGCGCTTGGCAGCGCCAGTCCACGCACTGCGCATGCGTCTCCTTCCCTGATGCTCGCTACAACTATCGTGACGAGAGGCTCGAGTGTGTAACCGGTCCTCTCCTCGAGGTACGCCAGCACCTCGGGCAGGATAGCGCGGACCCGGTCCGCGCGTCCCGCGTGCCTGCCTGTCGGGTCGAGCACCTCGAACCCGGCGAGATCGCGCCGAGGCGTCGCGGTGACCGTGGGAGTTGGGCTGGTGGCTGGTGTCGCGAGAGTGGCTGGCGC
>JADDPT010000131.1 GCA_016781735.1 Rubrobacter sp.
CCCAATCTCGCCCTGATCGGCGCTATCCCTTCTCAACTTTGAAACCGGCCTGGCAAGAAGGGCGGGTCATAGACCCGCCCCTGAGCTTGTACGTTAATTTTTGTGTCGCTACACGTCCAGGTTCTGGACCGTCTTGGCGTGTGTCTGGATGAACTTGCGGCGGGGTGGAACGTTCGTGCCCATCAGCATGTCGAACAGCTCGTCCGCCATCACCGCGTCCTCGATGTTCACCTGCATCACGGTGCGCGTGCCCGGGTCCATCGTCGTCTCCCAGAGTTGGTCCGGGTTCATCTCGCCCAGACCCTTGTACCTCTGGAGCTGCGCCTTGCCTCGCTGACCGTCCATGCCCGCCAGCAGCTTCTCGAGCTCGCCATCCGTGTATACGAAGTGCTTCTCCTTGCCCACGCTTACCCTGAAGAGCGGCGGCATCGCGATGTACAGGTGCCCGTTGCGGATGAGTTCCGGCATGTGCCGGAAGAAGAAGGTGAGCAGCAGTGTGCGGATGTGCGCGCCGTCCACGTCGGCATCCGTCATCAGGAACACCCGGTGGTACCGCAGCTTCGCGATGTCGAACGAGTCACCAATGCCCACGCCCAGCGCGGTTATCAGCGCCTTGATCTCGTTCGAGCTGAGCATCTTATCCATTCGAGCCTTCTCGACGTTCAGGATCTTGCCTCGCAGCGGTAGGATGGCCTGGAAGCGGCGGTCCCGTCCCTGCTTCGCCGAGCCACCCGCGGAGTCGCCCTCCACGATGTAAAGCTCCGAGTGAGCGGGGTCCCGCTCCGAGCAGTCCGCCAGCTTGCCGGGCAGCGTCATGCCGTCCAGCGCACCCTTGCGCACCACGAGGTCGCGCGCCTTGCGGGCCGCCTCACGCGCCCTGCTTGCGAGGATAGCCTTCTCGATGATCTTGCGCGCCTCGGAAGGGTTCTCCTCGAAGTGAATCGTCAGTGCGTCGCGCACCGCAGTCGCCACCGCGCGCTCTGCCTCCGCCGTGCCCAGCTTCGCCTTTGTCTGTCCCTCGAACTGCGGATCGGGCAGCTTCACGCTCACGACCGCCGTGCAGCCCTCACGCACGTCCTCGCCCGTCAGCTTCGTGTCCGACTCCTTGAGGAGGCCGTTCTTCGCCGCGTACTCGTTCAGCGTGCGTGTGAGCGCGGATCGGAAGCCGGTCAGGTGCGTTCCACCGTCCACGGTGTTGATGTTGTTCGCAAACGTGTGCAGGCTCTCGTTGTAGCCGTCGTTGTATTGAATGGCTACCTCGACCTGGATATCGTTGATCTGCCGGTGCACGTATATCGGCCGCTCGTACAGCACCGACTTGTTCTTGTTCAGGTGCCGCACGAAGGAGACGATCCCGCCCTCGAAGTAGAACGTGCTCTCGCGGTCCGTGCGCTCGTCCGTGAGCGTGATACGTAGCCCCTTCGTGAGGTACGCCGTCTCCCGGTAGCGCTGCGCGAGCGTCTCGAACTGATAGTCAATCGACTCGAAGATCGTGGGGTCTGCCCTGAAGGAGATCGTCGTGCCGCTGCGGTCGGTGATGCCTACCGAGCGGACCGGGCGCTTCGGCACCCCGCGCACGTACTCCTGCTCCCAGATCTTGCCGCCCTGGTGGATCTCAGCGCGAAGCATCTCCGAGAGCGCGTTCACGACCGAGGCGCCGACGCCGTGCAGACCGCCCGACACCTTGTAGCCCCCGCCGCCGAACTTACCACCGGCGTGCAGCACGGTCATCACGACTTCGAGTGCGCTCTTGCCCATCTTCGTGTGCTTGCCCACCGGGATGCCCGCCCCGTTGTCGGTGACCGTTACAGTGCCGTCGCGGGCGATGGTGATGGTGATGGTGTCGCAGCGCCCGGCCATCGCCTCGTCAACGCTGTTGTCCGCTATCTCGTACACAAGGTGGTGCAGGCCGCGCACGTCCGTGCTGCCGATGTACATGCCAGGCCGCTTCCGGACGGCCTCCAGTCCTTCGAGGACCTGTATGGAATCGGCGCCGTACGTGTTCTGCGCGGGCTTCACTTTAGCTTGTGTCAAGGGGGCACCTCCGGGGGCGATCTCTGTCCGTGAGCATCAAGAAATGCTAGGTAATACCTACTAATTTTACCATAACGGCGTCACCTTTGCCTTCCTCCCGTGGCCCCGTTACGATCTCGTTTACACCCTGCTAACGACGATTCACAGCATGCAGATGCGCCCGTTTCGTTCCCTCCGCGGCCCGGACCGTGCGGTAGACATCGAGGACGATCCAGCACGCTGAGTGGAGGACCCACCATGAGAGAAGACGAGCAGCCGGAGCCTTCCCACAAGAAGGACGACGCCCCACCGCTGGACCCCGAAGAGAGGCCCGCGGCGCCAAAAACGGACGAGCTCGAAGCCCATCCCCCCGGAGAGATGACCCCCTCCTGACTGCGGTCCCTGGAGTGGTGAGGTCCTGTCTGATACACAGGCCACCAAATCTCTGTGATCGAGCAGCACCGTCCAGGCCTCGTCCGGCGGATACCCCTGTGCGGGTCGTGCCTCAGCCCTATCAGGCGTTTGACCTCAGCTTTTTCGATCCGAGAGGCTGCCGTTCCGGGACGATGTCGTTCTTGGCTGCCTTGCGTGCTGGGACGCGGATGATGAGCGGCCCTGGCCGGGGGCGTACGACACCCGAAATCTAAGTGTTGCTTCTCCTGATACTGTATCCCGTTCCATCCTACATGCCGTAGCGAACGCTACAGCGCAGGGTGCTTGAACGGTACGCTCCCCTTGCCTGGAGGCGTCGCGCTCCTCTGTCCAGGCGTGTGAAAGGACGCCTCGCTCGGGGTCCGAGACCTCGCCAGGATACGGGCGTAATCGTAGAGCCCACCTGGGTTCAAGCTATCGATGTGAGAACAAATGTGCTATAATATATTTACATAAGCGAGGTGAACGAGATGGCAAACGGAACGAAATATACACACGACGAGCTCATATCGCGCGCGCGGGAGCGCGCGGTGGAGGAGAACCTGCACTCGTTCCAGGTGGAGCGCAGGCGGCTGTACCTCGTCAAGAGCCGCAAGGTGGCGCCCGGGACGTACCATATGGTGCGCGTGCACCGCAACGGCCAGGTCACGTGCGACTGCCGCGGCTGGGAGCGGTGGAGCGTGTGCGCCCACCAGCAGACCGTCGTGAAGCGTCTGGAGCGCGAGGCCGCTCGCAGGCGGTGGTGGCTCGGCCATCAGCTCGAGCTACCCGAGCTTGGCGAGTCCCACGAACCTGTCGAGCACGCCCGCGCGGCGTAACAGTCCTTCCCAGGGGCTCTGGTTTCTGGCCAGAGCTCCTTTTCCTGACCGACGCGAGGAACAACTGCCCGGTCTTGCCGGTTCCCCTATAATGCCCCTCTGCACGTTGATTAGATGAGTGCCAGGCTAGAGAGGAGTTCAGCGAGTGAGGGGTCGCATCCTTCCGGTACCGCTCCTGCTCTGTCTGACCCTCCTGGTCGGCACCGGATGCGTGCGCGGTTCCGCCGACAGGCGGCAGGCCCTGACGACCCCGGCGGAAGCACCTCCCTCGCCGGTCGCGTCAACGCCCGTGCCTAGGCCTCTTGCTACGACGCCCCCAGTCCCCAAACCGACATTGGTTGCTGGGTACACGCCGGGACCTACGCCGGCAGTCGTCAGACGCGTCTCCCTCGTAGGCGCACTCAAGCTCGATCCGTTCAATCAGGACGCGCATGCAGATGTCGCCGCGTACAAGAACCTGGCCTTCGTCGGCAAGCGTCCCTGCTCGAGCAGGGGAGTGGACATCATCGACATATCGAAGCCCGAAGCGCCCGTGAAGCTCTCGGAGAGTGGCGCCGTGGCAGGCTCAACGCTGGAAGATATGAAGGGTACTCGGATCGGTGAGCGGGACGTGCTGGCCATAGGCCTGCAGGCGTGCGGGGAGGCTGCCGGCTCCAACGGGCTGCAGTTGATCGACATAACCGACCCACGCCAACCGCAGGAGCTAACCGTCCACAAGACGCCTTCGCGCGTGCACGAGTTCGACCTCACCACTACGCCCGACGGCCGCGTGCTCGCCCTGCTCGCCGCTTCGGGGCTGGAGTCTCGCACTGCCGATCCGTCCGGACGCGGTGGAGAGGGAGACCTGATCATCTTGGACATCACCGACCCCGAGAAGCCGGCTCAGTTGTCGGAGTGGGGCGTGCTCGGCGAGCCCGCGCTTGGGAAGGACGTGTACGACCAGTCAGCCCGTGGCGCCTTCCCTGAGGTCTTCGCTCACAGCGCACGCGCCAGAGAAGACGGCACGCGCGCCTACCTCTCGTACTGGGACGCGGGCGTCATTACGCTCGACATCTCCGATCCCGCAAAGCCGACCTATCTCGGCCGGACGGTTTTCCAGGAGGGAGAAGAGGGAAACGCACACTCCGTGGCGCTCGCCCCCGACCGTGATCTCCTGATACAGGCGGACGAGGATTTCAGCCCTTTCACGCTCTCTCTGAAGAGCAACGCGTTCAGAAGAGGTCGCATCCCCTTCGAGGCGAACTACGTGACCCCGATGATCCGTGTGCCGGGACGCCGCCTAACCGGGATCGTCGCGCATCTCGGCCGTGGCTGTCCCGGCGGCACGCGCGGTGTTCCCCGCTGGGGCGACCGCTACCTCAGTAGGCCAAGAGGCAAGATAGCGCTTATCGAGGACGGAGGATGCTCCATCGAATCCAAGGTGGCGCGGGCGCAACAGGCGGGCGCTACCGGGACGATCGTCTACGAGGGTGGAGCGGGAGCGCAACCCGGAGAGCTGATCACCGAGCCGCGCTCGGTCAGTCTGCTCGGCGGTAAGCGGGTCAGCGTGAATATCCCCGCAGTCTACGTAAGCCGCTCCGACGGTCTCGCGATGCGCCAGAAGAAGGCGCTAACCGCCAATCTCTCCGCGCCATTCGACGGCTGGGGCTTTCTGCGTTTCTATGACATCAGCGACCCGGCACGTCCGGTTGAGGTAGCAACCTTCGCGACGAAGCATACGAGGAACGAGGCGGTGGCCGGGAGTGGTATGTGGAGCGCGCACAACCCCGAGGTGCAGGGAAACCACGTATACGTCTCGTGGTACAACGACGGCGTGCGAGTCCTCGACATCTCAGATCCGAGCGAACCTCGGGAGGTGGCGGCGTGGACGGGCGAAGGTAAGCCCGCGGACGTGCCGCCCGTCAACATCTGGAGCGTCGTGCCTCACGGCGACCTACTCGTGGCAAGCGACTTCAATTACGGCCTCTACATCCTCCGCGCCGAGCCGTAGCCCCGACCCGTCCTATGGCTATCGCTCCACTGCGACGGACGTAATATAGCGGAAAGGGAAGGGTCTCATGTCCCTTCCCTTTCCTGACTAAGCCTTCAGCGGCTGGTAAACATGTCTATGAGCCCGATCCTAACACTCCGAGTGGCCGCAGGTGTTGCACTTCTTGCAGCCCTCCTGGTAGACGAGGCTGTTGCATCCACAGCTCGGGCAGATGTTCCCTGTCAGCTGCACCGTGTTCTCGAGCAGCTTCTGAGCGGCGATAGAAGCATAACCACTACCGTTCCCGTTCTTCTGCTCGCCTACGGGGACGGACGGTCCCTCGCTCGTGCCCGTCGGGTCGGCCGCGGGACTGGGTGCTTCCGCTATCGCCTTGCCGCCGTCGCCGGCGGTCGGCATCACTTCCTCGCGCTGCAAGTGCTTGAGGAGCGCCTGGCCCACGGCGTCCGGCAGGCTCCGCACCTGACCCGCGCCGAAACCGACCGAGCGGCTGCCGCCGATGTTGCGGAGCTGATCCGCCATCTCCCACACCCGTTCGTCAGCGCTCATCGGGCTGGGTAGCCTGAGGTTGAGCGAGATGAGCCTGCCGAGCGCCTCGGCCATCGCGGAGATGTCGGTGCCTGCCTTGCCGAGCGCTATGAACACTTCCAGCGCGCCGGCATCGTCGGAGTTGATCGTGATGTTCAGCTTGCCCTCTGGGGCGCGTATCTGCCGCGTGTAGCCGTGAACCACAGGCGGGCGGCTCTTGAGGACGGGCTCCAGCTTCGGCGCCGCCGGAGCAGCCTCCACCTTCTCCTCGGCGACTGTCTCCTTCTTCGGCTCCGTCACCGCCTCCAGCACCGCGTCGCGCGAGCCCTGGCGGTAGTACGTGACGCCCTTGCAGCCGAGATCGTACGCGTCGAGGTAAAGCTGCTCGACGAATTCCACGGTGTCCGTTGCAGGTCCGTTCACGGTCTTGGAGATGGAGGAGTCGGTATACCGCTGGAAGACTGCCTGCATCTTGACGTGCTCGGCTGGCGTCAGGTCTCCGCTTGAGGCGAAGTAGCTCGGTAGTGGCTGGTCGGGGTGCTGGTCCTTCCACTCCTGCGCGAGCGGGTGGTAGAGGATGTGCTCGCCCAGCCGGTCGGTTCGCTTGGTGACGAACGCGAACACCGGCTCGATGCCCGAGTTGACGCCCGCCAGGCTGCTCGTCGTGCCCGTGGGCGCCTGGGTGAGTAGAACCGCATTGCGGATGCCGTTCGCGTCTATCTTCTGCCGTACTTCCTCCGGTAGCTGCCGGACGAACTCGCCCTGCATGTACTTCTCGCGGTCCCACTTGGGGAACGGTCCCTTCTCAGCCGCCAGCTCGGCGCTCGCCTCGTACGCGGCATCCCGGACGGTCCGGTACACCTTCTCGACGAACGGCAGCGCCTCGTCGGAGCCGTAGCGCAGCCCCAGCTTTATCAGCACGTCCGCTATGCCCATCGTGCCCAGGCCGGTGCGCCGTGCCCCGTTCTGCTGTGCCTCACGGTTCTCCGGGAACGGGTAGTTCGTGGCGTCGATCACGTCGTCCAGGAACCGGATCGCCGTCTTTGTCGCCTGCGCCAGGTCCTCGAAGTCGAAGTAAGCCTCACCTATAGAGGGGCCGGACGTCTTGTACTTGACGAAGGAGACAACGTTCATCGCCCCCAGGTTACACACTCCCCACGCTGGTAGTCCCTGCTCACCGCACGGGTTGACGCAGCGGATGTTCTCGAAGTACCAGGTGTTGCTCGCCTTGTTGTAGCGGTCGGTGAAGACTACACCAGGCTCGGCGTAGGCGTGAGCGCTCTCCGCTATCTTGTGCCACAGATCGCGCGCCTTGATCGTGCGCCACACCTCGCCCTTCCACTTCAGGTCCCAGTCCGCGTCGTCCTTGACGGCCTGCATGAAGGCGTCTGAGACGGCCACCGACAGGTTGGCGTGGTCGATGTGACCGGGGTTCTTGCGCTTGTACTCGACGAACTCCTCGATGTCGGGGTGGTCGTCGTCAAGCATCAGCATGAGCGCGCCGCGCCTTGAGCCGCCCTGAATGATGACCTTGCCAGTCATGTCGGAGTAGAGGATGCCCCAGGAGCACGGCCCGGACGCGGTGCCGTTCACCGTCTTGATGTACGCGCCACGAGGCCGCAGGCTGGAAAGGTTCACGCCAACGCCGCCGGACCTGCGCATGATCTCCGCCGCGACGCTTATGTTCTCGAAGATGCCGCCGACCGAATCGTCAGGAGACGGGATCACGAAACAGTTGTAGTATGTAACAGCGGTGCCCGTGCCCGCGCCGCTCAGGATGCGACCGCCGGGAACGAAGCGGAAGTCGGAAAGCACGTCGTAGAAGCGGGCAGTCCACTCGTCGCGTCGGTCCTCAGGCTCCGCGCTGGCCACGCCCTTCGCGACGCGTAGCCACATCTCCTCCGGGTGTTGCTCCAGCGGCTTGCCCTGGCTGTCCTTTAGGGCGTACCGGTCGAGGAAGATTTTCTCTCGGTACCCTTCCAGCTTCGTCGCCTCGCCCGAAGCGACAAGCGAAGTCACCTTCTGCTCGACCTCGGCAAGACTGCCGGTCCCCACTTTGCCCGTCCCACTCATTGCCATCCGAACCTCCTGTTAGCGTCGGCTTGCCTCGCCGCTAGGGCTGCTGTGTCCGCCCCTCCCCATATATAGTGCCCACTCAGCAGAGCCGACACAATATATAGAGTAACAGGTGGCTGGTACGGATACAAGCAGGTTATCCACATGTTCTAGAGATTGAACTGCATCTGATCGGCCGTGGGCCGCGTCGGTCGCTGGATGGTCTCGACGGCATGTATGAAGCCCTGCGCGTCCGGGAAGCGCATGTACACCGAGGCAAAGCGTATGTATGCCACCTCATCGAGCTCTCGGAGCCCTCGCATAACGACTCTGCCTATCTCGTCCGAGCCGACCTCCTGCCTGCCGCCCGCGGCGAGCTGGGATTCCACCTCGTCGACGAGCGCCTCTATGCGAGCGTGGGAGACGGGCCGCTTGCTGCACGCCACGCGGACACCGCGCACGAGCTTCTCGCGATCCCACTCCTCACGGGTGCCGTCACGCTTGACGACGAGCGGCTTTGTCGTTTCCACACGCTCGTACGTCCAGAACCGCTCGTCGCACTGCTTACACCTACGCCTCCGCCGAACGCTCTCCTCTGCCTCGCGGGAGTCGGTAACCCGAGTGTCGTTCGAGCCACAGTTGGGACAACGCAATAAACCTGCCTCCATAACAACATATAGTGAGTTCCATTATACATCTGCCCGTATATAGTTGCTCTGAGCCTGAGTCGGGCATCCGGTCCGGCGGTGACAGGCAGGACGGTACGAAGCTGCCCGCTGGCTGGTCATCCGCCCTGGAATCATAGGTCAGGAATGATCCAGGGGGTGGCCGAGGCTGCGCTCCATCCGGTGGCGGGCGAGCTCTGACGCCACGTCGCCTACCTCTTCCTCAAGGTGCTTGCGCAGGTGCTTGAACATCTCCTTGCATTGCCTGTCGTCCGTCTCCTTCGCAGCTTTCTTGTAGTAGTCGAGGAGCTCGCGCTGCTTCTTGAGTGCCTGCTCCAGTAGCCGATCCTCCGTGCCTTGATCCGCCAATGTGTCACCCTCCTCTGCGCTGTCATCCATAGCGTTGCTGCTACTGCGCAAGCCGCTTGCCGGTGTTGCAGCCTCTGTCCTATCATTGAGCCGATGAACGAGCCAGTGTTGCAAGCGCCCGTTGACGCGGGAACCCTCCAACTAACCTCGCCGGACGCGCGATATACGGAACGACTTGGGCGCGAGATCGCCCAGTTCATCAAGCCCGGAGACGTTCTGCCGCTGAGGGGAGGCTTCGGTGGCGGTAAGACTACTTTTGCGCAAGGCGTGGGACTTGGCTTGGGTATCACTCGGCCAATCGTCAGCCCCTCCTTCGGACTGGTGAATTCGTACCAGGCGTCCGGCGGATCCCATCTCATACTCCACCACCTGGACCTATACCGCGTGAGCAACTCTGAGGAGGCGCTGGCGTTTGGGGTGGAGGAGACCCTAGGCGCGGATGGAGTCGCTCTGGTCGAGTGGCCCCATGCTATAGAGGATCTCTTGCCGGTGGACCGCCTTGAGATAACCTTCGAGTACGTAGATGAGAACCTCCGCGAGCTGACATTCCAGGCAACTGGCGCACGCTCCGCCAGACTACTCGCCGAGTACAGTTCCCGGCTCGAGTTGGACTGATGTTACTCGCGCTCGACACCTCTACCGCGGTTGCCGGCGTCGCTCTCCACGGCGAGCCAGGACCGGTGGCGTCGCTCTCGTGGCTATCCGGTCGGATGCATACCGTGCAGTTGATGCCGTCGGTGGACTGGCTCTTCCATCAGATCGGCGCGACACCGGCTGCGCTGACCGGCGTGGCGGTCGCGACCGGCCCTGGCTCCTTCACGAGCTTGCGGGTAGGGCTATCTACCGCGAAAGGGCTATCGGTCTCGCTAGGCGTACCACTCGTCGGCATACCGACTCTCCTCTACACGGCGTGGCCGCACAGGCGAGCCGGCGTGCAGGTACGGGCGATCCTGCCTCTCGGACGGGAACGGATGGCCGTTGCCGCCTACGCACCCGATGGTGCGAGCTTGCAGCATCTGTGGACTCGCAATCGGGCCGCCGAAGAGACTGCTGAGGACGGGTATATACTCTATTGCGGAGAGATGGATGCTGGCCTGCGGGGGCGGCTGAACAAGTTGCCGGACGCAATCGTTCCCGCGGCTTCGGAAGTTCGCCGAGACCCCGCGGTGCTCGCGGAGCTGGGGTGGGAACGCCTCTTGCAGGGTAAGACGGACCCTCCAGCGTCCCTGCAAGCTGAGTACCTGGATAGCAGATAGGCGAGTCCTGAGTTGCCGTACAAGATAGAGCGGATGCGCATCGAGGATATTGCGGAGGTGGTAGCGGTGGATCGCCGTTGCTTCACCACGCCGTGGCCCGCGAGCGCATATCGCCGCGAGGTGATGCATCCGGAGAAGAACCTGTACGTCGTGCTTCGGCGCGTGGGCGAGGGTCCCTTGACCCAGCCCGATCCGAAGGGCGGAGGTTTTCTGACCAATATCCTCCCCTTCTTCAAGGATGATGCCCCACCCAGCTCGAACCCGGTGGTGGGTTACGCGGGCCTGTGGATCGTCGCCGACGAGGCACACGTAACCACCCTCGGCGTCTTGCCGGAGCTCCGGGGCCTGGGGCTGGGCGAGCTTCTACTTATAGCACTCATAGAGCACGCGATGGGGCAGGGCGCCCACTGGATGACGCTGGAGGCGCGCGTCTCCAACACCGTCGCCCAGGCGCTCTACCGTAAGTACACATTCAAGGACGCGGGCTACAGGCGTCGCTACTACAGCGATGATGGCGAGGACGCGCTCGTGATGTGGTCCGACAGGATAGACTCGCCGGAGTTCGCCGACCGGTTCGAGCAGCTGAAGCAGCGGCTGTATGCCTCACTCGAGGGATCGCTAGCCACGGAGACTGCGTGAACGTACTGGCCATCGAGACAAGTTGTGACGAGACCGGAGCGGCGGTGGTGCAGGATGGCACGCGACTGCTTTCGAACGTCGTAGCCTCGCAGATCGAGCTGCACCGGCGCTACGGCGGGGTCGTGCCGGAAGTGGCGAGCCGTCAGCACATCCTCACCATATTGCCCGTTATAGAACAGGCGCTCCATGACGCGAGCCTGGGGTGGAGCGAGATAGGCGCCGTTGCGGTCGCCAGGGGGCCGGGATTAGTCGGTGCCTTGCTCGTGGGCGTCAACGCCGCGAAGGCGCTCGCCTGGTCCCGGGGGCTGCCCCTGATCGGCGTGAACCATATAGAGGCTCACATCTATGCTAACTGGCTGGAGGCTGGACCGGCCGCCGAGGATCCGAAGTTCCCGCTGCTCTGCCTGATCGTCTCAGGCGGTCACACTGAGATAGTCGTGATGCGGGACCACGGCGTGTACGAGCGACTAGGCGGGACGCTCGACGATGCGGCGGGCGAGGCGTTCGACAAGGCCGCCCGCATACTAGGGCTGCCTTACCCCGGCGGTCCTGCCATTCAGGAAGCGGCTCGACCGTCGCTCGGAGGCGGGAATATCGAACTCCCGAGGGCGGAGCTGCGAGGCACGTACAACTTCTCGTTCAGTGGACTGAAGACAGCACTGCTCAGGGAGGTGCGCGCTACAGAACACCCAGACGTTGCCTCGCTCGCGCACGCCTTCCAGGAGGCGGTCGTGGATATCCTAGTGAGGAAGACGTCCGCGGCTGCGGAGCTTACCGGAGCCGCACAGGTAGTGGTTGCGGGAGGTGTTGCTGCCAACGAGAGGTTGCGCGACAAGATGCGGCAATCGCTTGGCTCCCGAGCGCAGTTCCCCCGCATCTCACTCTGCACCGACAACGCCGCGATGATAGCCGCCGCCGGTTACTACGCCCTGCAGCGAGGCAAGATCGCCACGCTGGACATGGACGTTGACCCGAACCTCGACATTGCGGCGTGAGCACTGATCCTCAGGGCGCTCGGTGTCCTGGCCGTTTGCGCCAGTCTGGACAGTACTCAGGTGCGAGGCTGGGTTCGGGTGCTGGAAGTTGGAGCGTCGTGCCGAGGTTCTTAGGACAGGAGGCGGCGCGCGGGGCCGCGGCTGGGCTGCTCGGGGCCATTGCCTACTCCGCGGAGATGTGGCTGGACCTTTGCCTCGTCCGGTACAGGTTCAACGACTTCACTTTGCTTGGCAGGCCGTTCTCTTCAAACCTGCGAATCTGGCTGCCCGTCGGGGCGACCATTCACCTCATCAACGGGATGCTGGTAGGGCGACTCTACGCGGGTGTTGAGCGCCTGCTGCCGGGACCCGGTTGGCTCCGAGGTGTACTGTTCGCACAGGCCGAGAACCTGCTCCTATGGCCACTGATGCTCCTCGTCGATCGTTGCCACCCGGGGCGGCGGGATGGGTCGCTCGCTCCGGCCTTCACGCTCCTCAGCTTCTGCGTTGCCGTCCTGCGCCACCTCGCCTTCGGGTTCGTCCTTGGCAGGGCATTTGGTGGCGGCAGACGCCCATAGCGACAAACCTGACATCGCGGCGGCACTGGATCAGAGGACAAAATTCAATGAGAAACGGTTCACCCGCTGTGCCGGTGCCGGGCCGCAGAGCTCAGCGCAGCCGTCGCAAAAACGAGTGGAATTCTTGCAACCTGCGTGCCTTTTCCCTACGCTGGCGCATATACTCTACGTAACAAACGGGGACTTGACGACACGCCGAGGAGGCATATGGATACCAGCACCAGCCCGAGATATTCACAGAACCCTCTGCCGACCGCACTCTACGCGCTCGGGAGTCCGAAGCTCTGGCTATGGCTGATCCCGCTGGCAGCAGTGCTGTCCGTGGTGCTGGCGTTCGTCGCGTTCAACTCGAGTTATTCGGGCAAAGTGCATCCCGGCGTCGAGGTGCTGGGTGCGCAGCTCGGTGGAAAATCGCCACAGGAGGCGGCGGCCATACTCGAGCGTAAGGCTCAGACCGAGCTGTCCCGTGCTGTCCAGTTTCAGCTGCTTGAAAAGCAAGCGAGCGTCCCTGCCGGCGAGTTCGGCTTGCGTCTGGACACCGCCGCAACGGTTGACCGGGCGCTTCAGGTAGGTCGGGAGGGCGGCTTCCTGCAACGCTGGCAAGATAGGCTCGGTGCGTGGCGGGACCGGGAGGTAGTCGCGCCCGTGGTTTCCCTCGACGAGCAGAAGGCCGCAGTCGAGATGCAGTCCCTTGCGGCCCAGGTCAACCGACCCGTGCGCGATGCGGCCCTTGAAATCTCCGAAGCGGGACCGGTTCTCAAGCCGTCTCAAGTGGGCTTTGAGCTCGACGTGCACGCATCGGTGAGGACCCTGCCCTCTTCACTCGAAGCTCTGTACGAGCAGAAGAAGCCGATCCAGCCCGTGATCAAGTCAACGTCCCCTCAGGTGACGGAGCAGCATCTCTCTGCTACTTACGGGACGCTCACCACTGCCTGGTCGCGACCAGTACAACTCTCGTTTGGCGGTCGCCAGTGGGAGCTCTCCGTGGCGGAGCTGAGGGAGATGCTGGCGCTTACCGGTGATTCGAAGGATGTAAAGCCGGCCCTGGATGGACAGGCGGCAACCGCCTGGGTCTCGGAGGTCGCGTCGCAGATAGACCGGACGCCGCGCAACGCCCGCTACCAGGTTCGCACGGGCAGCGTGACCCTCCTGTCTGATCGGGACGGATACCAGACAAACGTTGCCGCTACGGTTCGCAGGCTGCAAAGGGCCGCGTTCTCGCCGGAGGGAAAGGTCGCCCCGGTGGTGAAGGTGATACCACCGAGGGTGAGCAACGAGGATCTGAAGGCGTCAGTTGAGCAGGCGGACGGAATGATCAAGCAGCCCTTCCGTCTGACCTATAAGAGCGAAGCTTGGACATTGGGCAAAGATCGTCTCACGGAGTTGCTCCAGTGGCGAGGCAAAGGTGCGGGCGTCAAGCCGTATCTGAACGACGCCGGCCTCCAAACGTGGGTCCAGGGCATCGCAGGGCAGGTAAACAGAAAGCCTGTAGACGCCTCCATACGGGTCGAGCCAGCCGGTGCGCGCGTGATGCCTGATACAGACGGTGTGCAGGTCCAGGTCGGAGGCACGGTCGAGGCGATCCAGCAAGCGGCAGGTGAAGCGCGAGGACAGGCGGCGCTGAGTACGAAGAGCGTGCCCGCGCCTGTCCAGGCGGCTGCGTTGACCAACGCCGCAAAGACAGCGAACGTGCTGATCTCCAAGCCTGTGAGCGTTTCGCTCGACGGCAGAAGCTGGATAGTAACTCCCGATACCCTGCGATCCTGGCTTGTGTGGGATGGTGAGGGCGCGGAGACGAAGCCACTGCTGGACCACATGGCTGTGCATGCCTTCGTTGACAGTATCGCGGTGGACGTCAATACGGAAGCCGAGGATGCATACATAATGACCGACACGGGCACTGTCGAGCTCATCCCGGATGTGCAGGGCGTATCCGTGGCTATAGAACCGACCGTCTCCGTTGTCGAGGGGTTGGCGCGGAATCAGGAGCGCGTCGGCGAGGTGCAGGTGACCAGGACGGACGCTGCAGTCACCGAGGCAGACCTTCAGCACGCCTACTCGGAGGCATCTGCCTTCGCCGGGTCGCGATTCTACCTCGTGCTCGACGAGCAGAGTTGGTACCTCGACCCCGAAGACCTCGTCAAGACGCTCACCTTCGAAGGCAGTGGTGCTGACATGCATGCCTCGGTGAACGAGACCGCGTTGCGTGAGCAGATCGAGTACTGGGTGGCGCTCGAGGAAGGCACGAACGTCGAGATCGACTTCGAGAAAACCGCCAAGGACGCGGTAGCAGCCCTCAACAGCGGATCGAGGACGTCGGACATCACATTCTCATATAGACGCACCACCGTCCCTAAGGAGCCCCACGACGCCAACGACGAGGTGTGGGAAGGCAAACCCCCGGCTAAGTGGATCGATATCAACCTCTCGAGCCAGAGCATGGCCGCCTACGAAGGCAAGAAGCAGGTTAAGGTCACTCTTGTCACGAGTGGTCGGCCCGAGCTGCCCACCCCTACGGGCGTGTACAGCGTTATGGAGAAGATTAGCCCCAAGGTCTTCATCTCTCCGTGGCCGAAGGACTCTGAGTGGTGGTATCCGGATACCGAGTCGAAGTACGCGCTCCTGTTCCGGGCCGGAGGGTTCTACATACACGACGCTCCCTGGCGCGCCGTGTATGGGCCGGGCACGAACGGCGCGGGACGCGCGGGCGACGCGTATACTGGCTCTCACGGGTGCGTAAACGTACCGCTGGAGTTCATGACCTGGATGTACGGCTGGGCATCCGAGGGCACTCCGATTGTGATTCACTACAATGAGGGAGATGGACCTCTTCCGGTGCCCGAGGACGGCTCAGATGCAGACTCCGCTCCGGACGAGGCTGGCCCACCCGACAGCTAGCGTGGAGTAGTCAAGGACCGGTCCTTGAGTCAGTTCGTGGAGACCTTGCGCCGGGACCGGGTGCCTGCGCAGTCAGTGGGAAGGCCCCTTCATTGCAAACGCGGCTCTGGTGCTACCGGCAAGGAAGTAGGCCGATGTTCGCACTTGTCCTCCCGGCGCTAGTGTGGCCTGCTGGGGTAAGGGTTTGGGGTGAAGGACTTTTCTACGCCCAAGCCCCCTCTTGGCCTCGAATGGCCCCGGCTCCACCAGCGCACGGGAACTTGATGGTACCACCTGTGAGAGTGGGCGGAGACCTTTCATCTCTCCTTGTCACATAGCCAGTCAGGTACTCCACGTTGCCGCCGTTTCTAGCTCGTTTCTGGTGCGAAATGGGGGGTGGTCGGTAGCGGGG
>JADDPT010000081.1 GCA_016781735.1 Rubrobacter sp.
ATGGACTTCTACTTTGAAACCGCCCTGCATAGCACCGGAGCAGGGCCTCGATCGGCTCACCGTACCGCTGTTTTAGGGCGATATTACTTGAAGGCCAATGCCTCTTTGTAACTACGCACAGTTGTAGGAGGTGAGCTCCTTGCGACGCGCCGCGCATAAGTCGTCGGCGGGGCGTGCCCCACAGCCAACCTTTTGGGTTACGATTATGCGGGGCCACCGTCGGGCCGTCCGGCGGACTGTGGGCATGCCAGAGATCTGAGAGTTTCCAAGGAGGCAGTATGAGCGTTACCCGGACAAGCGGTGGAACTCTGACGGATGAGCAGATTGCAAGGTACGGCGAGAACGGGTATCTCCTGTTGAAGGGTGTCTTGAAGCCTGAGGAGGCGGCGGAGCTACGACGGGAGGCTCACGAGCTGATCGAGCGCCTGAGCCGTCATCAAGCAGTAGACGCCACCTGGAAGAGTGCGAGGATGGGCCAGGAAGACGCCCCTACCAAGCTTCTGCACTGTCACGACGCGCAGTTCCAGAGTGCAGTTTACAGCCGGCTCATCGTGGACCCGAGACTGGTGGACCCCGTTGCCGACCTCATCGGGCCGAACGTGCAGCTGCACCACACCAAGCTGTTCATAAAGCCGCCTGAAAAGGGCTCGCCTTTCCCCATGCATCAGGACCACCCATTCTTTCCACACGAGCGACACACTGTGCTCGCGGCGATCATCCACTTTGATGATGCCCCGATTGCCAAGGGATGCGTGCGCGCGGTGCCGGGTAGTCACAAGAATGGACCGCTGGAGCACATCGGTGAGGGAGAGTATTACCTCTCGAGCGAACAGTATCCTCTGGACTCCGCGACTCCGATTGAAGCCGAGGCGGGCGACGTGTTGATCTTCTCGTACCTGACCGTACACGGATCCGGTGTAAACACGAGCGACGAGGCCCGGACGACCCTGCTCGTGCAGATGCGCGCGCCGGACGATCGACCCACTAACGATGCTCATCGCTCGCGCGGTCAGGGAATGATGCTGCGAGGGATTGATCCACGAGCCGTGCGCGGCTAGGATGCATAACGTTCCCCCCCTCTACTATTCCTGCAAGACATGGGGTGAGAGGGGTAGAAAGTTGGCGACCAGCGCCTGTTGACATGACCGGAACAGCCATGTAAGATGCCTACAGGTGGGGAGTAGCCTACCGGCGCGATAGCGCCGCACCAGCCGATCGTCATTACAGGGCACGGGCCTCTCGGTCGGTTGTACATCGAAGGATGGAAGGCGAGACCCCTACGACACAAATGTGCCGTAGGGGCTCGTCTTTTTTGTTGCCCTCGGCGTACGACCAAAGGGAGGTCCGTCTGTGGAAGTCACTGTCTGGTTCTGGGTCCTGTTCAACGTCTTCGTGCTGGGGATGCTGGCGCTTGACTTGGGTGTGTTTCACCGCAAGGCGCACGAGGTCTCGCTGCGGGAGGCAGGCATCTGGAGCGCCGTGTGGGTGGCCCTCGCGCTGGTGTTCAACCTCGGCATCTACCTCTACTGGGGCAGTCGCCCCGCGCTCGAGTTCCTCACCGGCTACCTCATCGAGAAGAGCCTGAGCATGGACAACGTGTTCGTGTTCGCGATGATCTTCTCGTACTTCGCGGTGCCCCGAGCTTACCAGCACCGAGTGCTCTTCTGGGGCATCCTCGGCGCGCTCCTGATGCGTGCCGTGCTGATCGGCGCGGGCAGCTACCTGGTCAAGCAATTCCAGTGGATCCTGTTCGTGTTCGGCGCGTTCCTCGTCTATACAGGCATCAAGATGGCCCGGCAGAAGTCCCACGGCGTGGACCCCGAGAATAGCCTGGTCGTGCGTGTCTTCCGGCGCCTGATGCCGGTAACGAACGAGTACCGGGGGGCTCGTCTGTTCGTGCGTGAGCACGGGAAGCTCCTGGCCACGCCCCTGTTCATCGTGTTGCTGCTGGTAGAGACCTCAGACCTGATGTTCGCCATCGACTCCGTGCCCGCTATCTTCGCCGTCACGCAGGAGCCCTTCCTCGTGTACACCTCGAACGTGTTCGCGATCCTCGGCCTCCGCTCGCTCTACTTCCTGCTAGCGGGAGTGATCGACCGCTTCCGCTACCTGAAGCTCGGTCTGTCGGCCCTGCTGGTATTCGTGGGCTTCAAGATGCTCGTACTCGAGTGGTACAAGATGCCCACTGCAGTCTCGCTCGGCGTGATAGCTGCGATCCTGACTACCTCGATCGTGGCCTCGCTGCTGGCCACACGCAGGGATGAGTGGCGCGGCGGCCCGGGGGTGCAGTCCGAGCCTCATGATCCCAGTGCAGTCGTCGGAGACGCCGCCTAGAGTCGTATATCACACGAGGTTTCCGAGGGCACAAACGCGCCGGCATGTCCGGCGCGCGAACTAGCGAAGATGCGTTCCTACTGGGTCCCGGAAGGGATGTCTATCTCGCGGCCGTTATCGCGGAGCGCAGGTCAGCGATGAAATGGCCCCGCGCGGTGTTGTACGCCGCGCGGTCGGCGCTCATCAAGCGAAGGACGTAGGCGGGATGGAGCGTGGCGATGTAGGTGCGACCGTCCTCCTTCGGGAAGAGCTGTCCGCGCTGCTCGGTCAACTTGAACTTTGGGTCTATCAGGGACTTAGCGGCAGGAGCGCCTACGCATACCACGACTTTCGGGTTCACCAGGTTTAGCTCCAGCCAGCGCCACGGCTCACAGGCGCGAATCTCTCCGGCCTTCGGTGCTCGGTTCGAGATCCTGCCTCCCTGAACGAGCGTGGGACGGCAGCGGACGACGTTCGTGATGTAGACGCTCTCCCGCTCCAGGCCCACCTCCTCCAGAGCTTTGTCGAGCACCGCCCCTGCCCTGCCGACGAACGGCCTGCCCGTAAGGTCCTCGTTTTCGCCCGGCCCCTCCCCTATGAGCAGGATGCTGCTGTGAGGGTCGCCCTCGCCTACGACGACCTGAGTGCGCGTCTGCCAGAGGTCACACCGCTGACAGTAGAGCGCTTCCTCGCGGACCGCGTCGAGCTCAAGGTTCGGTAGCACGCGGCTACTGCTCGGTCTCGCGATCCAGACGATCGACGAGCGTGGAGCGGTCCTTGTGCTCCTCCTCGTATTTCTTCAACTTCCGGACCTCCTTGGGAGAGAGGTCGTCGATCTGAGATGTGACCTCGTTCACCGTCAATTGGTCGTAGTCCTCTATCGGCAGGTTGCGGTCCGGTGACCTACCCTCCTTGTCTTCCTCCTCGGCCGCCTGGGTCTCCCCGTACTCCGCGCGCTGCTTGTTCACTATGCGCGCGGCCACCTCTTCCTCTCTACCCTCGTACCGGCCCTCTTCCTCAAACCGGTCCACGAGGTTCTCGTACTCACGCTCCCTCTTATCGGACCAACCGCGATCGTTAGACATCACGCCACCCCCTTTTACCCGGCGGAATGTTACAGGTTTGGATTGGAGGCGTCCTCTCCCTCCCGTAACTCCTGCTGCATGGTAGCCAGGTCTTCCTGCCCGTCGGCGCGGCGCTCGACGATCCGCTCGCCCGGGTCGCCCCCTGTGCGGTTGCCCTCGTCGCCCGCCGGACTAGGATTCTCCGGTTGGTTGAGCGTGCCGGTCTCCATCTTGGTCCCGACGTCTGGGTCACCCGGTCCGGTCGTTGGATCGATGTCCGGCTCTGCCGCGAAGTTGCCCGCTCCCTCGGCCTCGGCCGGAGGCAATACCGTCCTGTTGTCCTGTTGCCCGTCGCTCATTCTGATCTCCCGTCCTTTTGTAGTCGAGCGACAAGGCTTGCAAGAGCCTTGCCATCTGCGGAGGGCGGCAGATCCCGGTCGATGCGGCTGCGAATCGGTGCCAGGTCCTGATGGTCGCCGGGCCAGCGTCAGTCTGCCGCTACTATAATGATCGGACAGGGGGCAATCGAGATGAGTGAGATACTTGAGCCGCTGGACATCCGGCTCTCGGAGGACGGCGCATCGCTGGAGGTGGAGTGGAACGACGGCCACGTGTCGCACACCACGCTCCGGGCGCTGCGCTGGAAGTGTCCGTGCGCTATCTGCAACGGGGAGGCCGGGCATCGGGGGAGGCTGGCCAGTCTGGCTGAACTGCCGCCCGACGAGTACGTGCTTACCGGTGTGCAACCCATCGGACGCTACGCGCTGGCACCGGTATGGAAGAGCGGCCACGACAAGGGGCTCTACACTTACTTTTACCTACGCAACCTATGTGAGTGCCCTGACCACACGGCTGTCCGCGAGCGCGTGGAGATGAAGCGCGGCATGGAGATATAGGCCAGCGATACAGGTTGCCCCAAGATGCCGCGCCGAACTGGATGTAATGAGACTGCGTTAAACCTACGACGGCAGAGTCAACTAACCGCGACTGTGCTCGCAATGTATGAGTCGTAGTTGCGGCGAATTTCCAGTAGGGAGTCGCCGCCAAACTTGTCGAGGAAGGCAGTCCACAGGACGATGGCTACCATTGCCTCACCAACGACGCCCGCGGCTGGGACGACGGAGATGTCGCTGCGCTCGTAGTGCGCCTCCACCTTCTGGCGAGTAGCGAGGTCGGTGCTCTCCAGAGGCTTGAGGAGCGTGCTTATCGGTTTTACAGCAGCCTGGACAACGATCGGCTCGCCATTGGACATCCCCCCCTCGATACCGCCCGCGCGGTTGGTGCGGTGGCGAAGCCCTCCAACACCGTCCGGCTCTATCACGTCGTGCACCTGTGAGCCAGGCAGTTGCGCCGCTTCCCAGCCCGCGCCGACCACGACTCCCTTGTGCGCCTGGATGCTCAGTATTGCCTGGGCGAGCACGCCATCAAGCTTGCGATCCCAGTGGACGTACGAGCCGAGGCCAATGGGCACACCGTCGGCGACCACCTCGTACACGCCGCCTAGCGTGTCGCCCTGCGCGCGGGCGTCGTCAATAGCCTGCACCATCTCGTCCGAGTGGGACGGCGCCCGAACCGGGCTAGCTTCCACGGCCTGCCAGTCATAGGGAGGCTGGGCGTCGCTCTCGACCGGGCCGATGCGGCGGACGAACGAGCGTATGGAGATGCCGAACTCTGCGAGGCACTGGCGGGCTACCGCGCCGACTGCTACCCGCGAGGTCGTCTCACGGGCGCTGGCTCGCTCCAGGACGTTGCGCACGTCGTCGTGGGCATACTTCAGCGCGCCGGCCATATCGGCGTGTCCGGGACGGAGGCGGGTCACCTTCTCCGGCTCGGTCTCGAACCGTTGGGGTCCCATCTTGCCCTGCCAGTTCTCCCAGTCGCGGTTCCGCACCATCATCGCTATCGGACTGCCGAGCGTCCTGCCGTTTCTGACCCCGGAGAGGATATGGATGGTATCGCGCTCGATCTGCATGCGGCCGCCCCGCCCGTGCCCGCCCTGGCGGCGGCGTAGCTGCTCGTCTATGAGCGGCATATCCACGTCGAAGCCCGCGGGCATGCCTTCCATTACCATCACGAGCGCCTCGCCGTGCGACTCACCGGCTGTCATCCACCGAAACATCGTCATCTCTCCAGTGCTTTCCGGGCTGCGTCTCTCATTATATCCACGGGTGCGATCCACCCAGTAAACAGCTCGAAGGCTATCGCCCCCTGGTATACAAGCATGTCCAGCCCCCCTATGGTTCGCGCTCCCCTCTCCTGTGCGAGTTGCAGAAGCGGCGTCTGGACAGGGTTGTACACCGCGTCGAACACCGTCATTTCAGGATGCAAGGCGTGCTTACTCACGGGACTCTCGCCTTCGAGTGGCCCGCCGCGCATACCGATGGGGGTGGTGTTGACTAAGAGGTCCGGCCGGGGGCCATGCTCGGGTTGATCCAAGATCTCCCACGCGGCAGCGTCCAGGGTGGTCCTGTAGCTTCGGCGCTGCAGGTCGGACAGCATGGCCCCCGTTCTATCAAGGTCCCTCCCGAAAACTGTCACGCTGGCGGCGCCCGCCCTGCACAGGCCCACTACCACGGCTCGCGCCGCGCCACCGTTCCCGAGGATCGCCGCGTTGCGCCCCCGTGCCTCATAACCGTTCTCAGCCAGTGCCCTGAGGAAGCCCTCGGCGTCGGTGTTATGCCCCCAGAGGACTCCGCCCTCGTTGACGATCGTATTTGCGGCGCCTATGGTCCGGGCTCCCGCATCCATTCGGTCGAGCAGGGGCAGGACTGCCTCTTTGTGTGGAATGGTGACGTTTACGCCGAGCCATTCCTTGTCGCGTGCACCTTCGATGAATGAGCCAAGCTCCTCGGGCGGCACCGGGTAGCGCTCGTACTGCGCATATACTTCCCTCCTGGCCTCGGGGCTCAACGCGTCGAATGCTGCTTGCTGAAACACGGGCGAGATACTGTGTCCGATAGGGTATCCGATCACACCGACCTTTTTCACCCGTGCTCCCGGCCCAGCAGGCGCTCCAGGTCGTTCCAGTACTCGGGGTAGGACACGCCGACGCACTCGGCGTTCAGCACGTGTGTCTCCCCTTGTGCTACCAGAGCGGCAACAGAGAGGGACATCGCGAGCCGGTGATCGTGCCGTGGGTCTACCTCTGCTCCGTGCAGCTTGGCAGGGCCGTGGATCTCTAGACCGTCCTCTCGCTCGTCCACACTTGCGCCCATCTGACGCAGTGCCGATGCAAGCACCCCTATCCGGTCGGTTTCCTTGATCCGCAGCTCCGCCGCGTCCCGGATAACGGTCCTGTCCTCCGCCTGCGTGGCGAGTACCGCGAGGAGGGGAATCTCGTCTATCAACGCCGGTATCTCGTCCCCTCCGATCTCAGTGGCCCGCAGGATGGAGTGGCGAGCACGCACGTCCCCGATAGGCTCGCCGCCCTCGTCACGCTGGTTCTCGATGGACAGATTCGCGCCCATCCGCTCCAACACCGCCAGGAAGCCAGTCCGGGTCGGGTTCAGGCAGACATCTCTGGCGACGACCTCTGAGTCGGGCGTCACAATAGCAGCCCCGAGCAGGAAGGCTGCGCTGGAGGGATCCGCGGGCACGTTGATCGTGATCGCGTTGAGCATCGAAGGGTAGAGAAGCGCACGGCGGTCACCCCACTCGATCTGCGCTCCCATGGCCGAGAGCATTCGCTCTGTGTGGTCGCGGGAAGGGGCCGGCTCGACGATCTCGGTCTCGCCGTCCGCCCGTAGACCGGCGAGCAGTAGGGCGCTCTTGATCTGCGCGCTCGCGACCGGTGTCGTGTACTTGATTCCCCACAGCCGTCTCCCCCGGATGCCTATCGGGGGGTAGCGCCCATTCAGGCGGCCGTCGTAGCGCGCGCCCATATCCCACAACGGTTCCAGGACGCGGCCCATCGGCCGCCCGCTCAGGCTCTCGTCGCCCGTGAGCACTGCGTACATGTCCATTCCGGCGAGCACACCCAGCAGGAGACGCATGGTCGTGCCGGAGTTGCCGCAGGGTAGCACGGTCGTCGGCTCGGAAAAGCTTCCCTTTCCAACGCCGTGGATCTCCAGTGAAGGATCTGAGCGCTCAATCTGGACGCCGAGCGCCAGGAGGCAGTCCAGGGTCGATGCGCAGTCCTCGGCGGAGGAGTAGCCCGACACCCTGGTGGTTCCCTCCGCTAGCGCCCCGAGGATCGCGGAGCGGTGCGAGATACTCTTATCTCCCGGTGTGCGGAAGTAACCACTCAGTGGCCCGCTGGCCGGAAAGACGCTCTGTATCAACGGTCGCCTCCATACATCGCCCGGCGGCGGCCTGCCGCGCGTTCCAGCATTTCCGCGAGCTTAGCGGTGTCCGGATCGCGGGCGGCGGACACGAGCATCTCAAGCTCGCTCGCGAAGCGCCCGCACGCCTCGTGAATCGCCGCTGCATTGGTGAGCGCGAGGTCGGCGCTCATCTCCACGTCGCCTGCGGCGAGCCGTGTGGAGTCGCGAAAGCCACCCGCCGCGAGCTGCCAGGCGAGTTCCGAGCCGCTTTCTTCCGCTGCGAGCACGAGCGCCGCGGCGGTGAGGAGAGGAAGGTGGCTGATGGCCGCGACCGCACGGTCATGCTCGGCGGCGTCGACCCATACAGGAGTCGCGCCGCATAACGTAGCCATTGCCTCGCAAATGTCGCGACACGTATGGTCAGTGTGCCGGGTGGGCGTGAAGACCCACTTAGCTTCCCGGAAGAGCTGCGAGTCGGCGGATGCAATGCCGGACTTTTCGGTGCCAGCCATGGGGTGGCCCCCAACCGAGCGCAGCATGGGCGGCAGGGCATCCATCGCGCGCACCACCTCCTGCTTGCTGCTGCACGCATCCGTGATGACTGTCCCTTCCTGAGCTAGCTCGCCGATGCGTGAGAGGAGCCGGATACTGGTGCGCGTAGGAGCGGCTACGAGGATGAGCCCTGCTTGGGCGACCTCATCTTCGAGGCTGAGGGCTCCGCCCTCTATTGCTTCGAGCTCGAGTGCCTGCTTCAAGGTTGCCGGGCTGCGGGTGACTCCCCGCACTGTTGCGCCTACGTTCCTCAAGGCGAGGGCCACGGAGCCCCCGATGAGCCCGAGGCCGACGATCAGCACGGGCGGCAGGTCAGACTTCAGCCGGCTCACAGCGGGGACGCTATCGCGATCTCGATTGAGAGGCGAGGTGGACGACTCACGTTGCCGCGCTTCCCGGCGCAGCGATCTCGCGCTCGTACTCCTCCGCCGTGATCTCCGTGCCACCCCGGATGTGCGAACCTACCTTACGCCTGGAGTTGTCGAACTCCCACGTTGCCTCGATGAGCTTGAAACACTTGTTGCCGAGTATCTCCTTGCGGAGCTCGTACCCGCTGGAGTCGTCACCGCCGTCTTCATCGTACCGCTCGGATAGGTCGTTCGCGGGGTTCACGCGTATGCGTATAGGCTCCCCACATGAGTTACAGCGGACGTGCAGGTACAACCCGTCATCCGAGTCTCTCTTGCCCCCTCCGAACAGCTTTCCAAGAAAGCTCACTGTGCCATCCTCCTACCGGCCCTGGTCGGGCCGAGCAATATGCAACCTGCTGTTCGCTCGGGTACGGGTCCCCGCTGCCACAATTCTACAGCACGCGGGCTGCTACACCCCGCTAGTCGTAGCACCCGCGCAGGTCATAGTACCTGGTACGCAGTACATCTTTGAGCATGCGGTACGTGTCGAGCGCGGGGCGGACGTTCGTGCTGGGGCTGTAGTGCCACTGTACCGGTATCTCCGCGACCCGATAACCGCGTCGACGCGCTATCTGCAGAACCTCGACGTCGAGGCCGGTCACCATTGGACCTGTCACTGCTGGAGCATCCTCACCGTAGAGCCTTAGATGTCTAAAGATATCGCGCGCGGCGTCACCGCTGAAAATCTTGAAACCACACTGGGTGTCGTCGTAAGGCACGCCTGTGATCGTGCGCACGGCCAGGTTGAACACCCGTCCCATGACGTGTCTGTGGATTGGCTCCCTATACCTCCGCGCGCCCGGCGCCTCCCGGCTGCCGATGGCGATGTCATAGTCCTCATCCAGGCACCGCATGAGCCGGTCAGCCTGTCCTATCGGCGCGGAGAGGTCTGCGTCGGTGAACAGCACCCGCTCGCCCGTGGCCGCGAGCACGCCCTTGCGAACTGCGTATGCTTTGCCCCGGTGGGTGACCTGCAGTAGCCTCAGGCTGGGACAATCCTCTTCCAGCTTGCGAGCAGCATCGGCGGTGGCGTCGGTCGAGCCATCGTCAACGATGATAACCTCGTAGGAGTAGTGCTGGGCCGAGAGATAACGGACGACATCCGGAACGGTGCGGGGGAGCCGCTGTGCCTCGTTATACGCGGGTATGATCACGGAGAGAAAGGGCCGGGCATCAGCCAAACGGGCCTCCTGGCGGGTAGGTGGAGTGTAGGATTATACCAACTGGCCGGGATTGGTCCTCAGTCTGATCCCATCCGGGTCTACGAGGTGGGGTAGAAGTCGTCGTTCCGGACGCTTCAAGTAACTGAGAAGCGCATGCCGTTCATGAGCGGACGGTCACCCTGGGAATCGTCGTTACTAACCGGGGAAGAAGGGTGTCATGAAGTGAAGGTCCGCCGCTTCTGTGCCTGGAGTGGGGTTACAAGGCATCACAGACGCTCCGGTACTCTCCCATTGTGCCGAGCTTGGCAGTGTGCGTACGTGCTCGTACGGTTTTGGCTCGGTCCTTCGGCGGCAGGGCGCGCGTGACGCACTCTACGGTTGTCGCTTAACGGGTGAGCGCTCCCCTTGTCACCGGCCCGCATCGAAGCGTTACATTGCACGTAGCTTCTCGTCACACGCCTTCGGTAGCTGGCGCAGGCTCACTGGCGCGTGAGCGCCTGAGGATCGGTTGCCGCTCACTGATCGTGTCGCGTAAGAAGATCCCGACGAAGATACCTCCGAGAGGTACGAGCCCGAGCACGCTGCCCGCCGCGGCCATCGTCGAGGTCGTACCGGGGCAGGCTCCGGTAATGGCCCACCCGAGGCCGAAAACTACACCACCATACACGTGCTTCCGCTCGACGGGCCACCGGCGGGGCGTGATAGGACCGCCGAGCGGCGTGTGCCAGCCGCGGCGCTCCAGCAGCCAGAGGATCGGTAGGGCGGTCGCTACTGCCGACCCCATGACAAAGAAGGGATCCAGGTATTTGAGCAGCAGCGTGTTATGAACGACATCGTACTGGTTGAAGCCGGCTGCTGCGAACAGGAAGCCGAAGGCCGCTCCGAAGAACAGAGAGGCGAGATTGAGCCGATTCACAGCGCACCTCCGGTCAGGGCGTGCAACAGCAGTGTCGCGCCTACCGCCGTTGCGAAAAACGTGATGGTCGCCACGAAGCTGCCTCGCGACCGGGTAGAGCAGCCGGAGAGGCCGTGGCCGGAGGTGCAGGCGCCCATCCAGCGTGCGCCGAAGCCAAGTAGGACGCCGCCGAGGAAGAGCACCCCCACGAGCGGACCGAGGGGGAGGAGCTCTCCGAGTCTGCCGTATCCGAGACCAAGCTGGGGACTTTCTGCGAGCACGGCGACGGCGAAAGCGCCAAGGATGAGGCCACCGAGGAACCAGAGCCTCCATACCTCGATCGTCCGGCCGCGGGCGCGGTCCACGAACTGCACATAGGCGCCACTGACGCCGAGGTGGTTGTTTGTGATGGCGTACATTCCCGCGATCACCAGGCCCATCAGCGGGCCAACGATATACCAGGGAGCCGGTACTGGCAACAGGTCAAACATAGGTAGCTTCTCTTTAGCAGCGACGCCGCAACGCTCTGGTGCGCTCTGGCGAATACGTGTTCTCATAATGACCAATTCCCGGTGGATGGTCAAGTCCAGGATTTCAATCGCATTTGCTTGTTTGAGGCGACGGTAAGAATGGCTATGTCTGGACAGTGTGGTGCGAAAGCATGCCTCGCGTTCCACCCTCACCTCACCGATGAGTTTAGGTGGCCCGAGGAGCGGCAGAAGGTGGAGCGGTGCGGGCCCTGTGATATAATCCGCGTCGCGTTTGATTGGGGGGTGATTTGGAGGAGACGGCGTACTGGGTGGCGTGGAGCCGGGTGCCGTGGGTGGGCGCCGTCCGGGCTCGTCGGCTGGCTGACGCGTTTGGCAGCTTGGCCGCTGCCTGGGAGGCCGATCACTTCGCGCTGAAGGGCGCGGGCATGGACGACCGGGCTATCGGTTCGATCGTGCACGAGCGGCGGAAGCTCGACCCTTCCCGACTGATGGAGAAGCTCGCCGCGGCGGGAATCGGTGTCCACGCCCTGCCAGACCCCGGCTACCCGTCGCGCCTGCGCGAGATACAGAACCCGCCGATGGTTCTCTACGTTCTCGGAGAGATCCGGCCCGAGGACGAGTGGGCAGTTGGGATGGTGGGCACCAGGCAGGTAACCTCGTACGGACGTGCGGTGGCGGCACAGCTCTCTGAGCAGCTTGCTCGTAACCACGTCACCGTCGTGAGCGGCCTGGCGCGGGGCGTGGACGCCTGCGCTCACAAGGCCGCGCTAGACGCAGGCGGCAGGACGATCGCGGTGCTCGGGAGCGGCGTGGACCAGCCGTACCCGTGGGAGAACAGAGGGCTCGCCGAGCGCATCGCGGAGAGGGGTGCGGTGATCAGCGAGTACGAGCCGGGGACGAAGCCGGATGCCCGCAACTTTCCGCCTCGCAACCGGATCATCACTGGGTTGAGCCTCGGGCTGGTTGTCGTGGAAGCGGATCGGAAGAGTGGAGAGTTGCAATCCAGCCTATTGCATCGAGCGTGAGGTGACTCTGGAGCGGTAGTCTGGCCCGCCATTAGACCTGTCGCTCGCCTCAAACATGCCTTGATGAGGAGGCAAAAGCGTCAAGCAACCCCTTATGCTGCGATGTGTCCTGCTAGCCGTGCTGACGGTGACATCTGCCCCCTGCCTGTAAGCCGACTGGCGGGGGAGATGGTGACTGCGACATTCAGTATCACGCTGTGCAGTGATGCTCGGGGCATCCGGCAACAGAGGATGGAAAAGGCGGCCGAACTGCACAACCACAGTTCAGCCTGGATAGGCTGAGCTTCGATCCGAGCCGCTGATTAGGTAGAGAGACTTCCCTACGTCCAACAGGAGATCCTCATATCCGAAGTAAGACTGCGTCGACGCCTTCGCCACAAAGTTGTATTCAACCCGGCCGCTAATCAGGCGAATTCGCAACGTGACGTCCGTCTCTCCCCTGTGGACCAAGAAATCCGCTTCCGCGCCGGTGTATAGTCTTATTCGACTGCGCTCGCCGGGCAGATCGTTCCACATGTCCTCGAAATCCGGGAAGTGAAAGCCGGCACTGACGCTGATTCTGCCCTCGTTCCCCCACGGGTGGATTGTAATGCCGTCGGAGTTCTCGGGATGATGACTTCTACCCCAGTCCATGGGGAAGCGGATTCCGAAGCCGAATCGGCGGTTCTCGTACCTCTGCCATCCCCGTCTGTTGAGGCCTCCTGGATCAGCCTCATCCCGTTGATCCTCTTGGTGGCCCGCAAGCCGCAGTTTTTCCGCTACTGTATCGGCAAGACTAATCGGGGTCGTCGTTCTGGCATCTATGTACGCGACCGTCGGTAAGAGTCCCGGCAACTCGGTATCATCGAAGCGGACGGGAAGGATGTATTCCTCGTTCTCCGTCAGGGCTCGCGCCTGTGCACTCTCCCTCTCGTGATTCGTCCACACTTTCCTGGCGTAATGCTCGGAGATGAAGATGACGGTGTATTTGGCTTGCTTGCGGTACACGTCGCTAAGGTGCGTGTACAGGTTCTTGCCCCACAGGATCGGCTGCTCGTACTTGTCGTAGAAAACCCTGATACCCCTGGCTCGGAGGTGCGAGGCTAGGTGTTCCACGTAGTCTCGGTTCTCCCCCGCGAACGACAGTGCCACGTCGTATCGGAAGCTATCACTTTCCATCAGCAGTACTCGCCGTATGATTCTTTATCCGGCTCCCAGGCTACACCTAAGAGTAGTATCGTCGTTCGCGTGAACGCCTGTTCTCAATAGTAGAGGTGAATCAGCCCCGGGCTGGAGCTCGACACCCTGCCAAACCTTAGACAGTGGTACTCGTTGTAAAGTGACTCATGCGCACAGATGTGCTATTATACTCGTAAAGAAGACCGCCGCCCTAGCAGATAAGTTGCCCCTCGGCCGTGCGGCGGGAACGACCGAGTGGGGAGAGCCGCGTTTGGTCCGGTTACGGTTCTCCTGATCCCCGGCTTAGTGCCAAGTAAACCGACACCTCGGATGGTGTCGGTTTCTGCATTTTAGGACCGACTCGCACGCGAAGGGCGGGCTGCCTCCGAGGTAGAGGTAGTCCGCCCTTTTGTGTCGGGAGGTCAAGATGGCGACGGTAATGGGGGAACGGCTGTACACGCTGGCCGAGGTAGCGAGCCGGTTCCAGGTCCACGAGCAGACGGTACGCAGGTGGGTCCGGGAGGGCCGGATCAAGGCATACCGCGCAGGGCATCAGCTCAGGTTCACCGAGGGCGACCTGGCGGCTTTCATCAGCCCGAACGTAGCTCCAGAGAGCGAGGCCGATCATGCGGTCGCGTGAACTGCGAACTGTCTACGTGGAAAGGGAATACGCCGACGCGAGCCCGGACGAGCTGGACAAGCGGGTTGGGCTTGCGGTGAAGGCGCTTCTCTCGTCGGAGACGGTAACGGAACCAGACATCGAAGACGGAACAGCGACGTTTCCAGAACACACCGCCACAAGCACGGGCTGGGGGCCATCAGACGGGCCGAAGTCCGCGGCAGTGAGATGATCGGCACAAAGCGGAAGGCCCCGCCTCGCACACCTACCACAGCCGCGAGTGGGACCTTTAGAAGAGGAATAGCATTATGGGCTTTGTCTGTAGTATACCAGAACAAGTTCGCCGGTATCTCGGCCTGATTCATCGGCACACTCCCAGGGATGCCCTCCTAGCGCTAACGTTTATCGAGCCTTCGGGCAGGCTCCGCAACACTTTTTACCAGCGAGCCGAGATTGCCAGGGCCGTAGACGATGCCATTCAAGCGGACACAGAGAATGTGTTTGCCCGCCTGACCCCGATGCGGGTGAAGCCCCCGAGAGGTCGCGGTGTAGAGGCGGACTCCCTCGGTACGTCGGTACTCTGGTTGGACATCGACGGCGTTACAGACCAGCAGCGCGTGATCGATGTTCTGGAGTCTGTACCCCAGCCGCCAACCATGATTATCTGTTCAGGGCGTGGACTCCACGCCTACTGGCTCCTGCACGGATTTGAGACCGACCTACCAGGGATAAAGGCGCGGAACCGTGGGTTGAAGTACCAGGTGCAGACGCTCTTGGGCCAGTCTGAGACGGCCGACAGCGTGTTCGACCTTGCCCGCGTAATGCGGGTGGCCGGTACACTCAACCACAAGCAAACCCCGGCACTGCCCTGCGAGATCATCTGCTACCGTCCCGAGCGCGTGTATCGTCTGACCGACTTCGCCCCCGCACAGCCCGTCGAGGACGAGCCCGAGGTCCGCGACTGGGAAGCCGAGCCCATCCCCGACAGCTTCCTGGACGAAATCCGGGCGCGGGACGTGAACCTCTACAACCGAATACTCTCGGAGACCACTGCAAGACAGGCGGGAGCCGAGCTGAAGAGGGGTGGCCGGGTGGATCGGAGCCGCAACGACATCTGGATCGGGGTCCGGGTTCTCGGCCTCGGCTACTCTCCTGGGCAGGCGCTGACGATACTCACTCATCCAGAGTGGTTCTCGGGGGCGAAGTTCCGCGAAACAAGGCGCTGGGACTACGTTTACACGACCGTCGCAAAGGCCAGGAGCCGAGTTCCGGCCAACCCTGCTCTCTACTTCGATAAGAGAACGTTCAGACCGCCCTGGCTCGGCGACGAGCTACTGGCAGAATACCACTTCCTCTACCTGGACCAGCTCCGACAGTACCGGAACGGTGTGTTCGCGCCGAACGACGGGGAGAACACACACTCCCTGGAGTCGCTGATCGCGGACAAGCTGGGCGACCGATGGAAACCAAGCCACTCGGCAGAGACCATTCAGTACATCAGCGTGAAGTCTAGTGCATCTCCAAAGCAGGTGATGTGTGATGGTCTATAGTGGCAGG
>JADDPT010000040.1 GCA_016781735.1 Rubrobacter sp.
AGAGCGGCTGAGTGGGCGCGGCCGGGTCCGTGGGCCGAGTAGAATCGGCGGGTTGGGTAGCGCTGGTCGGCTTGAAAGCCGGGGTGCTCGCCGTCGTCGGGCCTGCCGCGCGCAGGCTGTGCACCTCGGCCTCCAGATCGCGGATACGCCGGTTCGTGCGGCGCGTCTCTATCGAGCGGTGCACCCGCCCGCGTAGTCCCAACAGGAACGCCAGAAGCGCACCGAACGCGGCCGACACGAGGATCACCGCGGCGAGCGGTGCGGCGCCCGTGTTGTAGCCCAGGAAGCTTATGCTGACCGGGTCGGTGTTCTGAAATACGAACACGGCGAGCAGCGCGCCCACGATGAATGCGAGGACGAGGAGTACGTTGGTCACGCGATCAGGTCCTTTCTTAGACGGATAGAGTTACTGGTTTTTTGCAGGAACCACGCCACGCTGCACAGTCCCCTGCCCAACTGCACCGCCCAAGGCGGTGGCCGGCTCTCAGCGCAGGAAGAAGCCTTCGGCGACGGGGTCGGCGGGGTCAACGACCCACTGACTGAAGCCGGTAATGTAGGCCCGGCCGGCAATCTCAGGGATCACTGCGGGTAGCTCACCGACGGTTGTCTCCTCCAGCACCCGGCCGGTGAAGCTTGTGCCGATGATGCTCTCGTTGACCAGCGGCCGGCCTTCGGGCATCCGGCCGCGCGCGTGGAGTTGCGCGACCCGACCTGCGGTGCCGGTGCCGGTGGGTGAGCGGTCCACCTGCCGGTCAGCAAACACACACACGTTCGCCTGGTCGGCGGAGGGTGTCAGGGGCGGGCCCGCTATCATCGCGCCGTACACGCCTCGCAGCTCAGGTTCCAGTGGGTGCGCGATCTCGGCGGCGGCCTCTGTGGCGTGCTTCACCTCGTCGCCGAGCTGAATCAGCTCCCGCAGATGCTCGGGCCGCACCTGCAACCCTGCCTGCACGGAGTCGAGGTAGGCGTAGAACGCGCCTCCGAACGCAACGTCAACCACCAGCTTGCCGAATCTCGGGGTAGTTATCTCCAAGTCGCGGTGCAATAGAAAGGAAGGGACGTTGCGGAAGCGCACCTCGCCGGTTTTCTCGCCGTCCCATTCAACCGATGCCTCGACGAAGCCTGCGGGGGTGTCCATCCCGACGCGCGTGAGGGGCGTGGCTGGCGAGACGAGACCCTGGGCGACGGCAACTGTGGCGAGCGCGATCACGCCGTGGCCGCACATGCTGCTGTACCCCTCGTTGTGCATGAAGATCACGCCGAGGTCAGCCTCCGGTGTAACGGGTGGAGTGACGTAGCAGCCGTACATGTCTGCGTGGCCGCGCGGCTCCAGCATCAGCGCCCGGCGGACGTGATCGAGCTGCTCCGCGACCCAGCGGCGCTTGGCGAGGATCGTGTCGCCGGGGATGTTCGGCACACCGGCTGTGACGATGCGCAGCGGCTCGCCCGCGGTGTGACAGTCAACAGTGGTGTAGGTTCGGCTGAACTGCATAAAACTCCCTGCCTCTCCGGAATCAGTGATGGATCGGGCGCGTAGCGCCCCCTGCATCATGGTGTCTGTTTCATCCTATCAAGACTTCTCACCGACCGCCGAGGTGTTAGAACAGCGAGGACCCGCTTCAAAAATACGTCGCGGAGCGACTGAGTGTTTGATACCGAAGGCGGTACAATGGCCTCATGTGGACTCATAAGCTCAGCGTGCGCACGGGGGACCGGCCCTCGATAACTGATCTGACGGTGCGGGTGGAGGAGGCCATATCCGGCCTGGGAGACGGGCTGCTGCACGTCTTCCTGCCCCACGCGACCGCCGGCCTTGCAGTGATGGAGCTTGGCTCTGGCTCAGACCCCGACCTTCTCGACCGGCTCGACGAGCTTCTGCCGACGGACGAGCGTTACCGGCACCGCCACGGCTACCCCGGTCACGGGCGGGACCACATCCTCCCTGCGCTCATCAGCCCCTCGCTCGTGCTCGCCGTTCTCGGCGGCACACTCGACCTGGGCACGTGGCAGAGCCTCGTGCTCGTGGACACGAACGGGGATAACCCGGTTCGAGAGGTGCGCCTCTCCTTCATCTCGGGATGAGCGCTGGGTCATTGAGCAAGCCACGTTACGGTACTGCCTGACACAACCGAGGAGCCACGTCAACTCCGTCGGCGCATTCGCGCGTCTGTATGCCCCTCAATGTATCACACGCGTGGCACGTCAATTGCCATAATAAGTAGCGGAAAGAGGCAGGTAGGCGGCCTGGGGCCTTCGGGCCCCTTCCTTTTTGCCCAGGTTCCTTCTTCGGGCATGACACTGCAGAAGGAGTAACCAGCTGCTGCGACGGACAGCCACGTGAGCGTCACCAATAGTATGTCGCGGTGCCACAAGGCTCCCGGTGTGAGGCTGGTGGCAGAGAGGAGACCGATGTGAGCGGCAACGAGCGTGCTACCGCAGAATACCTGGACTATACCGGTCGCGACGATGTACTCGGCGGTGGCGTGAGGCTGATTCCGATCGAGACGCCGAAGGGAACATTCCGGGTCTGGACCAAGCGAATCGGCAATTCGCCGACGATGAAACTGCTCCTCCTGCACGGTGGCCCGGGTGCAACCCACGAGTACCTGGAAGCCTTCGATAGCTACCTCCCCGCGGCCGGCATCGAGTACTACTACTATGACCAGCTCGGCTCTCATTACAGTGACCAGCCGGACGAGCCGGACCTGTGGGAATTGCCACGCTTCGTGGATGAGGTGGAACAGGTGCGCCAGGCGCTCGGGCTGGACCGCCAGAACTTCTATCTCTACGGTCAATCCTGGGGCGGAATCCTGGCGATAGAGTACGCACTAAAGTACCAGCAGCATTTGAAGGGTCTGATCATCTCCAACATGATGGCCAGCATCCCACTGTACAACGAGTACGCCCGCCAGGTGCTGATGCCTGGCATGGACCCTGACGTCCTGACGGAGATAGAGAAGTACGAGGCAGCAAAGGACTACGAGAACCCACGCTACATGGAGCTGCTGATGGAGCATCACTACGTACATCACGTGCTGCGGATGCCGGCCGCGGAGTGGCCTGACCCGGTGAAGCGTGGCTTCGATCACATCAATCCGGCCATCTATGTCCCGATGCAGGGGCCGAGCGAGCTTGGCGCGAGCGGCAAGCTGCTGAACTGGGACCGCACAGCCGACCTCAGGCAAATCACCGTGCCGACCCTCGTCATCGGGGCACAGCACGACACAATGGACCCAGGACACATGGAGTGGATGGCGGACGAGCTCCAACGCGGGTGCCACCTGCACTGCCCGGACGGCAGCCACCTCGCAATGTACGACGATCAGGAGACCTACTTCAGCGGCCTCATCGAGTTCATCCACAACGTGGACGCGGGCCGCTTCTAAGCATTTGTGGGGGACTCGGCTTTCTCGGTGTCGCAGTGGTAAGGGCCGTCCGCCGGCCTGGACGCGAGTCCATCATAGCAACCAAGATCAACACACTGCTGGTACAGAGGATGAGCCTGCCCACGCGCCCGTGGCGTCGACCACCCGGCGTGACTGAGGCGGTGGCAGACTCCTGCCCCTGACCCGCAGGCATGCGTCGAGGCAAATGCCGGGGAGTTCGAAGTCGCCATACTGCCCAGGCCATGTCAGCATGCTGGCGCGGGGCAGGCGCGAGTCAGAGATCGGGAGACAGTCATACTTGGCGCCGCTGCTCACTCTATCGCGCGTACAATCACAGGACATGTACAGTATGCTGACGGGCACCGATGTCGTTTAGGGTATTCAGCCTGTCCCGGTCAGTTTCGTCAGTGACATTGAGGGACGCGCGGGTGGTGTCCCGGCTCGTGGGCACTGAGGTAAGAGGTGACAGATGAGTGATTGCGGGCACGATTTGATGTTTGGCTGCTTTCTTACCCCCGATGCGGCGCACCCCGAGGCGGTCGTCGAAATGGCCCGGCTCGCGGACGAGCTGGGGTTGGATTTGCTTGGTGTGCAGGACCACCCCTACCAGCCGCGTTTCCTGGACATGTGGACTCTCCTATCCACACTCGCGACGGAGACTACGCGGATCCGCCTCGTTCCGGGCGTGGTCAACTTGCCGCTGCGCCCACCTGCTGTTCTGGCACGTGCGGCCGCCAGCCTGGACATACTCAGTGGCGGACGGGTGGAGCTTGGCCTCGGCGCCGGGACGTTCGGGGATGCTGCAGCGGCCATGGGAGGCGCCCGTCGCTCCCCGAAGCAGGCGACCGACGCGCTTGCCGAGGCAATAGCAGTCATTCGGGCGCTGTGGGCTCGTGGACCGGCGGTGAACTACGACGGCAAGCATTACCAACTGGCGGGCGCACAGCCCGGACCGTTTCCCGTGCAGCCGATCGAGATCTGGGTGGACGCGTACAAGCCACGCATGCTTGAGCTCACCAGCCGCCTCGCTGATGGGTGGATCCCGTCTGCAGCGTATGCTCCGCCGACAGAGTTGGCAGTCATGACTCGTACCCTCGATGCCGCCGCCAGGGATGCCGGGCGCAATCCCGGCGCCATTCGCCGAGTCTACAACGTGAACGGAACATTTTCCTCCGCCGAGCGGGGATTCCTGAACGGGCCACCGCGGCTGTGGGTCGAGCAGTTGTCAGAGCTCGTCCTCACACTCGGCGTGAGCGCCTTCGTGCTCGCACCCGGACGGGACGCCGCGAGTGATCTGCGACGGTTCGTCGAGGATGTAGCGCCAGCTGTCAGAGAGTCTGTGGAGCGTGCGAGGCAGCATCCTGAGGCCGATCGGAAGATCGAAGAAGCGCCGGCAGACACCGTGGTCATGGTGCAGCCTCCGCCATCGGCTGCCGGCGTACCGCGGTCGAGTGCGCTCGACGAGGACGCTCGCCCGCACCTGCCCAAGGACCCTGATGCCACTGTGACGCCGACCGGACGGGCAGGGCAGCAGACCCTTATCCAGATTCATGAGCATCTGCGTCAGGAGCTGGCCGAGATCCGTGATGCCGCTGCTGCCGTTGCCCAGGGCCGCATGGATCCGGCGACGGCGCGATCGCTGATGAACCGCATGACGATGCGTCAAAACTATTGGTCGCTGGGAGCCTTCTGCGCGCAGTACTGCCGTGTCTTGAACCTTCACCACACGATCGAGGATCAGCACATGTTCCCTAACCTCCAGCGTGCGGAGGAGTCGCTCTCCCCGGTGCTGGATCGACTAGGGTGGGAGCACGAGATCATCGCCGAACAGCTTGATAAGTTCGACCAGGCGCTCGTGGCCATGATCAACGATGCTTCAAAAATCGAGGATGTTCGCCGGATCGCGGACGTGGTCAACGAGATGCTGCTTTCGCACCTTGCCTACGAAGAAGATGAGCTGCTCGAACCAATCGGGAGGCTCTCAATCGCGATATGAATGTGCCGGCTCAGCCCGCGATCGTAGTCGCCACTTTTGTAGGATGCGCGACGGTGTGTGGTAAACAAGGTGCCGGATCTATCGAGAGGGTTCCTTCGTTTGGTGTGTAGGTGGTTATGGCCCTGCACAGACTAGATCAAATACGCAAGGGGTATGTACGCCGAGCCGCTCACTGCGGTCGTGACACCAATGTTCGCATACCACTCCAACGCACGAACAATGCATAATCCGGAAGGGACTGTAGTGAACGAAGGAGTTCATCCATGGCCAGGAGGCTCGAAGACAAGGTGGTCGTTATCACGGGAGCGTCGGGCGGGATAGGCCGGGCCACGGCGCTCGAATTCGCTCGTCTGGGCGCGTCCGTCGTGCTCGCGGCGCGGCGGGAGGATGCGCTTCGTCGGGCTGCGAAGGAGTGCGAGCGGCTTGGAGGCAGGGCGATCGCCGTGCGGGCCGACACGGCGGACGAGGCGCAGGTTGAAGCCGTTGCCCGCCGCGCGGAGCAAGAGTTCGGCAGGTTAGATATATGGGTGAACAACGCCGCGGTGCTCTCCCTTGGGAGCTTCGAGGACACCCCCTCCGCCTCCTTCCGCCGAGTGATCGAGACGAACCTGCTTGGCTACGTGCATGGCGCTCGTGCCGCCATGAAGCGCTTCCGGGCGCAGGGGTCCGGAGTCCTGATAAACAACGCGTCGCAGTTCTCCAAGATCGGCGCTCCGTACCAGAGCCCGTACATCACCGCGAAGTTCGGCGTTCGCGGCTTGGCCGAGGCACTTCGGCAGGAGGTGGTAGGCACGAAGATTCAGGTGTGCCTCGTGCTGCCAGAGGCAGTCAACACGCCCGTGTACCAGCAGGCGGCGAACTACACCGGCCGCGCCGTCGAGCCGATACCTCCCGTGCTCGCGCCGGAGAGAGTGGCGCAGGCGATAGTCCGATGCGCCCTCAGTCCCCGGGCAGAGGTCCATGTGGGGGCCGGCGGGCTCGTGCCACGGGCAATGCGTATGGTGTCCCCACGGGCGTACGACCGGTTGGTTTCCAGGCCGATAGCGTGGCAGGAGCTGGGTGAGGATGCGGCGCCAGCCACGGACGGCAACCTGTTCGAGCCGATGCCCGAGTGGACGGGCATAAGCGGCGGCTGGACGGAGAGTGGAGAGCGGGCACGGTCGGTAGCCCGCCTGGGTCTCGGCGCCCTGGGCTCCGCCATGCTCACCTATCTCCTGCTCCGCCGACGAGGCTGATCTGACAGTCATTCAACGCAGGCAGCACCTCGTTGATGAGCGTCTCCAGCGTGGTCAGCTACAGAAACCCTACGCAGTCAAACATGAAGTAGTCTACTCCCGGCTCTATGAAGGGACGCATCTGCTCCACTATTTGTGCTGACGTGCCCACGAAGCCGATGGCGCAACGAGAAGTATCGATATCGGCAGGCAAACCTGAGGCACCCTGCGTCCACAGCTCAAACTCGAAGTAGTGCCCCATCATCGGTCGGCGCCGGGGTGGATTCCTCTGATCTGACTGGTAGGAGTGGGACCTTCAGCCCAAGCATGCGGACGAGCGCAAGTTCTTCCGTCTCGTAATTGAGCTGGCGGGCGCGGATCGTGTTCTCGACTCGCTTGACGTAGCCCTCGAGCGTCTTGCCCTCCAGGTAGCGCTCGAACACTACAGGGCTGATATACGACGAGCGCGCGACGGCCGGCGTGTTGCCCAGCTTCTCCGCGACCAACTTCACCGCCTCCACGATGTTCTTCCTCGCTTGCCGCTCGCTCTTCGCCGGGCCACGGTCGGCAAGCTCCGTGGCTGCCAACAGCGTGCCGCCCCAGGTTCGGAAGTCCTTCGCGCTCAATCCCGGTGCCATCACCCTGCGGATGTACGCGTTCAGCATGTGACCGTTCGCGGTGCGGAGCACGCCTTCCTGGTCGTAATACTGGAAGACGCGCTTGCCGGGCAGGTCCATCAAGCCTATGACGATTTCGAGGAGTTGCTCGTCCACCACGACGTGACTCTGTCGGATGCCCTTCTTGCCGGTGTATGTGAAGCGTATACGGTCATCCTGTATGCTCACGTGACGCTTGAGCAGGGTGGTAATACCATACGTCCGATGGCGCTTCTCGTACTCCTCCGTTCCCACACGGAAGTAGTACTCGTTGATGAGTCGGACGAGCGTAGCCATTATCCGAGGCTGAAGTGGCTCGTCGCTCGACTCCAGGTCCTCGGTCGTTTGCTCCCGCATCCGGGGCAGAGCACGGGCAAAGACTGCCAACCGCTCGAACTTACGTGCAGCCTGCCGAGCCACGAATTCGGGATGGTAGATGTACTGCTTGCGGTCCGCGTCGTCGTAGCCAGTCGCCTGCAGGTCCGTACGGAATGATGGGGAAATGCGCACGTCCGTCCACGCCGGGGGTATGGCGAGACCATCGATCCGGTCGAGGTGAGCAGGGCTCCTGATCGGCTGCCCCTTCGCGTTTACGTAGGAGAAGCCTTCCTCTTTCGTGCCCTCACGACGCCAGCCCCTGCGCCGTATCTCCTGCGCGGGCGATTGCCGCTCGGGCGTCCCCTCCCGCTCTATCGTCTGTTTGAGCTCATCGTGCTGCAACGGCAAAGGGCGTCTCCCTAGGCAACCTGACCTGGCTCTGGCAAACAGAAGGCAAGTATCTGGCCAATAGCCGTCGGCGGCATCCCAGTTCTTGTTTATACATCATCGTTGCGACCCACCGTGCCGGTCGTCGGCGCCTCTTAGCGATAACTTTTGAGCGGATGAAGACGTTACCTGCATCTTGGGCAGCGCCCGTAAATCGCGTAGTGGGTCATCAGCGCGTCGAAGCCGTATGTTTCCTGGAGGTGTCTGTGTACCTCCGAGAACAGGCCGTCGGGAACCTCGCTTACTGCGCCACAGCCTTGGCAGACCAGGTGATGATGTCCTGCCCTGTCGGCAGGGTGGTACTGCCAGCGCCCGCCGCCGAGGTCTGTCTGAGTGATCAGCCCGGAGTCTCGCAGGAGCTCCAGCGTCCTGTAGACGGTAGAGAAGGAGATGTGCGGGTAGCGGCGCTTGACCTCCTCGTACAGCCCTTCGGCGGTGACGTGGTCCGGCGCGGCGAGCAGTTGCTCGACGATCATCATCCGTTGCGGCGTGATCCTGTAGCCGTACGCCTGCAGCGCCTCCGCTGCCGCCCTGGTTGTTATCTCGCCCGCCAACCGCACCCTCGCTACCTCGCCCCGTGCCTGTTTTATGCTTATACTAGCAGATGCAACCACTCGCAGTCATGGATAGGTGGGATGATACAGGGTCTTCCGTCCGTAAGGCGGGCGCGCCCTGGGCATGGGATCATCGCGGGGCTTCTGACGACAGCTCCGGTTGCTGGTGTTTCGGGCTATTCCCCTAGATGTCCGATATTGAACGACCGGCTCTCGCGTGCCGGACGAGACGTGACCGGAGACTGCACCAGCGGGCTCTCGGCGCAACCTGCTCCGCGTCCGAGCCCCCTAATGAGGCAGCACCTGCTCAACCGCCTCAACCACCTCATCGAGGTCGAACGGCTTTGGGAGCGCGCCGGCCACCCCCAAAGCCTCCGCGTGAGCCCGCACTTCTCTCGTCCCGGAGAGCACGATGAGCGGCACGTCATTCAACCCATCGGACAAACCCCGCAGCGCCTCCCGAAAGGCCCAACCATCCATCACTGGCATCATCAGGTCGCACAATATCGCGTCCGGCCTCCAGGCCAGCACGACCTCCAGCGCCTCGCGCCCGTTGGAGGCGGATCGGACATCCCACCCCTCCTCGATGAGCGCCTCAGTGATGACCGACCGGATGCTGCGCTCGTCTTCGACGACCAACACGCGGCAGGTATCAGCCACTCGACTGCTCCTCGTCTCCACGGTCGGGCTCGCCGCTGACCGGAAGGCGCAAAGTCATGACCGTCCCCCGGCCCTCACCACCGCTCCGCGGGCGCAGGCTCCCGCCGTGCGCCTCGGCAATCCGCCGGCAGATATACAAACCCAAACCCATCCCCTGCACGTTGCTTCCTGCGGCGTTCGGCGCTCTGCCGAACGGCTCGAATATGCGACCCTCAGCGCCCTCTGGCAGCCCGATTCCCTGATCCTGTACCTGCAGGGTCGCCCCTTGCTCGTCACACGAGAGCACGACGCGTACCTCGCCTCCACCAGGCGAGTACTTTGCTCCATTGTCGAGCAGGTTTACTAGCACTTGCCGGATTCGGTCGGGATCCACGGTGACCATGCATGGATTACTGACTCCCTCGACCACCATGCGGTGCTCCCGCGCTGTGGCCGACGCGCTTTCTACCTCCTCGCGCACCAGCGCGGCCAGGTCCACCTGTCGCTTGCGCATCGGGAACTGCCCGCTCTGCAGTCGGGAGACATCCAGCAGGTCGTCAATGAGCACTGCCAGGCGGTTGGTAGCGTCAATGATCGCGCCCAGCTGCCTCTCGGTCCGTTCGGGGTCGCTCCGGCCGCGACGCAGAGAGCGCAGCAGCAGCTGAGCGGAGCCCTTCGCGGCGGCTACGGGGTTGCGCAGCTCGTGGGATGCGATGGACAAGAACTCGTCGCGCACCCGTAGCGCGTCCTCGGCTTCTGAACGCGCCGCCTGCTCCGCTGCGAGCAGGCGCTCCCTCTCCTCCCGTGCTTGCACGCCCTCCGTGATGTCAACCGATACGCCTACGATCCCGAGTGGCCGGCCTTGCGCGTCATGCACGAGCGAATCGACGACATAGGCTGGGAACCGGGAGCCGTCCCTGCGTGTGGCTAGGAACTCACCCTCCCACGACTCACCGGAGCGCAACCGCGACATGATATCAGCAGCCACCTCAGCCTCAGTGGGACCAACAGTCAACTCCTGTATGTTGCGACCCAGCACCTCATCAGACGACCAGCCGTATATCTCCTCGGCGCGGCGGTTCCAGTGCGTTACCAGGCCGTCCAGGTCCGTGGCAATCACCGCTGCCGGTACCTGCTCCAGTAGTTGCGCCTGGAACAGTACCTGCCCCTCGGCCCGCTTGCGCTCGGTGATGTCCCGCGATACCGCTATGATCTCCTTCGCGTTTCCCGTCGTGGGCTCGCGCACCGTGCGGCTCGTAGTCTCGAACCACGTATAGCTGCCATCTCTTCGCCGGATGCGGTAGCTCACCGTGTCGGTGTCCGGCCTCTCCAGTATCTCCGAATGGGCGCTACGTAACTGCGCCAGGTCCTCGGGGTGGAAGTAGTCGTACGCTGAGCGGCCCACAAGCTCCTCCGGCTCGTAGCCGAGCAGCACGCGGCACGCCGGCGAGGCGTAGAGGTAGTCGCCCTCGAGTGTGTGTCGGGAGATCATGTCGCTGGAGTGCTCGGCAATCAGCCGGTGGTGCCGCTCGCTCTCCTCGAGGGCATGGCGGGTCAGTAGCTGCTCCGTCACGTCGTGCGCCTCGACGTAGATCCCGCTCACCACGCCTCGCTCGTCGCGCATAGGGACGTAGACGAAGTCGAAATACCTCGCATCCCCGCCGGGCAGCTCGAGTCTAATCTCGCGGCCGTACTGAGGAGCCCCTGTCGTGTACACGGCGTCCAGCAGAGCACCGAAGCCCTGCTCATATACATCGGGAATGACCTCGCGCACGGTCTTGCCGACCAGCTCGACGCCGGGGAAGAAGGCCTTGAAGGCTGGGTTCACCGCCTCGTAGCGATGCTCCCCGCCCCGCATGATGCACAGGGCAGAGAGGGAGGCGCTGAAGGCGTCCTCGTACTTCTCGCGCCCACCCGCGTCTTCCAGTCGCGGCTCTTCCTTTTTCATGCCCCCATTCCGCCTCTCCAGCGCCGGGTCTCGCCAGCACTTCGTTGTTGAGTGAAGAAAAGAAGTCTAGTGCAGTCGCTGCGCGGCGTCTAGTTGAAGGCTGGATCAGAGCAACGCAGAAGTGTCATCCTGGCGTCCTTCGGGATGATCCCATCACGCTCAACGCGATAATCCTGGCCGCGATCGCAGCGACAGCCAGCAACGCGCCTTGGCCTACCAGTCTCAGCCGGGGCACTTCTATGAGGTCCGATACGGCAAGGAAAAGGATCGCGCTGAGTGGAGACAAAGCGACGAGGACAAGAGCAGTTTGAGCCGCGTGGTCGTAATGCAACAGGCGCAGGCCGAGCCAGCAGCCCAGGGAGAGTGCTACCACTGTTCCAGCGAACATGACTACGAGGGCATAGGTGCTGACGAAAACTATCACTGGCAAGGCTCCCGCTCCGCGTGAGCGCGGCTCCGTGGGAGGGAAGATCAGCTCGAGTGACCACTGAAGGTAGTGCTCGGTAGCGAACCAGAGCAGGGCAGCGCCGGCTATAGTCCCGACACACGCGGCCAGATAACTGCCCAGATATCGCACGCTCTTGGAGAGATCGTGCCTGCGGTGCAACTGCGACTCACCTTTCATTGAACCTGATAGGGTTGCCCGTCAGACATACCGGCAGCGGCGTCGCCCTAAAAGCGGAAGGTCTCGAAGAGGCGCTTGTCTGCCTCCCCGGCGATCGTGGCCGTGACCTCGATGTGTGGCTCCAGGCCGGAGCCCCGCAGCTTCTCGCGCAGCAGCTCGTCGAGCTGAAAGATGCCTGCGGCGTTGCTCATCCTTATGGTCACCCGAATCGCCTTCTCCTCCCCGGCGTCGATAGCTATGTCTTCGATCGCCGCGGCGGATACCGAGTGGATGTTGACGTGGCCGGCCTCGAACGGGATGCGCGAGCGTCCACCAGCCATGTCGAGCGCATCTGCTACCCGTACGACGCCTGCTTCCAGGGTGAGCGGCCTGCCGTCAGTACGGTGGGTTATGATCGCGTGAAGCGTCTCGGACACCATCACTCGCCGCGCGGCCGGTTCGTATACCCCATCCAGTAGCTCCATGAGCTTCGGCAGCGCGACGAAGAGGCTCATGTCCTCGTGATAGTCTCGATGGATGCTCATTCCGGAGTCGTGGAGGAGAGCGGCGAGCACGACGAGCACCTCGGCGTCATCCGGGGTGAGGCCGTGGTCGCGCACCAGATTCGGTTGGACCCCTCGGGCCACGAGCAGTCGCAGCAGCTTGAGCGCGATGTTGGACACGATCTGCATGTGGACGGGGCCGTGGTCGCTCATGCCGAGCCGGTCCACCGCATTTACGTTCTGGCAGCGCCAGATAGCGTGCAGGTCCTCATCCGCGTTCACGGCGGCGAGTCCCCGGCGCAGCGTGCGGTTGCGACGCACCGGAAGCCGGATGAGCTCAGTGGGCCGTAACGGCGCGTCGCCGGGAGGCGCATCTACAACCGTGGCCGGTTCTGGCAGGTCGAAGCCGCTCGCCTCCTGACTCTCGACGGGGCTAAGCCTCTCCTCAGGATCGTGCACGTTCTGACCTCCTCGCTCGGTGGCCGCGTCTCCAGGAGTATAGCGGAGCTACGGCGCGAGCAGGCCCGTGGTCTTGTGATACCATTAGCGAAACCAACAACATTGGGAGGATTGTACGAGATGGCGACGCAGACGAGCGCGAGCTATAGCCTGACCCTGCGCGTGGAGCTGGAGAACCAGCCGGGTACGCTGGGTGGGGTGATATCCACCATAGGGACGGTCGGGGGCAACATCGGAGCTATAGATATCGTGCGGGTCAGCCCCGAGATGATCGTGCGCGACATCACCATAAACGCGCGCGACGACAGCCACGGACGCGAGATAGTCGAGCACGTGCGCGCGCTGCCTGGGGTAGGGGTCGTCAACGTCTCCGACCGCACCTTCCTGCTGCACCTCGGTGGCAAGATAGAGATAGCCAACCGCGTGCCCGTGAAGACCCGCGACGACCTCTCGATGGCGTACACGCCCGGCGTCGCTCGAATCTGCACCGCCATAGCGGAGGACCCCTCCAAGGCGTTCTCGCTCACCATCAAGCGCAACAGCGTGGCGGTCGTCAGCGACGGCAGCGCCGTGCTGGGGCTGGGCAATATTGGCCCCGAGGCGGCGATGCCGGTGATGGAGGGGAAGGCGATGCTCTTCAAGGAGTTCGCGAACGTGGACGCCTATCCCATCTGCCTGCGCACGCAGGATACCGACGAGATCGTGCGCACGGTGGAGGCCATCGCGCCGGGCTTCGGCGGTATCAACCTGGAGGACATCGCCAGCCCTCGGTGCTTCGAGATAGAGCGGATACTTGACGAGCGTCTCGACATACCCGTCTTCCACGATGACCAGCACGGCACCGCCGTCGTGGTGCTCGCCGCCCTCCTCAACTCGCTCAAGATCGTGGGCAAGAGGATGGAGGACGTGCGCGTAGTGATCACTGGCGTGGGCGCCGCGGGTATAGCGGTAGCGCGCGCGCTGCTCGATGCCGGCGTGGGTGACATCGTCCTCGTGGACCGTGAGGGCGCCGTCTACGAGGGCAGGCAGAAGGCGATGAACGCAGTCAAGCAGGAGATGGCTCCGCTCACAAACAAGGAGAGGGTGGCGGGAGACGTGCACGAGGCGGTGCGGGGCACGGACGTGTTCATCGGCGTGAGCTCGCCAGGGCTTATCACGGCGGAAGACCTCGCCCGCATGGCCTCCGACCCGATCGTTTTTGCCCTCGCCAACCCCGTGCCGGAGATACTGCCCGAGGCGACTGGGGGCAAGGCACGGGTGATGGCGACAGGCCGCTCGGACTATCCGAACCAGATAAACAACGTGCTCGCCTTCCCTGGCATCTTCCGCGGCGCGCTCGACTGCCAGGCGGTCCGTATCAACTCCGAGATGAAACTCGCCGCCGCGCGCGCCATTGCCGACACGCTTGGCGAGGGCGAGCTAAGCGAGGAGTACATCATCCCGAGCGTCTTCAACCGCAGGGTGGTCGAGCTCGTCTCGAACGCCGTCGTTGCCGCCGCCCAGAAGACCGGCGTCGCCCGCCGCCAGAAGAAGAACGTCCCCGAAGAGGAGATGGCGAGCATCTACTAGACATCCTGCCCAGGCTATACCAAGGCGGCTAGCAGCGGAAAAAGAGCCCTGAACGGTCGATAATGACGCCTGTGCATAGCGGGGCCATCCGGTGGGAGTAGGTACCATTGAGGGATGATGTATCTGCACTACGGGGCATTACCTGAAAGACGATGCGATGGTGTGGCACATCCGCTTCCGACAATGATACGACTGACCATCAGCGTCTCCCTGCTGCTCGTCGTAGCGGTGACCTCCTGCAGTCAGAGGGACCTTGAGGGCGCTGAGCCGGTGACGGACTTCGGGGACAGGCGCCGGCTCGTCGGGTTTGTCGACCACGTGTTTATGGGGCGCGTGGTTGGGATAGTGGGTGCGCGACACACCGATCCACCGGACGTGCGCAAACCCGACGACCCGGGAGAACCGCTGACGGCCGTGAACGTGACTGAGAACATAAAGGGCTCGTTACCGGGCAGGGTCACTGTGATCGGGCCTCGCTTGGAGCCCGGGAAGGAGTACGTCTTCTCGACTAACCCTCATCCGGAGGGGCCGTGGCAGATCGTGGTCTCACGGTACGGCTTCGTACCCGTGGGCGACGAGAGGCAACGCGCCGAGCTCGCGGAGGAGTTCCGGCGGGCATACGAGGAGGAGATACCCTACAACCCAAGCACCCCTTAATCTGCTGGCGGATGCACCGCTGGCGTCCGGCTCGACCCAACCCAACCTGGACACAAAGCCGAGATAATCCCCATCCCTTTTGACCCACCTCCAATACCGATAGCGTGCCGAAGGGGTGACCTGATCACTCCGCCAGCCTAATCACCCGTTGCGGCTACCCGCAGCGAAATTTCACGAGTCGCGTTGGGTGGCGCGCCTATGCGGTACTCGGTGATGGAGACTTAGAAGCCGTCTGAAAAGGGTGATTGGGGCTTGGTGCTACGCTGTCTGGTATGGACAGAGAGCGATATCAGACGGACCTAACGGACGCTGAATGGGAGATGCTCAAGCCTCACCTACCCGCACCGAAGGCGTGCGGCAGGCCCAGGAAGCACCACCTGCGGGAGATCCTTGACTCGGTCTTCTGGGTAGCGCGTGGTGGCTGTGCGTGGAGACTACTGCCTCACGACCATCCACCGTGGAAGACGGTGTACCACTACTTCAGGCTGTGGCGGCTCGACGGCACCTGGGAGCGTATCCACGCCGCGCTC
>JADDPT010000104.1 GCA_016781735.1 Rubrobacter sp.
CGCCGCGGTCGAGCATGTATAGGCTCCACACTGCCACGACCGCGCCGCCCGGCATGGCCAGAGCGCCGCGCAGAAGGTATGCGAGCACCAGCGGCCGGGTGAACGTGCCAGTCAAGGGGGAGCCACTAACAGGACGGACACCGCCCCGCATGCCGGTGCGCCCGCGCAGGAAGAGCGGCACGCTCAGCGCACCGAGGTACAACGCGACGCTGGCAACGACGAAGGAGGGCGAATAGCCAAGCGACGCTGCCAGGAACGTGCCCGCCGGCGGGCCGAGGAGCACTCCGCCCATCTGAGCAGCGCTCAACATGCCAAGTGCCTCCCCCTGCCTATCCCTGGGAGCGAGCCCGTTCATCAGCGCGCGCGCCGGGGGCAGCACCGCCGCCGCGGCCGCACCGTCGACGGCTCGCAGCGCTATGAAGAATACAGCCGAGCCGGCGGGGATGTACGCGAGGGTGATCAGGCCGCGCAGCGCGAGCCCTATCCACAGCACGCGCGTGTACCCAAACCGGTCCGAGCACCAGCCAGCGAGTGGTGCGGCGAGGAAGCTCGCCAGCAAAAAGGAGGATGCCATCAGTCCCACCTCGCCGCTGGACGCGCCGGCCTCGCGCGCGTACAGGGAGCGCAATGGCATCACGAAGCCGAGTCCAATGAACGAGAGTCCTACAACCGCGGCGAGCAGCAGCGTTGCGCTAGTATATACACCCCCGCGCCGTCCGACGGCGGGTGCTTCCTGCTCCGTAACTGACTGCATGACCTATCCTGTCCGGGCTGCGACTCGGGGAAGTAGAAGGCGCATGCTTCGCGAGCAGTTCACCACGCCTGCGCGCCACTCCTATCATACCGTCTGGTGGCAGTGGGCGGCGTCTCGTCAGCATGATCCTGGACCGTCCAAACAGACTTTCGCGGCAGTCTTACCGCTTATAGAGCATCGTATGGCAATACGTAAGAAATCTTAGATCGGCCGGGCCTAATGGAGGATAGACTCGAAACATGGTCCTATGGCTTCGGCTACAGAATACTGCTTATGGCTAGATCCGACGCACAAAGAGCATTAGAGGAAGCGATCGAACACCTCTACCGGACGTTCGATGTGTATGTCTTGCCGCCCTACAGCGAAGTGCAAGATCTCGGTGTGTCGCCTACGGCGTATGAACAGGTTGCGGCGAAGCCGGTGCGCGAGTTGACAAGCACGGAACTCGCTGAATATGCGAGACATATCTATGCCATAACGTCTTGGGGAAGTGTGGGGATGTTCAAGTACTTCCTTCCCAGGCTATGCGAGGTGATGGTCACCGAGCCAGCCTCCCACTACAACGAGCCTGGTTACCTCGGCCTCAACCTTAGCCTGGCAGGCTGGATGCTTGGCCGCTCCCTGAAGAGGAGGCGGTCGAGAACTTTCTGATGATATCTGGCGCTCCGTGCTCTGCTCGTTCCCCTACGTACACTCGGCGGGCGAGGTCCTATGGGGGATAGCCAACTGCCACGACGACCTTACGCGGTACCTGGAGGCGTGGCGAGAGGGGCTGATAGCTCCGGCCATGCGCCACCTGGGGAAGTTCTTATACGAGCATTCGAACAGCCTCTACCTGAAGGGAAAGGTGTACGGAGGCTGGCCAGGAAGGCAGACTCAGGCGAAGCAGGTAATCTTGTGGTTACTCGACCCGAAGACGGTGCAGATAGCCGAGAGGGCGTTCTTCGCTTACCAAGATGCCCCCTTCGCGGAGGAGCTGGCTGCCGCAGCGGACCACTTGGAGGCTATTCAGCGACGCCTTCACACCAGCCCCTATGCATGATTAGATACCGCTAAAAGGGGCCCGTCGCCAAACCCTATTCGGGCACTTAACAACGCCCTAAGACGGCTGTGGTGCAAAAGGTTTGCTGGAACAGCGTCATCGACGCCCTCTCTGCTTATTTGACATTCGGCACGCGAGTCGGATACGCCGACGGTACAATTGAGTCAACCTCATAGAAGTGGGTCCAGACCTATGCCTTACAAGCTGCGCGGGTCAGGAGTACATTGTTGAAGTTAGTAGACTTCTCGCTCCACACCGAAAGGAGCGGTTTTTCCCAGCCAGTAGCCATTAACTTTCGGTGCGGGCATATCGTGGACGCGGTCAGGATGGAGTTAGCGCGGAGTCGGCCCTACATCCAGGCGCCCTTCTCCAAGCTCAATATCGAGCTGTACAACGAGAGCGACAGTGCGCGCAAACGCTGCCCCTTCAATGTGGATGGGATCGCTCTGGTTAGCGCCGCCGCGTCGGAGTCGGCGCTGCTGGGGGACTACAACCGCTTCCGCTCGCATGCGCAAAGCGCAATGTTACAGGGGGTCGAGGAGGCGGCCCTGGTCTTCGACTGGGATGCCTCCTCCTTTCTGGAGATTCTGAATGATATAGGGTCACGGGAAACTGTCTGCCACTACCATTTGGAGCGTCTCTCAAAGAAGGATAGGAAGACGGGACGGCGAATAGACCTGTACTATGACATGACCGAACGGGAGAGCGTGCTGCGGGCCGTAGTCTCGGACAGGAATGGGAACCGGCTGAAGGAGGAGGTGATCGCGGCGGATTATCATCCCCTGCCGCTCCACGTCGTTTTCCCGCTGAGATCCACAGTACTGCGCGACGGACATATGATCTTCCGCGACAGGGATGGAATGTCCATCGCTACCCCGTTCCCATACTGCGAAGGGTGCACCACCGAGTAACAGATGCAAACCACGCGTATGAATCACAGAGTCCAAGCTTGTCTCGAAGCCGCTCAGAATAGACCTCGCAACATCGTGCCGGCGGAGCGGGTTACAGAAGGCTCAGCTAGAAGGACTTTTATAAGACGCGTCCTCTACTGGTCACAGAGCTTCCCTATCTGGAGTCAAATCATTGTCGGCCGGCCATCCTCACGCTAAACCAGAGCCAAAGGCAGAGCAGTATCCCTCCCAGAGGGAGAGCCACGTCCGCGAAATCCCGACGTCCGGTCAGCAGCGCTACAGTCAGCGAGCCCAGGAAGAGCAAGGCTGCGATGCCTAGCGCGACAGCGTATATACTCGGATCGATGTTATTGCCCCGCGACATTGCATCCCTCCGACATTATGAGCCAGACACGCATGTTCGACTTTACCCCTTTTTACCGATGACAGGGCAATAATCGCACGCCATGGCCTGACGTCCCAGCCCGCGAGGCGGTTCATATCTCACTGTTCGAGCACGAAACTCCAAAAGCCGAGCCCGGCACAAGCCATAGGACGCTTGACCGCGGGAGTCGGCGGGTGGGAATGTCCTCCTTCCCACAATGGCAGACAGGGTCAGTCGAAGTCGGCGGGCCACTCGGGGTGGCGGTGGAGCTCGAAGAGGCGATGGATCTGTGCCTGAGTCACGCGGCCCTCAGACAGCGGCGGCAAGCCGTCGACCGGGAAGAAGGCCACCGCCTCCACCTCGCCGTCATGTGCCCCTTGCTCCGCGTCAGTGACCGCGCACTCGAAGAAAGCCTTGTACGCGTAGAAAGGCGCGGGCGTGTGCCCCTGCTTGTCGCGGTCGAGGAGAGCGAGCAGCCGGGTGGCGCGGACGATGTAGCCGGACTCCTCACGCACCTCTCGCACTACGCTCTCGCCGGCGGTCTCTCCCGGATCAGCCCAGCCTCCCGGCAGCGACCACCGGCCGTCCACGCGCTCCTTCACGAGCAGGACGGTCGATCCATCAAAGACGACGCCCCGCACGTCTACCTTGGGAGTGGCGTGTCCGGCGTCGGCAGCGAACAGCCCCTCGATGGTCGCCGGTTCCAGTCCGGTCTCGGTGGTCACGATCTCAGAGGCAAGCGTGCGCACGCGCTCGTACCGGGCGATGTCATAGGGGTCACGTGCGTAGGTGAGGCCCGTCTGTGCGAGCGCCTGCAACTCTTTCGCCCACGCGAGCCACTTGGGGTCCATCTAGCTCCCGATCAACTGCGCCAGCCCGGGCCAGGCACCCTTCTCTGCGGTCCCACATCTATAGTCGGCGTAACAGGGGTTTGTGAGCGCGACCGCGCCCGTCATACCCCTCAGCCGAAACCAGTGGCAGGAGAGCACGCGGCCCCGCCATTACGGGTCGACGCCGCCATGGTGGCGAAGGTGGAGTACTGCTTCGCGACCTCCGTGCTCTCGCACCTCGGACAGACGATGGAGCCGGGCAAAGGGTTCATGCCAACGAGCTTCTCGAACCGCTCGCCGCACTCCCGGCACTTGTACTCAAACAACGGCACTGATGTACCCTCCGCACCCCTTCAAGGTATCACCCAAAGATACTGGACGTGACCTGCAGGCACAAGGAGCACTACGTATGGGCGCACCCTGGCCAGGGCTACGCGCTCAGAAAGCGCCCCATCCGCTCGAAGGCTCGCTCCAGCAGGTCCGGCGACGTGGCGAACGAGAGGCGGACATGCCCCTCACCGGTGGGGCCGAACGCGACGCCTGGGATGAGCGCGACGTTGGCCTCCTCCAGCAGGCGCGCGGCGAACGCCAGGCTGTCGGAGGTGTCCACACGGGGAAAGGCGTAGAACGCGCCCTCCGGACTCGGGCAGGAGACGCCCGGCATCGCGTTCAACGCGTCCAGCACGAGCTTGCGGTTCGACTCGTAGCCCTTGAGCATGGAGGCGACGGCCTCCTGCGAGCCTTCGAGCGCGCACGCCGCGGCTATCTGCGTGAACGTCGCGGCGGAGGTCACGGAGTGCTGCTGCACCTTGAGTACCTGCGCGGCGAGCTCGCGGGGCGCGGCGAGGTAGCCCAGCCGCCAGCCGGTCATCGCGTAGCTCTTCGACATGCCGTTGACGGTCACCACGCGCTCTCGCATGCCCGGCAAGCTTGCGAGGCTGATGTGCTCGTGGCCATCGTACAGCAGCATCTCGTACAGCTCGTCGGAGATCACCAGGAGGTCGCGCTCCTGTGCGAATCCCGCCACGGCCTCCATCTCCTCCCGCGTCGCCACCCGGCCCGTGGGGTTGTTCGGGGTGTTCAGGATAAGCAGCTTGGCGCGGGGCGCGTCCACTGCTCGGAGGGCCTCCGGCGTGATGCGGAAGTCCGGCGCCTCGAGCGGCACGTACACAGGCGAGCCGCCCGCGAGCCGCACACTCGGCTCGTAGCTCACCCACGCAGGAGAGAGCAACAGCACCTCATCGCCGGGGTCGAGCGTCGCGGCGAGCGAGGCGTATATCCCCAGCTTCCCGCCCGGCGTCACGACTATCTCGTCTTTCGCGTACTCCAGCCCGTTGTCGCGCCTCAGCTTGTTGCTCACCGCCTCGATCAGGCGCGGCACCCCGCGGCTGGGCGCGTAGTGCGTCTGCCCTTCCTCGATCGCGTTGAACGCCTCGCGCACGATGTGCTCCGGCGTGTTGAAGTGGGGGTCGCCGCCCGAGAGGTCTATAACGTCCCTACCCTCGGCCTTCAGCCTCTTCGCCTTGTCGGAGATCGCTATCGTCGCCGACTCCTGGACGTTCTCCAGCCTCTTCGCGGTGAAATCTCGCATGCACATGCTCCTACAAGTGAAGAGGCGGGACCGCCCCCGCCTCTACTCATATACTACCGATATCTCGAGCCGCGCTACAACCGACTGAACGGGTCCAGAGCGTCCCGGAGCCCGTCGCCAATGAAGTTCACGACGAGCACCGTCAGAGTAATCATGATGCCTGGGAAGAGCATCATCCACGGCGCCTCCTGAATAGTGAGCAGGAATGACCCACTGCTCACCATGTTTCCCCACGACGGCTGTGGCGGCTGAACGCCGTACCCCAGGAAGCTGACGTATGCTTCCAGAAGGACTGCCTCCGCCAGGCCAAGTGTGGCCGCCACAATAAGCGGGGCGGTGGTATTCGGTAGTATGTGCTTGAAGATAATTTTGGAGTTCTTGACACCGATGGAGCGAGCGGCCTCAACGAACTCCTTGTTCTTCAAGCTCAGGAAGTTTGCGCGTATGATACGTGCGACACCCATCCAGCTCGTGATACCGATCACTATGATGATGGTACGAACGCTCGGCCCGAGCACCGCCGCAAGCGTGACGATGAGCAGGAGCAGCGGCACACTCAGCATCATATCCACGAAGCTCATCAGTAGGTTGTCGACGGCACCGCCATAGTATCCTGCCAGCGCCCCCACAATGGTACCGAGAATGATCGCGATGGCGACGGAGAACAGCCCGATGGTTAGCGAAACGCGGCCACCGAGCACGATGCGCTGGAGCACGTCGCTGCCGGCCTGATCAGTACCCATCGGGTGCCGCAGTGACGGAGGCGCATTCGTGTTGTAGAGATCTACGTTGACCTGAGCGGCATTGGCAGGCAATAGGGACGACCATATGAAGATCGTGGCTACCAGCAAGATAAAGAACGCCAGGCTGACAACAGCCAGCTTGTGCTTTAGGAAGCGCCTGCGGATGATTTTCCATGGGGTCTGTACGTCGCGCGACATAGCATCCTGAGCTCGCAACTGGTCACGCACATCCGTACCCGGATCAGTAGTTGTCTTGGCAGTGGCTGGGGTATCACTCATTACTTTCCTCCCCTAGCTGTACTTAATCCGTGGGTCGAGGTAGGCGTACAGGATATCGGCGATAAGGTTGAAGATGATTATCAGCGCCGAGGATGCCACGAGAATCCCCATCAACACTGGATAATCCACGTTGCGCGCTGCGTCGATAAAGAGCAATCCCATTCCCGGCCACGCGAAGATGGTCTCCGTCACCACCGCGCCTGAGAATAAGGTAGCTACCTGCAACAGCACGAGCGTGACAAGGGGAAGCGCGGCATTCTTCATCACGTGGCGACGCAGCACCTGTGAGCCCATCAGGCCCTTGGACCTGGCGGTTCGGATGTAATCCTGCCCCATCACCTCGAGCACGCTGGAGCGTAGGTAACGGGTGTATAGCGCGGAGTTGATCAGCGCGATGGTGAGTACCGGCAGGATCATGTGTTTGAACAACTGCCCCAAGGTCCGCTCTCCCCGGACGTCGTACATCTTGCCGGAGGGCAAGGCCGGCAGTCCCCACTCCCTGAACTTCACCGAGAAGAGGTAGATAAGCAGGAAGCCAAGGAAGAACACAGGTAAGCTATAGAACAGGAACGAAAGCGCGGTTATGAAATAATCGAATCTGGAGTACTGTCTAAGCGCTGAGATGAGGCCGATCGGGATGGCAAGCAGCAGCGTCACAAGAAAGGCAGTGACCATCAGAATGAGCGTGTTGCCCAGGCGGCCTCTGAGAACCGAGGTTACCTTCTCCCCTGTAACCAAGGACGAGCCCCAGTCCCCTCGGAGACTGTTGCCAGCCCAGACGAAATAGCGCTGGTAGACCGGTTTGTCCAGACCATACAGCTTCTTTATGCGTGCTATGTCTTGCTCCGAGGTGCGAGGATTGTTTGCTATGAGGCGGGAGACCGGGTCCCCAAGAGCAAACACTGCGTAGAACAGTATTATGCTGATCACGAAGAGGAGCGGAATAGCCTGCAAGAGCCGGCGGACGACGTACCTTCCCATCGCTTGCCTCCTTGGGCACCTCCACTAGGGTGAAGGGGAAGCTGTAGCACGAGCGGATGCTCGTGCTACAGCTTAGCGTTACCAGTTCCGGCGTTACTGGCCTTGTTGCATGGAGAAGCTCTCCGGGGACCACCAGATGTAACCGGTGAAGTCCGCAGGCGGAGTCTTCAGCTTGGGACCGGCAGCGTCGATCTGCAGCCTGTCGTAGATGTACAAGACAGCCACGTCGTCGTACATCTTCTGCTGAATCTGATCGTACATCGCCTTGCGCTTCTTGGGGTCGAGCTCCGTTGCCTGCTGCTTCCACAGCTTGTCCACCTCGGGGTTGCTGTAGCCGCCGTAGTTGGAGCCGCCCGGCTTACTCTTGGTCGGGATCTGATTCGTCGCGTAGTACGCGCTGAAGTCGGGATCAAGGCCGATGCCGGTGGTGTAGCCACCCATGTCGAACTGGCGTCGGGAGAGCACACCGCCCTCACTGAACGTGGCGAACAGCTTGGTGGCATCAGGGTTGTCGATCTTCATCTCCACCCCAACCTTCTGCAGGTCGCCAATAGCGGCTCTCTGGATCGTCTCGCGGATCGGGTTACCCGACGTCGTGCGGTGCGTGAAGGAGAGACGAACACCGTTCTTCTCGCGGATGCCGTCGCCACCAGGCTTCCAGCCCGCCTGATCCAGCAACTGCTTCGCCTTCTCAGGATCGTACGGATACGGCTTCAGCTTCTCATTGAACCACGGGCTATTGTCCCACTCCGTCACGCCGATCTTCGCCTTGCCGAACAGCAACTTCTCGACGATTGCCGGCCGGTTGATGGCCATAGCAACGGCCAAGCGTACGTTCTTGTCAGCAAAGACTGGATGCGGCTTAGCCTTCTTGGGGTCTACAGTGATGTTCGGGTCCTTCGGATCGTGGAAGTTGTACACGTACCGCTCGACCAGGAACGCAGGGTATGCGAGCGCCTTGACGCCGCGGTCCTCCAACTTCTCGAGAGTCGGTATGTCACTCGCGTAGTAGTTCGTCGCGAGGTCGATCTCGCCGTTCTGCAGCGCGGAGGTCTGCGCATCCACGCTCGGGACTACGCTCCAGATCATCTTGTCCAGGCAGGCCTTCGTGCCAACGTAGTTATCGTTGCGGACCATCGTTATGGCCTCGCCCTTCTTCCAGCTCTCGATCTTGAAAGGACCGGAGCCGACGTGGCCGGACTTGCCCTGCGCGCCGTAGTCGCTCTTCGCGATCTCCGCGCCCTTCATCCCCTTGAACTTGTGCTCCGGCAGCAGGTAGCCGCTCGTGGTAGCGCCCGAGCCCTGGATGACAGTGGCCGCGAAGGGTGCGTACACCTCGTTCAGCTTGATGGTGGCCGTCAGATCGTTGTTCGATAGGTCAATGCTCTTGATGTTCTCCCAGCCGAGCTGCGAGCCCGCGCCGTACTCCGTGTCCATGATCGTCTTCCAGGTGAAGACAAGATCCTTGGCCGTGAGCGGCTGCCCATCGCTCCACTTGAGCCCTTCCTTAAAGTTGAGCTTGTACGTCAGGCCGTCCTTTGAGATACCACCGTTCTCCAGCGTGGGGTTTTCCTTGAGCAAAACAGGCTCGATCTCACCACTCTTGGGGGTGGCACGCACCATGGGCACGTCCAGCGCGTGGAGGACCCACACGGCGAAGGTCATGCCGGTGCGGAACGGGTCCAGCACATCCGGCTCTTGAACGATGCCAACGACGGCAGTACCGCCCTGGCTGGCACACTTAGTATCCCCGCCCTGCGCGCCGGTACCGGTGGTCGCACCTGCCGCCGGCGTCTGGCCGCCGGTTGCTCCGGTGGTCGGCTGCCCCCCAGCAGGTTGCTCAGTTGCCTGCGTGCCACCGGCGGGTTGCTCAGTTGCCTGGCCACCTCCGTTGCCTCCGCAGGCGGCGATCAGCGGCGTGAGAAGCACTACCAACGCAATTAGTGCCCACCAGCGGAACCGGTTATTCTTCGTACTCAAGGCTACTCCTCCTACGTCTTCCACGGCTAATGCGAAGTCTTCGGTGCCTAGTTGTGGTGATTGGTGTGGAGAGCCTCCCAGCGCGGTACCAGGATTCGGCCGCCTCACCGGCGCTAAACGGAGCGATTACCACCCCCTTCACCCGTGTGTCGCCAAACGTTGGCATCGATCTAGAGGGTGAGCAAAGAGCGCACCCCCTCGAAGCATTAGGGCCGATTACCCGAGGATTGGCGAAGTGTATATAGAAGCGCCAGACATGTCAAGCTGGATATGACCAATCGAATGAATCCTAACCAGATTCTAACGTTGCACGATTGGTAACACACTGACTGTGGTTAACTGCGCGACCTGGCGTTTCACAATTTGCGTGCTCGCCGCACGGGCAGCATCTCCGCTCAGAGCAAGGGAGTATACTGAGGAGGGGGAGGACAGGCGAGCGATACGCCGTGGCACCTCAAAGGCACGGACCGGGGAGCGACAGTAGATGTCTCAACCGCATGCAGGCCGACGTATAAGGTGGCTGATGGCAGTGCTCGCCGCGCTTACAGCGTCCACCGCCTCCTTGCTCACATGGATTGCGGTGAATCTGCCACCCTTCCCAGCGCTGGCGCACGGCCGGGTCGTCCAGTTAATGCCCGTTCCGCTCTTCGAGTTGGGCATACGAACGCTCGGTGGCTGGGCAAAACCCTCACTACTCCTTGCACTGTTGCTGCTCGAGGCCTCCGTCCTTACGGTCCTCGGCGTCGGCTGGTTACGCTTGGCCCGAAGACGTGTGATCACAACGCTCGCCGCACTCGTGATTTCTACTTACATACTCTTTGGTGTCATTGCTTCGCTCATTCTCGGCCTCGGGCCGTTCGCAAGCGAGGCCTCCGGCGGGCTCCGCACCGGGCTCGGGCCTCTGTTGACGTACGTAGTCTGGGGACTGGGGCTGTGGGGAGCAAGAGACGCAACACGAGCCACTCGCCTCCCTCTAACAGAGAAGGCTCTGGACGACAGCAGACGGAGGCTGGTGCTCATCACCATGCCGTGGCTGGCCCTCACGGTGACTGGGCTAGGAGGTGGTCTCTGGGCCCTCTTGCACCGGGCCACGGTGCCCCGCACGGCTGCAAGCACCGGACGTACCCCAGAGGTAACTCCCACACGCGACTTCTACGTCATCTCAAAGAACGTCCTCGACCCTACGCCGGACCCGGCGTCGTGGCGGCTGCTGGTAGAAGGAATGGTGAACCGCCGCTTGGAGCTCACATTGGACGAGTTGAGGGCACTGCCCGCGGTGGAGCAGTGGGGAACAATGGAGTGCATCTCCAATCCGGTCGGCGGACCACTGATCGGCAATGCCTCATGGAAGGGTGTACGGCTTGCCGATCTTCTGGCTCACGCCGGGGTATGGAAGGGTGCAAGAGACGTGACAACGGTGTGTGCGGACGGATACACCGAGAGCCTTGAGATGGAGCGCGCCACACATCCGGAGGTACTGCTCGTGTACGAGATGAACGGAGAGGTGCTCACAGCAAAGCACGGAGGGCCACTCCGCCTGCAGGTGCCGGGCAGATACGGGCTCAAGAGCTCGAAGTGGGTTGAGCTAGTGCGAGTCGTGCAGGGCGACCACCGGGGGTACTGGCAGCAGGAGTCGAACTGGACGGATCTGGGCGATGTGCACATTGAGTGCAGACTGGACCAGCCTCCCGAGCGTCAGCTCCAAATGGGAGCCACATTGCTAACGGGCATCGCATACGCCGGCCTGCGCGGAGTGTCACGCGTGGAGGTTAGCACCGATGGCGGTGAGACATGGGGGGAGGCGGCTGTTGAGGTCCCGCTCGGACCGCTCTCGTGGCTGCTATGGACCTACGACTGGAAACCGGCCGGACCAGGTGGGTACGAGGTGATCGCGCGCGCATACGACCTGGAAGGCAACCCTCAGGAGGAGGGTTTGTCCGGTCCGCGGGGAGCGATGGCAGGAAGGGACGCTCCTGTTGTCCAGGGAGCAATGGGATTACACAGGATGTTTCTCATGGTGACCGAGTCCTAGCCAGTTATTCGGCGAAGCTCAGCCCACGGCCGGCACGCTCGTCGGCTCCTTCAGCCCGTTCGCACAACTACTCAATATACTCGCGCGGTGCGCTTGCGAAGCAGGTTGCTCCCCTACTTGGTGAGTCGAGGTCTCAATGCCACCAGGTGACGAGGCGCCCTTGGGTATGTCCCCTGCCAGGCGTCTCCATGCAGTCCCTGTGCTGGCACCGAAGATTCCATATTGGCCGCAGGCTTCGGTTATGATGACGGGCGGCAGGCTCAGCTCAACGGAGTACGGAACCAGGAGGTGGCAATGAGCGATATGGATATGTTGAAGAGGCTGGCCGGGGAGCACGAGGCGCGGCTCGTCGGCTTCTGCCAGCGGTTAATTCAGACGCGGAGCATGCCTGGGGAGGAGAGGGACGCTGCTCGCCTGGTCCAGGCCGAGATGAAGGACGTGGGCTACGACGACGCGTGGACGGACGCTGTTGGCAACGTCATTGGAGTGATCCGGGGCTCGGGTGGGGGGCGATCGCTGATGCTCAACACTCACCTCGACCACGTGAGCGCGGGCGACGAGCGGGGGTGGCCGTTCCCGCCGTTCGAGGGGCGCGTGCATGAAGGCTCCGTGTGGGGCAGGGGCGCGATGGACATCAAGGGGCCGACGGCCGCGCAGGTGTACGCGGGGGCGCTGCTCAAGGCTGCGGGCGTCAGCCTGCCCGGTGATTTGTACGTGGCGGGCGCCGTGCAGGAGGATGTTGGCGGCCTCGGCTCTATAGAGCTCGCGAAGACCGTGCGCACGGACGCGGCGGTCGTCGGCGAGGCGACGAACAACGAACTGCGGCGAGGCCACAGGGGCCGCATCGAGCTGATCGTGCGCATCGGGGGACGCTCCTGTCACGCGAGCATGCCGGAGAAGGGCATCAACCCGCACTACTCGCTCGGCGCGTTCCTGGGCGGGCTGCGGGACGTGGAGTTAATGGAAGACTCGTTTCTTGGAAGAGAGACGCTTGCGCCGACGCTCCTTTTTACCGACCAGACTTCCGCGAACGTAGTGCCCGGCAAGCTGCGGCTCCACATAGACTGGCGCACCGTGCCGCAGCACAGCCCTGAGGAGATCTGCGCGAGCCTGCAGGCGCTGCTCGACGCCTCGCTCCAGGACGGCGCGGAGGGAGAGGTAAGCGTCAAGGAGGAGCACCACCGCACGTACACGGGCGAGGAGCGCGACGTGCCGGCGGCGTTCCCGTCCTTCGTGATCGATGAGGGTGACCCGCTCCTGGAGCAGAGCAAGTCCGCGCTACGGGAGGCGCTGGGGCGAGAGGTGCCGGTGAGGCGCTGGGAGTTTGCAACAGACGGCGGCCACCTCGTGGCGGCGGGCATCCCGAGCATCGGCTTCGGCCCCGGCGACGAGGCGCTCGCCCACACGAACCAGGAGCGGGTGCCCATCGCCCAACTCACAGAGGCCGCGCTGGGCTACGCCGCCCTCGCGCTCAGGCTGACTGCGCCGTAAGGCGGCGTCCCGCAAGACAGGCGAACCTACTATATAAGGAGCGTTGCGATGGCCGACCCCATACTCGTCGCGAAGACCGAGAGCGAGGACCTTTACCTCCTGCCGCAGATGGCGAACCGTCACGGCCTTGTCGCGGGCGCCACCGGCACGGGGAAGACAGTCACGCTGCAGGTCATGGCGGAGGGGTTCAGCAGGCAGGGCGTGCCTGTCTTCGCGCCGGACATCAAAGGTGACCTGGCGGGTATCAGCCAGCCGGGCGCGGCGCAGCCGAACGTCGTGGCGCGCGCCCAGCAGCTCGGCCTGCCGGACTTCGGCTACTCGGCCTGCCCCGTGACATTCTGGGACATCACCGGCGAGCAAGGCCACCCAATACGCGCTACAGTGGCGGAGATGGGTCCGCTACTCCTGAGCCGCCTCCTCAACCTCAACGAGACCCAGAGCGGGGTCCTGGCGATCACCTTCAAGATCGCCGATGACAACGGGCTCCTCCTGCTCGACCTGCAGGACCTACAAGCGATGCTGCGCTTCGTGGGAGACAACCGGAAGGAGTTCACCACCGAGTACGGCAACATCTCTCCCGCGAGCATCGGCGCCATCCAGCGCGGCCTGCTCGCCCTGGAGGAGCAAGGGGGCGACCGACTCTTCGGTGAGCCCGCACTGGTGCTCGAGGACTTGATGCAGACCGACCACAACGGTCAAGGTGTCGTCAACGTCCTTGCCGCGAACAGGATCATGGAATCCCCGAAGATGTACGCCACCTTTTTGCTGTGGCTACTCAGCGAGCTCTTCGAGCAGCTTCCGGAGGTGGGTGACCTCGAGAAGCCGAGGCTGGTGTTCTTCTTCGACGAGGCTCACCTCCTGTTCGATGACGCCCCGGAAGCGTTGCAGCAGAAGATCGAGCAGGTAGTCCGCCTGATCCGCTCCAAGGGAGTAGGCGTCTACTTCGTCAGCCAGAACCCGCTCGATATACCGGAGGTGGTACTGGGCCAGCTCGGCAACCGCGTGCAGCACGCGCTCCGCTCGTTCACGCCCCGCGACAGGAAGACGGTGCGCGCAGCCGCCGAGACTTTCAGGACGAACGAAGAGCTTGACGTCGAGACCGCCATCACCGAGCTGGGCGTTGGGGAGGCGCTTGTCTCCTTCCTGGATGCCGACGGCCGGCCGGGTATCGTGGAGCGAGCGCTCGTCCTGCCGCCTCGCAGCCGGATTGGGTCGATCACCCCACACGAGCGGCAGCAGGTGATCCAAAGCTCTACAGTTTACGGTCAGTACGAGCGAATCGAGAACCGGGAGTCTGCTTACGAGCTCTTAAGAGCCCGCGCAGAGCAGGTGTACAGACATCAGCAGCAGATGATGGAGGAAGCGGAGGAAGCACGGGCAAGAAGGTCACGTCGTCAGCGGCAAGGCATCGTTGAGACAATCGCGAAGAGCGCCGCGCGAGCGGTCGGCGCACAGATTGGACGGAGCATTACCCGAGGTCTCCTCGGTGGGTTGCTCGGCGGGCGGCGTAGGTGACGCGCTCGGCCTCGGGACGCGGATCCGTCCCGGACGCTACCAGTCTATGATGATGCGCAGGTACTCCTCGGCGTAGGCCATGCCGTATTTGGCGCCCACCTCCTGCGCGCGAGGCTTCATGCGGTTCGCGATCTCCTCGGAATCACGTCCGGCCATCTGGCTGGTGTGCTTCGTGATCGCCTCTACCTTGCGGTCCACCGTGCCGGAGATGTCCACTGGGTAGTCCGGGGCGTTCGTGTTGCTGATCCAGATCTCGGGGACGGTATGAGGCTCGAGACCGTCGTCGAGCAGCTCTCTAAAAGTCCAGGCGTTACCTACCCCAGGGTACAGGGCGGCGAGAGCAGCCTCGCCCACTGCTAGGTGATCGGGATGGTGGATGCGGAGCCCGTATCGTACCCACGTGCGCTCCGGGCTGGGAATGATCGCGACGTCGGGCTTGAGGGCGCGGATGCAGCGCGCGATCGCCTTGCGCAGCTCGAGCGTGGGCGTCAGCTCACCATCACGGTAGCCGAGAAAATTCACGTGCTTCACACCCAGGTGGTCGGCGGCGGCATGCTGCTCCCGCTCGCGGGTAGCACGCAGCCACTCGGGCGTGTGCGAGGGGTCGGTTCCACCCGCAGCGCCGTCGGTGCAGACAAGGTAGTACGCCTCACCACCCTCCTGCGTCCAGCGTGCCACCGTGCCGCCCGAGGTGAACTCGGCGTCGTCGGGGTGCGCCACTATTACGAGCATCCGCCTTCCCTGGGCCTCGAACTCCATGGTGTCTCCTCTTTCTGTCCTGTATGCTGCGCACCTTTATACCTCATGACGGCTCTCCCGAATATTCGGTGAAACGAAGTCCGAAGGCCACTAGACCCAGTCCTTGCCGACGAAGGATGAGCGCTACG
>JADDPT010000046.1 GCA_016781735.1 Rubrobacter sp.
TCAATCACCCTCTTTTACACCACCCCTGGGACTCTACCCTTTTCGGAGGGGTTAGGGCGCGAACGTCGGAGTTGCACAGTCCTGAACAAGCCTCACGCGCCCAAAGTGATTGTTAGAAAGTGCGGCCGAGGGGTTGGTCCCAGGGCTGGGGGGCGGCGACTCGGATTATCTCGTCCTCCCGGTCGCGCACGTACACGTAGAGGTGGGCGAAGAACTCCTCCTCGGGGAGGGGATAGGTCGGATTGATGCACAGGTAGGGATAGCGCCACGGTGGGCGCACGCCCGGCTCAGCGCGCACTTCTATCCGCAGCCCGACCCGGAGCCTGTACGTGATGCCTTCGTAGTGCCTGGAGGGCAGGTCGAGGAAGCCCTGCTTCTGCAGCCGCTGCCACAACTCCTCGCCGAGCGTCTCGCGGGCGACGACGCGGGCATTGTCGCGGGCCAACTGGTAATCCTCACGGCGGAAGTCGGGCCCCGCGCTCCGCTTGGCGACGTTGTGCCACCGCCGTCTCCATGGCAGCTCAAGGTCGGGTGGCTCTGCCGGGCGCGACGCCAGACCGAAGAGCCTGCGTAACTGCTCGTACACCTGTCGCTATAAACCTAGGGCGAGGGCCACCGGCGCGGCAACACGCGCCTGCGGCCCCTGGAGCCTGGCTCTATCCACCGGCTATCGGAGCGATCACCTGGTACTCCTCGACCTTCGGGTCGAACGGCCCATCGTGCAGGACGTGGCGGTCGCCCTCCTTGCGGGAGATGAGGCACCCCTGCTCGCGGGCCTCGCGGATGATGCGCTCCGCTTCCACGACGGCCGCCCGCGACTCCTCCGTGTCGAGGGCCGTATCCCATTCCACGGTCTGGTGGCCGCGCCGGTTCGCGATGATCAGTCGTGCCATGGTAGCCTCCTTTTCTCTCTTGCCCGGTCTTGCCGGTGGGGAGATTATACTCCCCTCATCCCTCCCTGAAAAGGGGTTTGCAAGCCGTTCTCAGGAGCTCGATTCTCGGGGCTTTCTTTGTGCGATGTGCGAGGCGCCTCGTCGGGACCCATTGCCCATGCCTACCGCCTGAGACTGGTAGCTGCTGATGCTGTGAAATGGATAGGAGTTGATGAGCGCCACTATGTCGAAGAACTCCCAGCCGGTAACACTGACGTCCGACGTTCCGTACGGTATGGCCGGTGGCGCGCCGCTCCTTCTCGACATCCTGTGGCCGGCGTCGCTGCCACGGACACCCATGCCCGCCGTCATCGAGATCCACGGCGGTGGTTGGGCGGAGGGGGAGAAGGATGCCCTGCGCAACCGCTTCCTCGCGGAGCGCGGGTACTTCACGGTGAGCATCAGTTACCGGCTCAGCTCCGAGGCAATCTTCCCGGCGCAGGCACACGACGCAAAGGCCGCCGTCCGCTGGCTACGAGCCCACGCGTCGGAGTACGGGGTAGACCCGGACCGTGTCGGCGTGTGGGGACACTCCGCCGGAGGGCACCTTGCCGCACTGCTGGGCACGTCCGCCGATGTCGTGGAGCTGGAAGGGGACTCAGGCTGGGCGGGCTGCTCCAGCCGGGTGCAGGCGGTGGTTGATATCTGCGGGCCAACGGACACGCTCGACCCGGCATGGGAGGAGGTTCTCGACGCGCATGGGTTTCTGGAGCAGTTCTTCGGCGGTCCTGCCTCCGAGCGCCCCGACCTCGCGCACGCGGCAAACCCGATCACTCACGTACGGAGCGACGCGCCACCGTTCATGATCCTTCACGGCGAGCAGGACGAGCTTGTACCGTTCGGGCAGTCGCGCCTGCTGCATGAAGCGCTACGTGCCGAGGGCGTGGACTCCAGGCTCGTTCCCGTGAAGGGTGGGGACCATGGTCTCGACGGCCACTGGGAGGAACTGGAGCGCCTGATGCTCGACTTCTTTGACGAGCACCTTCGCGGCTGATCTTCTCGGCGTGCGGCTGTCGTTCTGAGTTCTTGTCGCCCCCAGCGCAGGCGGGGTATGCCTCAGGCGACAACGACGGGAGGCCCACCGAAGAAGGCGATCTAGAAGCCGTCGGGCATCCAGGGAGACGGGCCGGAAAAGATGAGCGCCATGGTTGCTAGGTCCTTATCCGAGCCCTCGATGTAGGCCGTGCTTGCCAGCTCGTGTGGCGAGAGGTAGCCGCTGTAGACGGGGGCCAGGCCGCGCACGTCGAGCCGCACCCGTCCCTCACCGGCCTCGCGCACTTCGGCACGGCCCTCCGAGACGGTGAGCACCCATCGCCCGTTGTTCCAGCCGAGCACGTCGTCCCGCACCTCCAGGTGCAATTCTGCCGAGAGCGCCTCCGGATATCCTCGCGCCTCGAGCGCTCCGCGCACGTCCACGACCCGCAGCATCCACTGCTCGTAGTACGTCACTTTGTAGTCCTGGTTTGTCAGGTGCAGGAGCAGCGGTTCGGCGGGCGAGCCCATCCAGAGCACGTTGTCCACCACCGAGCGGTGGTCCCCGAGGAACGTGAGCAGGCGCCGCCCCGCGTCAGGCGTGAGCGCGACTAAATCCTCGACGGCGATGTTGCGTGGTCCGTTGCCCTCCTGCGACTGCCTGTAAACGACGTAGCCTTCCGGCGCGCCGTCGCGCTCGACGATGTACGTGTTGACAACCTCAGTCGAGCTGTTCAGGACGCGGTGCCACATGAGCTCGCTCCGGTCCAGGTTGCCTCCGGTGCGTCGCGCTCGCTGGGCGTACAGGTCGTGCAGGACGGGCTCCTCACCTTGCTGCATGGGTCGCATTGTGAGGTCGCGGTGACGGGCATCGAGCGCGTGGGCCGGCTGCTGGTACTGCATGAGCACGCCCGCCTGCTCGTAGCCTGCGCGCCGATACACGAGCTGCGTTGCCGGGTAGAGCGTGGAGAGCGGGTAGCCTTGCTCCCGCGCCTCCTCGAGCATTCCGCGCAGGAGCGTGGAGGCGATCCCGGCAGAGCGGTACTCAGGCGCGACCGTTACCGCGTTGATGCCGACCGTCGGCACGCTCCTGCCACCGAACCACTGCCCCATGTGCAGGAGGCCCAGTCCTCCGGCCAGCTTCCCCTTCACGCGGGCGAGACGGAAGTTCTCCCGACCCTGCCGCTGCATCCTGCTGATGTCCACGGTTAAGGGCGGGTTCGACGCGAACGAGTAGTCCGCGAGCCGCCTGAAGGCTTTCAGTTCCTCATCGTCCGCGGGAGGGCTTATCTCGATGGATTGCGCGGTCGTCATCTGGATTCCTCTCTGCTGGCTGCGGGCACGGCGGCGTGAGTCGCCTCTGCTACATTGCCCTGCAGCCGGACGCTATCATAACGCACCCTGGCGTGTGCGGGCATGCAGGAGAGACGCGGCGGGTGCGAGTCTGTGGGGTTACGTTACGAGTACGGCACCACCCAGACCCAGATCGCAGCGGCGAACGCAGCTCCCGCCCCCACGACAAGGACGTGGAAGATCTCGTGGAAGCCGAAGACTCGCGGCAGTGGGTTGGGACGTTTAGCCGTATAGACGAGCGCGCCAAGCATGTAAAGCAGGCCGCCCGTGATCAGCAGCGCGGTCGCCCCCAGGGGCAGGGCACGTACGATCTCCCACGTCAATACGCTAGGTATCACCGCCATCCCGACGTAAAGCGTGGTTCTTACCCGGCGGTACTGGCCGGTGAACAGAACTGTCAGCAGTATGCCCGTGAGCGCGGCAATCCAGACGGTGAGCAGCGCGGTCAGGCGCAGCCAGCCGGTGAGGAGCGCGACGCACAGGGGAGTGTACGTGCCGGCGATCATAACAAAGATGTTCGCGTGGTCCAGGTTGCGGATGAATCTGAGCCAGCGCCCCCGCCACGAGCCTATATGGTACAGGGCGCTGACCGCATATAGCTGTACCATGCCGATGCCGTAGACGAGCATCGCTATCATCCGTGGGGTGTCGTGCATGGTGCGCGCGACGAGCCCGATAGTAAGCGGCACGGCAATCACGGTGGCTAGAGCGTGCAGCCATCCGCGCAGCAGCGGCTTGAGCTCGTTGAGGGTAGAAGTCGTCGAGGACGTGATCTCTGCCCCGAGTTCTGACGCCTTGCGCTCCAGGTCACTGCTCATCGTGTGCGAGAACTCCTCATGCCGGCCCCGGTTTCTGGCCGCGCTCCATCCTTCGTGCTTTGCTATCTTCGTATACTCGCCGCCGCTGTGCTACCCTCAAGTATGACAGAAGCGGAGCCAGGCATTTGGCGTCGAGGCGCCCCTGTATGCAAGAACTCCGCCACACCTCGCCTGAGAAGTCTTCGCCTAGCAACCTCCTCCGTGAGTTGAGACAACATAGTGACGTATTAAGGAGGCCCACCGGTGAGCACGAATACCTCTGGTATAGCGGCCGACATAGCGTCGTACACGCCGCCCAACGGCGCGGTGGCGCTCTGGTGGCTGGGACAGTCCGGCTTCGCGCTGAAGGGGGGCGGCAGGACGGTGTACGTCGACCTCTTCCTGTCCGAGGGGCACGACCGGCTGGTGCCCCCACCGTTCGCCCCGGAGGAGGCCCCGGCCGCCGACCTCGTGCTCGTTACCCACGAGCACCTGGACCACCTCGACCCCGGCACGCTCCCGGGGCTGGCGGCGAGCTCGCCCGGAGCACTGTTTGTAGCTCCCGAGCCGGTCGTGGAGCAGGTAGTTGCGCTCGGAATCCCAGCGGACCGGGTGGTGGCGGCGCAGCCTGGGCAGGACCTGGAGGTGGGCGGCCTGTGGCTCATGCCCGTGCCTGCCATGCATGGCCTGGAGTTCCCGCCCGTCGAGTACGGGTTCGGCCGGGAGATGAGCGGTGGGCTGTACCGCTACCTCGGCTACGTGGTCGAGCTCGGCGGCACGCGGGTGTACCACTCTGGCGACACGCTCGTCTTCGATGGTCTGGTGGAGCGGCTTCAAGAACTGCGGGCGGACGTGCTCCTGCTTCCTATTAATGGACGCTCCTACTCCCGCGAGCAGCAGGGAATGGCCGGGAACATGGACGACCGTGAGGCTGCGGACCTTGCCGCCGCCGTGGGAGCAAGCCTGCTCGTGCCCACACACTACGAGATGTTCGCCGCGAACACGGGAAGACCGGGCGCGCTCGTCGAGTATGCGCGGGAGCGTCATCCCGAGCTTTCGATCCTCGTTCCCTCGCACGGCCGCCGGTTCACCCTGCTGCTCTAGAAGGACTGGTCGTCCGGACATGCTCGTCTCCAGTGGGGCAGTCGGATGACGCGAGCGGCGGGCATGGGCATGCAACTTGCTCTCCGGCAGGCCAGGACGCGGGATTATTTCTCGGTATCCTTATCCATCATTCATGGGAGGAGCAAGCAATGCCACCGGTAGTACAGCTATTCGCCTTGATCTTGGGAGTCGTGTATACGCTAGTCGGGCTTCTGGGGTTCATACCGGGTGTCGTCACCGGCGACCTGCCCGGGGTGGTAGGACCACTCGCGGGGAACCTGGTGAACGTGTTCGCGGTGAACTGGCTGCACAGCCTGACGCATCTGCTTATCGGACTCGCGGGTATCGCGGCTTCGAGACGGTACGCAGCCTCGAAGTCGTACGCGCTCATCATTGGCCTGGCGTACGCCGGCCTATTCGTGCTCGGCATACTAACGGAGCCTGTTGGGACGCTTCAGGGATACCTGCCGTTGAACGGCGCGGACGACGTACTGCACATCGTCACGGCACTTCTGCTGCTCGGGCTCTTCCTCTTCTCGAGGGACAAGAGGAGGCCGGCCGCGCGGCGATAGGCGGGGACTCGTTCAGTACGCGGCCGGCAGCCGTGCTTCCATCAGTGGTTCAAGTAGGGGCGGTTACAGCCGCTACCAGCCCCGCGTGCCGGGTACGCCCTTGAACGGACCTACCACGTCGCTCGTGACCCAGCCACCGTAGAAGCCGCCCTCCTGGGCGCGGACGAGCTCGCCGTCAACGTAGCATGCGTCCACCCGTCCGGGGTAAAACGCGACGTGCCCGCGGATGCTCTCGAAGCCCGGCGAAGGCTTGGGGTAGTACCACGCCGCCTCCGGCGCAACAGCCTTGTCCACCCTTAACGTGTAGTACGAGGCTTGGCCCTTAAACTCGCAGTAGCTCGTGCCGCTCGCCGGCTCGAGGTGCTCCGTGCGCACGTCCTCCGGGGGGATGTAGTACACCGGTGGGTGGCTCGTCTCGAGCACCCGCCTTGCCGCGTGCGTATCCGCGATCACCACGCCACCGAACACGACCACTACGTGCCTGCCCGACTGCTCCACTCGCGGCGGGCGCGGGTAGTCCCACACTGACTCCTGCCCCGGCCCTGGCTCTGTGCGACGATTCCCCATACGTTGCTCCTGTTCGTACATAGGGTCTATATATCGATAGTACCACGCGCAAACAGGACCAAAATACTATTGGGGGCTCCTTGCAACTGTTGCTAAATTGTGCGTATCCCCTGCGCAAGAGGGGCCAGGATGTCGTATCGGGAGGTCTCACCACAGATGTACCGAATACCCGTGATGCTGCTCGCCTTTCTCATGATCTCGCTCTGGAGCCCCGCCGCGCTCGCCGGCGGTGTGACGCGCGGGGAGGAGCAGAAGCGAGCGCTCGACGAGCTGAACAAGATCCGCAAGTCCGTGGGTTTGCCGGCAGTGACGTTGTCCTCTGCTCTCAACTACGCCGCCACCGGTCACTCTCGCTACGTGCTGGAGACGAGCGAGTACGGCCACTACGAGTCGAACAGCAGCAGCCCTTACTACATCGGCTACGCGCCGAAGGATCGCGCCGGCAAGTACGGGTACTACAACTCCTCCATCACCGAGAACTTCTACATGGGCACGCTGGGGGCTACGGGCACCCGTACGTACTACCAAGTAGACAATGCGCTCGCGTGGTGGATGAGCGCCATCTACCACCGGTTCCCGATGATCAGCCCCGAGTAGAGCAGATAGGGTACGGACCGTATTACAAGTCCGGGCGAGGATCGCAGGTGCTCGACTTCGGCACCGACTATGCCCTGAGTGGCCCGGTCACCAGGTGGCCGCGGCCGTACCAGACGGGTATCCTGACCGGCTTCCACAACGAGCAGCCCAACCCGGTGGTCCAGTTCGGCCGCACGTGCACAAGTACCGACCCCTGTGGCTACCCGGTCTCGATGACGTGGTACAAGGGTGCGGTGAAGTACACGTCGATAACGCTCAAGCGCGCGAGCGACGGACTGGCTATCTCCGGCTACAGGCTCAGCCCGCAGAACGACCAGTTTCACAACTGGAGCACGAGCCTGAGCTTCATCCCGCAGAAGGCACTGGCTTACAACACGAAGTACACAGCATCGTTCCAGGGCAAGTTCAATCCCACCTACGGAAGCAATCCCGACAATGGCACGGCGTTCTCGTACACATGGAGCTTCACGACGCTGCCCCCGCCGGGCAAGCTGGTATCGAGCAGCCCGGTGAACGGAGCGACGGGCACCTCCCAGCTACCCTCCATCTCCCTCTCGTTCAGCCGGTCGCTTCGGGTCTACACGCTCGTGGGCACGCCGTACAGCGCGCTACGGACGGGCGGCATCGGCATGAGCCTGGCGCGGGCGTCGGACGGCGCGGAGCTGGGCATCGCTATCGCGCAGCCGACGACGACCATGACGAAGACCGTGTCGCTTCAGCCCACCACCACGCTCGCGGCGAACACGCGCTACCGGCTGTCCTACACCCTCGTGGACATGTGGGGCCGGCCACAGCGAGGCACACTCTACTTCACGACCGGCAGCTAAGGCGCGCCAATGTAGGTCACCCCGCTCGCTGCGGCCGCCTGGGAGAGAAGGGGCGTGCGGGCAACAAGCACACTCGGCTGGACGACGGCGGGCGTGTAGACCATGATAAATAAGGACATGTCACCCCTACTCATCCCCGTGCCGGAGACGCTCGACGGTCCCCGCGTACTGCTAAGGCCGCTGTCGCTGGAGGACGCGCCCGCGCTGCTCGAAGCCGTCGAGGAGTCGAGGGAGAGTTTTCGGCTCTGGATCAGGTGGCCGGATAGGGTCCGCTCGATTGGCGACGCCCGTGAGTTGATCACGCGCGACAGGGCCAACTGGCTGCTTCGCGAGCACCTGATCTTCGGTATCTTTGAGCACGTCAGCGGACGGCTCGAGGGCGGTCTCGGCTTATTGCGACCCGACTGGGAAGCGCGGGTCTTCGAGATAGGGTACTGGCTGCGGGAGAGCGCGCAAGGCCATGGATACATGCGTGAGGCAGTTCAGATGCTCACCCGGCTCGCGTTCGACTCGTTGGGAGCGAATCGCGTGGCGATTCTGATGGATTCTCGGAACGCGAGAAGTCGTAGGGTGCCTGCGTCGCTTGGCTACGTCCTGGAAGGCACGCTGCGGCGCTGCCACCTCGATGCGGACGGGCAGCCAGCGGACCAGCACGTCTTCGCGCTGATCGCTGAAGACTACGCGGGGTTGGATTGGGCGAGAGGCGAGAGTTGAGTCCGGATTACCAACACGAGTTTCCGTGGTTGTGAGACCTCAACACAGCTATGGGAGAGCGAGCCTAGACGCCCTCAACCTGGCCGTGGGCGTGGCGCTGATCCTATGGCGCCTGCGCTGGTAAGCGATCTCACTTCACAGGAGCGCTACAGAACGTCCAAGACGATCATTAGCGCGATACCTACGACGATCCAAAGCACGATGACGACTTGTATCTTTGGGCCCCGTGTCCGCTGATTACTCAACCTTTTGCTACCTCCTACTCCCGCACGCGGCGAATCAGCGCGAGGACGTGCCACAGCCACGCGGCGAGCCCAGTGGAGGGCGCCCACGCACTCGGCAGGATCACCCGAAGCCCGTCCTGCTCGTGCTGGATGTGCTCCCCGTTACCTTTCGTGTCCGTCTGTTGGGCATTCCGCGCTTGAAGCGTTTCTCATCGACATCTCCGCCGATACCCCGCCCGCCTGCCCTGAGCGACCCAGCCTCCATGCGCTGTTACGGTCTCTCGGCGACGGCCGCCCCGGGGATGATACGGTGCCTCGGAGAGCATAGAAAAGGGACGCGGCGTCGGCGCCACGAGCCAAAGAAGCGAAACCGGCCCGGGGGTCTGCTTCGAGACCTCGACACCATACCGCCGACGCCGCTGAGTATATTAGCACAGACTGCGAGTTGAGAAGGTTGGTAAGACACGTTAAGTTCTGCGCCGACGGGTATGGCATGCAACAGCCGACGCCGTAGGAGGTACACTGAGCCCTCCACAGGCGGTTCCCAGCTCCGCTTGCTCGGTGATCGGACCATGCCGCATTAGCCGTCTTCAGGAGACTGGCGCAAAGCTAGTGCGTCTAATCGGGATGCTCGCCCAGCAGGAAGCGAAGGAGCCCTTTGCGGGTGTGGTCTGCCACAGGGGGCGGGATCTGTGAGGGGATTTCTCTACGACGCCGTGTCTCCTTGATCGAGCGGAGGTTCTCGTGCCGGATGCGGTCGCCCCGAAACCGGTCGCCACGCGGACATGGACACGGGACATCACCATCGAGGACACCCGTGAAATGGCAGTACGGACAGATTGTCGTGCGCTTTTTCACAGCCGAATCCTTCACGTAAGCGCAGGACTGTGTTGCAAGCACTCATGTTACATAAGAGCATGGCAGACGGCTGGCTGATACATCAATTTATGGAGCCGAGAGGAGAGGTGAAGGCAATCCGACACAGGAAGTGGGTGCTTAGCCGGATGCCGAGCCTGCGGCCGCACATGCGACCTCCCGCCTGCGGGCCTGCCAACCTCCGAAGGCGGCGAGCAGGAGAGATACGACGACGCCGACGGAAGCTATAACGACCCACGGGAGCGCGGGCTGTTGCGTGCCCACGGATAGGTCGAACAGTGCGCCTCCCGCGTAGTTCGACAGCCCTCCTCCAACCGCGATGGCCAGTGAGGAGAACCCGAAGTAGCTGCCCAGGTTCGAGGCAGGGGCGAGCTGAGAGACATACGCCTGCAGCGTCGGCTCGACCAGTACCCTGCCGAGAGCATACAACCCCACGCACCCGACCAGTGGCAGCAGTCCCTGCGCGAGCGGCACCAGTCCCATCCCGAGCGCGAGCACAGCCACCCCCACAGACATCACGGTCGCGGGGGCGAATCGTCGGCTCGTGTACTGGATTAGCGGGTACTGGAGCACAAGCGCCAGCCCGGAGTTCATTGCGTAAAGCACGCTGAGCGGTCGTGGTGTGTCGAAGATGCGCTCCACGTGAAGTGGGAGCGTTACATACAGCTGCATGTTCACAAAGTGGAAGCCCGCGATTATAGCTGTGAATGCCACGAAGCGACGGTCCAGCCACACTCTCGACAGGCCACTTGCAAAGCTGGTGCTGCTCGATGCGGGAGGTATGGGATGCAGGAAGGTCCACGTCTGCAGGGTGGCGAGCAGGTAGACACCTGCGGACGCCAGGCACAGCAGACGGAAGTCCACTTCGAGGAGCAACGCCCCTATAAAGGGACCGAGGGAGAGTCCCACGTTGCCTGCGAGGGAGTTGAGAGAGAACGATCGAGCGCGCTTCTGCGCAGGCACCAATGACGCCAATGCCGCCTTGCTCGTTGAGTCGAACAGCGCGCCGCCGAGCGCGACTATCGTGGCGGCCAGAAAGAGGGTAGGGATAGTCTCGGCGAAAGCGAAGACACCGAAGCCCGCGGAGCGTACCAACAGGCCAACGACCAGCGGGGTCTTGTAGCCCGTGCGGTCGGCGAGCGCTCCCCCGAACATCGACAAGCCCTGCTGTATCAGCATGCGGAGGCCGAGCACGAGTCCGACGACTGTTGCAGTCATGCCGAGGTCGCGCGTGTAGTGCACGCCCACGAGGGGAATTAGCATGAAGAAGCCGGTGATCATCAGGAAGGAGTTGAGATGAAGCACCCACTGGGCGCGCTCACCCCTGATCTGCCAGGAAAGTAGCACGTGTCCTATTAAACCAGATAGGCTCTGTTGATATGCCCCGAATACTCCAGTCCGACGGACCAAGATCCTACTTTCTCTAATCATTCTGAAAGAACTGTTACTGGGTGTGGCGCAAAGATTCAGGGATCTTTGATAAACCGCCGTCATACTGTCTAACAATGTCGTAGCAACCCTGCTGCACGCCGGGTGATGCAACTCCAGCCGCATCCCCTTGCTGAGCTCGGGGACAGCATTAGCATTGGGCCGCCGTGTGTGTAGCATGCGACCACTGCCAGGCTCTTGTCGAGCATTGAGATCACGGAGGCGGGACCATGGAGGGGGAAGCAGGCAGCTTCGAGTCGACAGCTGTCAGGCGATACGATAGCCTGTTCGTGTTGAACGAGGACTTGCAAGAGATGAGACAAGAGGGCTGGGTGTTCTACGGCCTCACCGTGCATGCGTCCGGGACTTGCGACGTCACCTACCGCCGCCCGGATGCCCTTAGCCCGGATTACTCCCAGAGCAGCGTACACTAAAGAAGCACTCCAGGCTAACTAAGGTAGATCTGTCCTTTGCCATCGGCATAGGCGCATACTCGCCTAGCAGGAAGCGCAGGAGTTGACTAGCCGGCTATGCGCCGAAGGCGTTACTTTCTACGCACTGTCCGTATGGCTGGTGAGTGGCCTCGCTGCTTCTCGCGTAACTTGCGCTTCTCAGCGTCGCGCTTGTGCCGGGCCGCCGCCTCGCGTGCCAATTGTTTTCGCTCGGAGCGCTCGCTCATCTGGGCATGCAGCGCCTCCTGTGCCTCCGCAGAGATGCCTGTCACCAGCGTAGCCTGCGCTGCCTGCCGGGCTGCGCGCCTCGAGCTCGACGCTCGTCTCGAGTCGGTACGGTCGGAATCGCCCGCGAGGGGCGCGCCGGCCGCCTGAGCGAGCAGTTGCACGAACCCGCGTCTCACGAACTCCGCCACCTCGGCGCCCGTCGGCTCCACACCGAAGACGTGCCGTGCCGCCCCCAACTCCCCGTCTGCCTGCACCTCGAGCACCCCCACCCAGAAAGGGTACTGATATAAGACGGTGAACCGCACGCTGGACGATCCCGTCGCTTGGCTCTCCTCTATGGTTATGGTCTGGCTCTCGTCAGTCATCGGCCCCAACTCCCTCCGTGGCCTCACCCGCCCGCCGAGCGAGTGAGGTGGCTCGTGTACGAGTCACGCCCGCGGCGGGAGGCAACAAAAAAGGCCGCCCCTTTTGAGGCGACCTTCGAGGTTGGAAACCCTTTTGTCTATGCAGGGTCTCTACTGGCGGTCCTACGGGGACGTGACGACGCTCTATTCATATTCGTCGCACCTCCTTTCACCGCCTCTGCGAATTATCGCAGGCTCCATGTCGACAGCCCGAGCATACTACTGACCTCTTCGCCGGTCAAGACATGCGAGGCAGATGTTACGCTGCGAACCTTGCACTCATCCATTTCTTGGCAGTTTGGGGACGCGCTCGCGAGGGGTGCGGAGGCGGCTAGGGTTCAGCTAGAGCAGATGGGGAAGCCCCGGACCCCAGCCAGGCGGGAAAGTGCGCGCTCACGAGTTGTTTTATGGGTAGTCTGGAGACGACATACCGCCCGCGCCCGTGTTGGGCAGCCTGGGGAGTGCATTTGTGGGGGGGTCCGTCGGGGTATCAGTAGGCGTCTCGGTTGGGGTCTCAGTAGGCTCCTCACTTGGGATCTCGCTGTGGGGCCCAGAGACTCTCGCATAAGCGGTCGGGGTGCCGAGGGGCAGCAGTGAAGGCTTTACGTACGCGCCAGCCACCACGGCGCCGGTTGCCGCGGACGAACCGCGAATGAAGTTTCTCCGGCTCACGCGTCTGCGAATAGGTTGTGACATCGGGACGTCCTTAGCGGTCGTGCTGCATTCGAATACTCTGTGTGCCGGGACCTAGCGTCCGCGTGGTGGGGGCGCGTCTATGATGTTCGGCTGCGTCGGTTGCGTCTGTGTGTTTCACGTGTTGACATATGGTAGTGAAAACAGGCGATTTCTCCGCTGGTGTTGTGCCGCACGTGCGACCTGTGCGCTCGATGCCCCCGTTGTGGTAATAGGTTAGGGCGCCACGGTATGGTGGACAGGCAGAAAGGCGGGCTGTGAAGTCGCTGGGTTGTAACGGGCCAGCGTCCGTTATTCTGATTTGAAATAGACATGGTAGGCCCGGCGGGAATCGAACCCGCGACCAACGGCTTATAAGGCCGCTGCTCTCACCACTGAGCTACGGGCCTTCGAGTGACAGTCGCCTTAGACACGAAAAGGCCCCCCTGAGATCTCAGGGGGGCCTCTATCTGAGGGTGATCGGGTACTTATCCCGTCACACAGCAGGCAGCCCCATGTGCGGGCGTATTCCCATATCACGGACCATAGGCCCTCGCTGTGCGACGTGCGTATTCATCACCCAGCAGTATATCACAGTGGTCGCCCATAGCCGTCGCCGGACCCGTCGCCGTGTGAAGGATTGCTGTGGTGGATATCGTTTGCCTTATCGGAGAGAGGCGAGGCGCTGGGGCTTTTTTCTGTAGCGGGGCCACATGAACTAGTAGCACAAATGATGTAGGAAAACGTCGCTCATTTGGGCGATACCGAAGCGGAGTTGTCAGGTTACACTCGTTCCAAGTAACACCCAAACTAGAAAGGCACAGGATGCGACTCTTTCTAATCGGGATCTGTATGGCCATTGTCGCCGCGGCTTGCGGCGGCCAGACACCGGTTTCCACCACCCCCACCACTGCCAGCAGCACTGCTGTCGCGGCAGACGCCGAAGTCACCACCACCACGCAGCGCCCCGAACCAGAACCGGTCAAGCTCAGGTACAAGTACCGTCAGGGCGCTAAGTACACACACAACGTAGTGATGAAGAGCGCACTGATTAAGGGACAGAACCGACGGGAGCCTGTGAGCGATGCGAAGATGACAGCCGTCACCACTGTTACATCCGTCAGGCGGGGTGTCGCCACGCTGAAGGTGCGGTACACCAAGCTGAAGGGCGAGGGAATGACCCCGTATGTTCAGCGGGGGATGGGCTTCACTGCGAAGATCGACAGCCTCGGCGCTTCTCTCGACACGAAGTTTGTTTCTGAGAACCTCGAGTCATTGGTGATCGTCCAGAATGAGGATGCTTCGTACCTCGGACCCGTGTTGCCTCGGAGCCCGGTTAGCCCCGGAGATTCGTGGACATCGAGCCAGAGCATACCCCTCACCACGAGCGTAACTACGTTGACTACCAGGTACACTTTCGACAAATGGGTGAAGCGAGGCGGTAGAAACCTCGCCCTGATCAGGTCCAAAGCCAGCATGACCAGGACTGATAAGTCAGAAGGGGTTGAAACGGAGGGGCAAGCGTCTTTCACCCACCTGTTCGATCCCAAGGTCGGGATATCCATCAAGACGGACGGCACTTCCACCTACACCTTGGATGGTGGTGAGAAGATGCAGTCCAAGTACGTGATAACTGCGGCGCCTTAGTCGACCGTCCGTACGCCTAGGCGAGAGGCCGTCGCTCAGCGGCGAGCTCGTCGAAGGCTTGGGCGACGAAGAGCTTGTGAGCCGCGCGCATGTCTCGCTCGGACGCTGGGTCCCCGGCCCACTCGGCAATTACGTTAGCTGGTCATAGCGCGGCGGCGAGGTCCGAGTAGGGCAGGTGCGTGAGGTCTACGCCGATCCTCGATGCGTACACCGGTGTGAAGGCCTCCATAGCGTCCAGCCCGAAGTTAAACAGCAACTCAAGCCTGGTGTTACCGAGGTCGGAGAGCGGGTCGCCGACCGCCACGTCCTCCCAGTCAATGACGCCTGCGAGCCGCCCGTCTTTCCAGAGCACGTTGCCTGGCCAGCAGTCTCTGTGCAGCAGTACCCGTGGGTTCCAGAGGCAGCAGCCAGACGGACTCCTGAGCATCCCGGATACCAGTGCGGCGCGTCGCCCCTGATGTATGCCGCGCGCGACGATGTAGAGCACGCCCGGTCCAGGGATGAGTAGCAGTGCTAGCGATGGGACGATGAACACGGCGAGGGTGGGCGGCGCGGGCACTCTAACCTCCCGAAACGTGTCGACATATCTCAGGCGGCCGTTCCCAACCCCGCACTCGTGTACCTGGCACGCCTCGCACCAGGAA